>NC_012526.1:860833-1186666 GCF_000020685.1 Deinococcus deserti VCD115 | reverse complement strand
GACACGGCAGAGAGCCGATCAGACGCCGTGCACCGCCTGCAACAATCAGGCGCAGACCTCCATTTAGCAGTTAGGTGGCCGTTCTGACACTCTGCTGTTCCAGGTGCCCAGGTGAGTCTTACGCGTTTCAACACATAAAGCCACCGACGAGAAAACCCCCGGTGGCTCCATTTTGTGTTCAGCAACAGTCAGCTTCTCTTTTATTGGGGCCAGATGCGGTTTATCCAGCCAGCAGGATTGGTGCCCTCGCCACGCACCCGAAGTTCCAGGTGCAGGTGGGGTCCGCCGCTGAGGCCGGTGCTGCCCACTTCGCCAATTTTCTGCCCGCGCGTCACCTGCTGTCCCGGCTTGACGACCACCCGGGACTGGTGGAAGTACAGGCTGGTTACCCCTGCACCGTGGTCAATCGCAACCAGACCGCCTCTTACCGGATAATTCCCCGCCAGCACTACGGTGCCGTCGTTTACGGCAAGCACAGGCGTTCCAGCTCGCGCCGGGTAGTCCGTGCCGAAGTGATAAGCCACCTGCCCACCCGCCACATAGGTGCGGGGCTGGGCAAAGCTGCTGCTGCTGGGTCTGATTCCTGCCAGCGCAGGCGCAAACGGACGCGACCAGAGCTGCGGCGTGCGGCGCGCGTAGACTTTCTCGACCGCTGCGTCTTCGGCTGCCCGTCTGGGGTCCTGCAGCACGCCGCTGATCTTGGGAGGCAGGTTCAGGTGCTGGATCGGCTGATCAAGTCCCACGACCGGAATACGGCCACGGATCAGCTCACCGTTCAGGCTCACCTCGTAGACCAAAGGGGTGGTCTTGCCCAGCACCACGCGGCCCAGGACCAGGTACTCTCCTGCCGCACCGATAGGGCGCAGGACCTCGGCAGGCTCCCTGACGTCTTCCCCGATCTCACTGGGAAAACGCACGGTGGCCTGGGCCGCCCGGGTTCCACTGAGACGGACCGTAAAGGCTTCTCCCATGCGCAGGCTCTGCGGCACGCGGATGTTGACCCCGGCAATACGGGCCGTCGCCGGAGTGGGAGCCAGCTGGTCTGCGGGCAGGGACCTGGGCAGACTGGGCTGTGCCGCTGCCGGTTTCGGGCTGGAAGGTGCCGCGCCAGGAGACGGAGCAGGCCGCGCAGAGGGCGCTGGCTGCCCCGGTACCCGGAGTTCCTGCCCGACACTGATTTCCGTGCCACTCAGGCTGTTCAGACGGGTCAGTTCCGCGACCGTGGTGCCATGTGCGCGTGCAATGGAATACAACGTATCGCCGGGCTTAACGGTGTAGGCGCCGGCCACACCCATCGTCAGCGCGGCAACCAGCAACAGTCCGGAGAGCTTCATGCCCGCCAGAATAGCGAGAGACGAGGTGAGAAGACGCGTTTCAGGGCACGTCCAGCGTGATCGTGACCGGACCGTCATTGGTCAGGTCCAGAACCATATGTGCCCCGAAGACCCCCTCGCTGACCTCAAGGCCCTGTGCACGCAGGGCCTCATTGAACGCCCCGTACAACTCCCGGGCCCGATCAGGCGGAGCCGCGGCAATAAAGCTTGGTCTGTTTCCGCTGCGCGTATCGGCATACAACGTGAACTGACTGATACTGAGGACCCCGCCACCGATGTCCAGTACGCTGCGGTTCATCTTGCCCGCTTCGTCATTGAAGATTCGCAACTTTGCAGTCTTGCCAGCCAGTGCACAGGCAACCTCAGGTGTGTCCGTGGGAGCCACCCCCAGCAGTATCAGCAGCCCCGGGCCTGTCTGACCTGTGATTGTCCCCTCGACCGTGCATGTGGCGCGGGTGACCCGCTGCAGTACCGCCCGCACCTCAGTTACCGCTGGCGCTGAGTCGTTCGCGCAGGCTGCCAATCGCCTGGGTCAGCAGGTCAGCTTCAGTGAAATCAAGGTTTCCACGGGTTTTTTCCGCCAGCATGGTGAGAAGTTTCAGGCTGCGCTCGGCCGTCTGACGCGCTCGGTTTTCGGCCAGCAGTCCGTCTCGTGCGGCGCTCGCTGAGGCGGCGTTCAGGTCACCCAGGGCCGCCTCAGCGGTAGCCTGCAAGGAGTTGACCAGTCCAACAAATTCGGGATGAGCCATACCGGGCAGTCTAGTGCCCTGCTGTGGCCTCCTGCTTTGACGCCGCAGCAAGCACCCGCAAAGACGTGATGCCGCGCCCTCAGGACGTCAGCTTGGGGCGTTTGCTGCGGGCCTCGCGGCGAGCCTTGGGATCAAGACCTACCAGCAGGAAAAAGTTCTCCAGCGCATTTTCGCGTCCCTTGAGGTCGGCGTGCTCATGCTCCGGCGTCCCGGTCACGAAGGGGAGTTGCCGGTACAGCTCCAGCGCATGTTCAATGACCTCGTCACTGGCGTGCTGCTCCGCATAGGTGCCCAGGGCCGCATAGATTTCACGGCGACTTTCCGCGTGCTGCAAAAAAGCCTCCGGATGCGGCGTTTCACCAGCACGCAACATGTCCTGACGGGCAATGCGGCGGTAGTGCTTGAGACCTTGCAGCAACTGGTCAGTGGTCATGGGTTCCTTCATGCATCCTCCTGCTGGGCACCGAGATGCCATTGACCGGCATCCGGGTCGTGAGCCAAGTATAGGCGCGAGACCTGCACCGTCCTGTAGTCAGCCTAAAGACGCAGGTCAGATTCCGTGCATGAGAATCCTGAGACAGCGTTTGATGTCTAACGATCTTGCAGGCTGTATGCGCGCACGCTTTCGCCCATCATGCTGAGATGAGCTGAAGTCTGAGAACCCTGAGCTATTCGGCTCATTTCCGATTGGGTGAATGATTACTAGAACGCATAATGGGCGCATGGGCGCATAAATCCCTCGGTTTTCCCGTGTATTAAGGGCAACTAAATAAAGATACGTTAAACTTCTCCCTGTCGATGAAACGTTTCCCTACCCTTCTTGCCCTTGCATTTGCCGCGCTTACGTTCAGCAATGCCACCGCCGCTACCTACACCGTCAAGCCTGGAGACACCCTGTACTCCGTGGCGCGTGCCACCGGCATGGATGCCAGCACGCTGATGAAGCTGAACAAACTCAGCAGCACCACCATCCAGGTGGGCCAGCGCCTGAACACCGGGGGCGCGCCCTCCGCCGCGAAGGCACCCGCCCGGGCCCCTCAGGCTGCCGCTGCCCCAAGCCGGGGAGGCGCGTTCGTTCGCAGCGCCGCCACCCGCTTCCTGGGCATCCGCTACGTTCTCGGGGGAAACGGCAGTGGAGGCATTGACTGCTCCTCCTACACCATGAACGTGTTCCGCCAGATGGGGATCAACCTTCCCCGCACCGCGGCTCAACAGTGGCGCGTCGGCGCTCCAGTGAACCGCAGCCACCTGCGTGAAGGTGACCTGGTGTTCTTCAACACCACCGGCCGCACCGCCAGCCACGTCGGGATCTACCTGGGCGGCGGCCTGATGGCCAACGCCAACAGCTACAAGGGCCGCTCGATGGTCGAGCCCCTGTTCAGCAACCCCTACTGGGCAAGCCGCTACCAGGGCGCCCGCCGCGTTCTGAACTAAGCAACACATCCACTTTCATCGACAAGGACCCCCGCCGTACGGCGGGGGTCTTTCTGGTCATTTCAGGCTCCGGGCGTAGCTGTCCTTTACTGACGAATAATCTCTGCGTTCTTGGGCAGGGTTTTGAGACCTGCGACGGTCAGGCCCGAGTTGATGCGGTAATTGGAAACCGTCAGGTCAGCTACGGTCCGGCCACCGCTGAGCAGCTGCATTCTGGTGGGACGCCAGCCGGCTTCGGTGATCCACAACCGGGCGCGGTCGCCCCCATTCTTTGGCGTGGCCTCCAGCTGGAAGACCCGCTTTCCGGCTGCACCTGACGTGGCGAGCAGTTTTACGCTGTAGTCCTTGAGCAGGGCAGCCGGATTGCTGAACTGGGTGAAGTCGAGGCCACCGAAACCGGCGTTAGATGCAGCCTCCTTCAGTGGGGTGACGGTGACCTGGTTGGTCAGGAACAGGTACTGGCGTACTTCCGACCTGTCGGCCACGACGACATTGTCAGCCAGGGCGTCAGGAGCGGCAAATTGAAGCCGTGCAACCCCCTGTGCCGGAATGCTCTTGATGGTCATGTCAATTTTCTGTGAGCTGGTCTCCAGGCTCGCGTTGCCACTCAGGCGGAAGGAGACGTCCTTGGCAGCCTTCTGGGTGGCATCGACTTTAGAGATGATGTCCTGCGCACTCTGCGCGCTGGCGCCCGAGGCGAGAACAGCAATCAGGGTCATGGTCAGAAAGTTCTTCACAGGGAGTAGTATCGGGTCCCCGTCCATGAGAAGCGGTTCGCCGTGCTGACCACAGCTTTAAGGTCCTGGAGACCTACTGGCAACTCATAGTTCTCAGGTTTAGGGGCGCTCCGAGTTCCCGAGGGGCAGCGAATACGAAATACGCGCCCCATACCCGAGACTGCCATTAGACGCCTGTCCTCCCCGCAGGTCTAACCCCAGTTCTCCGGGACCAGCCGGCAGCGTAGCCTCCAGGCCCGCACGCAGTGGCATGGTGTGGTTACGCCATGGCTCAAAGGCCCCATATACCCGCAGGGTGGTCCCTTCACCCAGAACATCTGCCGCACTGAGACTGGCGGTAACACCGAAGCTCCCCGGGCCAATCAGGGCATCAAGTCCCAGGTTCAACCCGGATGGCGCGGCGTACCCAACCCCAGCGGTCACACCCAGGACATCCCGCCCTGCCCGTGCGCCGAGACGCCAGATGATGGTGCCGGTCACTTCAGTTTCCGGTTCTGCCGCAGCCGGGTCGTCGCTTTCAAGCTCTGCTGATCCGTCTGGCTGCTCTTCCGGCGCAGACTCATCCTGTGGAGCCGACGTCTCCGGCACCGCTGGCGAGGCTGGGCTGCTGGTTGCCGAGATATCGGACTCTTGTGCTTCCTGTGGTTCAGCGGGCTCTGTTTCACTGCCATCCGCAGGGGGCAGAATCCGGATGAGGTCACGGCGGCCTTCCACACCCACAAACGCCTGCGGCTGTGCGCCGAGCTCAGCGCCTCCCTGAAGCACCAGCAGGCGGCTGAGGCGGTACCGGGCCGTCAGGTCTGCATTCCAGCCACGATCACGCAGGTCGCTGGCCTGAAACGCATAAGACGCCAGAGGATCGACACTGGCCAGCGAGGTCGTAAAGAGCGCCGCACCGACGTTCAGTGCGACCGGGCCCAGGGCCCCGTTGACTCTTGCCTGGGTCCGCACCCCACCCTGCCAGGTGACCGCCAGGTCGGTACGCGCCGTGACTGCGCCGAGAGGTGCCAGGGAGAACCCCCGGCTGAACTGCAGGTCTGCTGCCCGGGTCGACAGGCCCAGGGCCACCGTTCCGCCCGCGAAACCAACATCGGACACTCCGAAGCGGACGGTGCCGGCAGACCAGCCGCCGCCTGCCGGACTATGAACAGCTCCCGAAAAGTCAAGATTCGTGGCCTGAGCCCCACCCAGAAGTGCGGCCGCCAACGCCAGTGAGCGCCCGTGCCAGTGCCGTCCTTGTTGCCGCATGAAGGCAGCGTACTGCACGATTTCTCTCCATGAACAGCGGCAATCTTGAGCATCCTTTCTGGTCTGGCTGCATCAGACTTCCGTGAGAAGCAGGGCTTAGTCTGGGCGCATGCGACGACTGCTGCCGCTGACTGCCGTGTCCGCCCTGACCTTCAGCGCGTGTACACCAACACAACCCATCGTGCAGGTCCCCACCGTGGACGTGCAGCAGGTCCGCCTGACTGGCCTGACGCTGCCAGGCGGGCTGGGCGGGGGCCCGGCCGTGGCCCACCTGACCATGAACCTGCAGGTCACCAATCCCAATCCGCTGCCCCTGCGGATGGCCAATCTGGCCGGTCAGCTGGTGATCGACGGTGCGCAGGTCGGCCAGGTGGAGTTCCCCAACGTAAATCTGCCGGCTCGCGGCACCGCACAGCAGGTCGCCAATATTGCGGTACCGGTCACGCTGAATACCGCTGCGTCATTCCTGAAAGTGGCGCGCGGTCAGCTGGTCACCTACCGGCTCGACGGTGGATTCAGCCTGAACCTTGGTCCACTGGGTGAACAGGCCTTCGGACCCTTCACCCTGGCGCAGGGCCAGTGGAAGCAGCCTCCCATCCTGCCGTTCTGATCCGGGCCCCGGTTCCGACGGTGGTCGGAACGCAGGAATCGCGAAGCGCTGCGCCGCGAACACCGCTTCAGGTTGCCGACGGGCACTCTCCCCCACCGTCGTCCCCGAACGTCACCAGCCCGTATGAGGCCGGGCAACGTAGTTCAGGAGACCAGACCGGGGCAGACCTCCTGAACCGCTACCCTGTTTACAATGGCAGACCACCGTTCTCCTGCGTCTCCGCTTGGTGAGGCCGCTTTTCAAGATCCGCAGCGGGCCTGGGCCTACCGGCCAGCTCTTCCCCTGGCAGGCGACCCGCATGGGCCACTCTCGGGACTGACGTTCAGCGTCAAGGATCTGTTTGGCGTTCCCGGCTGGCCCCTGGCGGCCAGTACCCGCGCGGCCGTTGCTGACCCGGGGCCTAGTGTGCTGGTGCAGCAGCTGCTGGCCCTGGGAGCCAGCGCCACCGGCAAGACGCACCTTCACGAGATTGCGCTGGGCATTACCGGCCTGAACGGGTACGGTGGCACCAGCCATCCATTCGAGCCTCAGCGTCTCCCGGGCGGCAGCAGCGGCGGCGCGGCCGTCAGCGTGGCGCTGAATCAGGTGGATTTCGCCCTGGGCACCGATACCGGGGGCAGCATTCGTGTGCCCGCGGCGTGGTGTGGGGTGGTGGGCTACAAACCGACCAAAGGCCACGCCGCCTGGAGCACCGAGGGCGTACTGCCGCTGTCATGGACGTGTGACCATGCCGGACCGCTCGCCCGTGACCTGGCCACGGTGGTCCGGGTTCACGAGGCACTGACGGGCGCGACGGTACAGCCTCAACGCTGGTCCGGGGTCCGGGTCGGGTTGTGGCTGCCTGAAGGCTGGGTAGCACCCGAGGTGCGCGACGCGGTGAAGGCCTATGCGGGCCGGCTTGAAGCCCAGGGCGCGGTTGTGGCTGCGGTTGAGCTTCCGGAGATGCTGGACGCCTACACACCCATCGTGCTCAGCGAGGCTGCGCAGGTGCACGCGGCTGCGCTGCAACAAGAAGACCCGGGCTTTCTGCCGTTCACCCTGGGGCTGCTGCGACAGGGGCAGGCCCTGAGCGAGGAAGCGGTCCATGAGGCCCATACGCGGCGTGCCGAGTACCGGGCCTATCTGGACAGTGTGCTGTCACGCCATGACGTGCTGCTGGCTCCGGTCGTTCCAGTGCCACCCCCATTGGCTGGCCAGGAGGAGATAGACCTGCCTGGCGGAACCACGGTGCTTCGCCGCGCCGTGCTGAGGCTCAACGTCCCGTTCAGTCTTCTCGGTGTTCCGGCACTGGCGGTCCCGACCGAACTGCCTTTTGCAGGAGCGCAGCTGGTGGCCGCCCGTGGAATGGACGACCGCCTGCTGGGCCTGGGTCTCGCGGCGCAGGAGTAAAGCTTAGCCTGGAGGCATGCGATCTCCGACCATGCGCCCCAGCCTGGCCTTTGCCTGCCTCGTCCTGCTGTCCCCTGCGCCGCTGGCTCAGGCCCAGCAGCCCCAGGTCCTGAAGTGGGGCACGCTGACCGTACAGGTCTCCCCCAGGGATGACGCGAGAAACACTGAGGCGGTCGCGGTGGTACGCAACGGCACCCGCACCGTCCTGAAAGTCACCGGCTGGAGCCTGACGGCAGAACTGCAGCCACTTCGGCCCGGCGGACGGCCTGAACTGGTCATCAGTGACTTCAGCGGAGGCGCGCATTGCTGCCAGACGGTATACCTGTTCACGCAGGACACCGGCCCGGTGCGCAATCTGGGCATTCTCGACGGCGGGAACTACGGGGCAACCTTCACGGACCTGAACCGAGATGGACTTAAGGAAATCCTGTTCGCGTCGGATGTCCTGGCCTACTACGACTGGTCCTATGCCGTGAGCCCCAGCCTGAACACGGTGCTGGGCTGGGACGGCGTGCGGCTGGCCGACCGGACCCGCGCCTACTCTTACGTCCCTGCTCAGGAGGGCGCGCGGAACCTCACCGACCTGAAAGCCATGCTGAAGCAGCCTCAACCGGACGTGCCGTTCCTCCGGGCACGCGTGGGCGGCTACTACGGCAACATGATCCTGGCCGGCAGGGGTCTCGAAGCCGAACAGGTGCTGACGCGTGAAATCTTTTCCCGGTCAGCCGCACTCAAACACTGGTTCGCGCAACACCGCAGTGGCCTGATCGATGCGACGTACGCGCAGCCAGAAGGACGCATTCGGGTGATGGAAGGCCAGCTTTACCCCATCCCACGGGACGACGAATAACAGTCGGCCTTCTTCAACAATGCCTCTACGGTGTCTGGCAGCCAAAGTCACCGTTCCAGGCGGAGAAAATACCAGCATCCTGAACACAGCTGAGGCAGACACCTTGGCGCATTCGAAGTCCCGCATCGGCAGTTGCAGGGGCCGCTCGCGTACACGCGCTAACTGTGGAGCTCTTCCCTTTTCGTACGTCACAGGCCCTGACCGGTTTTTCTGCAGCCAACTTGCTAGACTCCCCGCTGCTGGTCGCGTGCCCTTCCCCGGCTGCGCGCACCGTGAACAGGCCCCGGAATCCATCCGACCGGCTTGCAGGAGGAAGGCAGATGAAGGCAACAGTCATCACGTACGGCTGTCAGATGAATGAGTACGACACGCACCTGGTCGAGTCCCAGCTGGTTTCTCTGGGCGCCGATCTGGTGCAGGGTGTGGACGAGGCAGATTTCGTGCTGGTCAACACCTGCGCCGTGCGTGGCAAACCAGTGGACAAGGTCCGCAGTCTGCTGGGCACGCTGCGTAAGATCAAAGCCCAGCGGCCGCTGGTGGTTGGCATGATGGGCTGCCTCGCGCAGCTGGAAGAGGGCCAGCAGATGGCCCGCAAGTTCGAGGTCGATGTCCTGCTCGGGCCCGGCAGTCTGCTGGATATCGGTCAGGCGCTGGAAAGCAACGAGCGCTTCTGGGGTTTGCAGTTCAAGGACGAGCTGCACGAACACATCCCCCCGGCACCCACCGGTAAGCTTCAGGCGCACCTGACCATCATGCGGGGCTGCGACCACCACTGCACCTACTGCATCGTTCCGACCACGCGTGGCCCACAGGTCAGCCGCTCGCCTGACGACATCCTGCGCGAACTGGACCTGCAACTGGCGGCCGGTGTTCAGGAAGTGACGCTGCTGGGCCAGAACGTCAATGCCTACGGCGTGGATCAGGGCGCCCGGCTGGCCGGCTACCCCAGCTTTGCCGATCTTCTGCGGCTGGTGGGGCGCAGTGGTGTGCGCCGGATCAAGTTCACCACGTCGCACCCCATGAACTTCACCGAGGACGTGGCGGCGGCCATGGCCGAGACCCCGGCCGTGTGCGAGTTCGTGCATCTACCGGTGCAGAGCGGCTCCAACCACGTGCTGCGCCGCATGGCCCGCGAGTACACCCGTGAGAAGTACCTGCAGCACATCGCCGAGATCCGCCGGCACCTGCCGCACGCCGTCCTGGCGACCGACATCATCGTGGGCTTCCCGGGCGAGACCGAGGAAGATTTCCAGGACACCCTGAGTCTGTATGACGAGGTCGGCTATGACAGCGCGTACATGTTCATCTATTCACCGCGCCCCGGCACGCCCAGCTACAAGCACTTCGCAGATCTGCCGCGCGAACTGAAGACGGAGCGCCTGCAGCGTCTGATTGCCCGGCAGAAAGAGTGGAGTGCCCGCAAGAACGCCGAGAAGGTGGGCAGCGTGCAGGAAGTGCTGCTGCGCGGAGACGCCCATGACGCCGGTTTCCTGGAAGGCCATACCCGCGGCAACCATCCGACGGTGGTTCCCAAAGCGATCGGTGCCTCACAGGCGGGCGTTTACCCAGTGCGAATCGAGCACGCGACACCACACATGATGTACGGCCGCATTCTGGACGCGAGCGGTGAGCCGCTTCCTGAACAGCCAAGACTGAATCCAGAGGCCGCAGCAGTGACGAGCCCACTTCAGATGGCTTAAGGGTCCTGGCCCTAGCCTGGATTTTTCATGATTCGATTTGCACTCGGCTCATGGATGCTCAAGGAGAGGTCACTTTCGGGTCAGGTTCACGCCGCACAGTGAGAGGTATGAAAAAGTTTCTTCTGGCCGGTGTGGGCATGGCAGGGCTTCTCGCAGGATGCGGCACGAATGCAGTGAATCTTGTGGATCCTGTCCGTAATCTCCGTTTGCTCTCGTACCAAAGTGAATACACTTTGCCATCGGACTATGTAGATACCAAATCCGGAACTACTTACTCAAAAGGCTCTTCAGTTATATGCAATAACCTTAATACAGTATTGGAAGCCGTTGTTCGTTGGGATGGAATGGCAAATCGATTCGGCGTCCAACTAGAGGGCCGAGATACTGGCACAACCAAAGAAGTGTTCTCTAGAGCTTTTAACGATATCTATTCACCTGCCGAAGGCCTCGCACTCAATGTCAACGTGCCCCCCGCAATGGCTTCTCTATCTTTAAAAAATGGAACAGTCTCAGCGCAAAATATAAATGTCCGGCCTGTGGCGACTTTCACAGTACTTGGAGCAACATTCTTGAATGTCGTAGCTCAAAGCTCCAACGGAATGTTAAGTAACGAGGCTCAGAGTGTGCAGGCTATTCCTGTTGCAGACTGCACACTCTGAGTCGAAGATTTTCGCCATTTAATGAATGCCTCCATGGTTATAAAAAGGAGGCATTCTCTTCTTAGATTTACAGCACTTCGAACAGTCCTGCAGCACCCATCCCGCCGCCGACGCACATGGTGACGACCACGAGCTTGGCGCCGCGGCGCTTCCCTTCCAGCAGGGCGTGGCCGGTCAGGCGTGCGCCGCTCATTCCGTAAGGATGACCGATGCTGATGCTGCCACCGTTGACGTTGTACTTGTCCGGATCGATGCCCAGCCGGTCGCGGCAGTACAGAGCCTGCACGGCAAAAGCCTCGTTGAGCTCCCACAGGTCGATATCGTCCACGCTCAGGCCGTGACGCTTGAGCAGCTTCGGAGCCGCGAACACCGGGCCGATGCCCATTTCGTCCGGCTCGCAGCCGGCAACGGCAAAGCCGCGGAAGATCCCGAGGGGTTGCAGGCCCCGGTCACGGGCCATCTCGCCGTTCATGACCACCACAGCCGCGCCGCCGTCACTGAGCTGTGAGGCGTTGCCGGCGGTGATGACGCCGCCCTCGAACACCGGCTTGAGTTTGGCGAGGCCCTCGATGGTGGTGTCCGGCCGGTTGCCCTCGTCCTGGCTGCGGGTCACTTCCTCGTCGCTGATTTCGCCTGTGGCTTTGTTCTGAACTTTCATGCGGGCTGTGAACGGCACGATCTCGTGGTCGAATTTTCCGTCCCGCTGGGCGGCGGCCGTGCGCATCTGGGACTGGCAGGCGTACTGGTCCTGCTGCTCACGGCTGATCTGGTAGCGGCTGGCCACGATCTCGGCGGTTTCCAGCATGCTCATGTAGATGCTGGGCTTGTGCTCGGTAAGCCACTCGCCGCGCAGGCGGTATTTGTTGGCATGCTCGTTCTGGGTCAGGCTGATGCTTTCCAGACCCCCGGCCACAAACACGTCGCCCTGCCCCGCCATGACGTGGTTGGCGGCCAGGGCAATGGTGTTCAGGCCGCTGCTGCAGAAGCGGTTGACGGTGACGCCGCTGACCGTCACTGGAAGGCCGGCGCGCAGGGCAATCTGCCGGGCAATGTTGCTGCCGGTGGCACCCTCGGGGTTACCGGCGCCCATGATGATGTCCTCGACTTCCGCCGGGGCCACTCCCGCGCGCTGCAGGGCGTGGGTCACGACGTGCGCGCCGATGTCGCTGCCGTGCGTGTCGTTCAGGTAACCCCGGTAGGCCTTGCCGATCGGAGTGCGGGCGGTAGAAACGATAACAGCGTCATTCATGTGGATCCTCCAGATAACGATTGACAGGTGGTGTGTAAAAGAGCGGCAAGTTGAGCGGCGCTGCCCGCGCGGGTGTAGCCGTCCAGCACCTGCTGACGGGCTGAGGCTCCAACCTGGCGAGCCCGGTCAGGATGAGCTGCCAGAGCTTTCAGGGCGCGGGCCAGCAGGGCCGGTTGAGGCGGGACGAGCAAGCCGTCCACGCCGTCGCGCACCAGTTCGGCCTGGGCCGGGATCGGGGTGGTCACGACCGGAAGTCCGCTGCTCATGGCTTCGAGCGTCACCAGTGACTGGTTCTCCGCCAGGGTGGGCTGCAGCAGGGCGTCGGCGGCGCGGTACAACTCCGGCATGTCCCAGCGCCGCCCGAGGAACCGGACGTTGGACAGCCGCAGGCGCCGTGCCAGCGCCTGAGCCATGACGCCCATCCCAGCGTCCATGTCCCCGACGAACACGAAGTCGAGTTGCGGCGCGTGACGGGCGGCCCGGACGGCCGCAAGCTGGTTCTTCTCCAGGGTGAAGCGCCCCGGCACCAGCACCGTGAAGCGGGTGAACCCCAGGGACTCACGCAGGGAAGCACGCTCTTCACCCGTGGCAGGCCGGAACCGCTCCGGATCGGCGCCGTTGGTCATAGCCTGAGTGGCGCTGAGGCCCATGCTGCCCCGCAGGAACTCTGCGCCCCAGTGCGACACCGTGACCACGCCGTCCGCTGCCCGAAAGGCCCCGGCCTTGGTATGCCGGTAAATTTCGCGGTACAGCGCCCTGAGGGGTGGGGGGTAGTGATAGTCGAGCTGATCGTGGCTGACCACCAGACGCGGCGCCGCCAGTGCGGGCAACAAGGCCCGGTAGGTGGCGGGTTCCCACGCCTGCACCACCCTCAGGTCCGCGCTGCGGGTGAGTTCCGGAAGCAGGGCGGTGTCGGTGTACCGTCTCACCCTGACGGGCCCGCCTTCGAGTCCCGCGGCGAAACGGTCGAGGGTTTCGCGCTGAGGCAGGTACAGGGTGGGCTGCACCCCGTGCTCCGGCAGGAGGGGCAGCAGGTCCGAGAGCCAGACCTCGCTGCCCGCCACCCGGGGCGCATCGGTGAGGAAAGCGACCTCAAGCATGGACAGACCGGATTTCACGCATGAAGGCTGGCGCCGGAACCCGGCCAGCTTGTACGCCGCTGTTCAGGCCCGGCCCTTTTCCGCGTCGTACTGCGCAAAAGTCTTGCCTTCCTCGGCCAGCCGTCTGAGCAGCGGCGCCGGGGTCTGACCATATTTCTCCAGGTCCGCCACGACGTTCTGGAGGCCCATCTCGTCGGCGTACTGCATCGGGCCACCACGGTAGGCCGGGAAGCCGTACCCATAGATGTAAATGACGTCGATGTCCCCGGCGCGCTGGGCAATGCCTTCCTCCAGGATCTTGGCGCCCTCGTTGACCAGCGAGTACGCCAGCCGTTTGGTGCTTTCTTCCTGGGAGATTTCACGTGGGGTGATGCCCTTCTCGGCGCGGTAAGAGCTGATCAGCTCTTCCATCTCGTCGTTGGGGCGGGGTTTGCGCTGCTCGTCGTAGTCGTAGATGCCTGCACCCGTCTTCTGGCCCTTGCGGCCCCGTTCCACGATGCGGTCGAGCCAGCCGTCGGGCTTGGGTTCGCCGCGCACCTTGGCCTGGTGCTGACGGATGGCGTACCCGATGTCCAGCCCCGCCATGTCGCTCATCTGGAAAGGACCCATGGGCAGGCCCAGCGCGTTCATGCTGGCGTCCACGTCCTGCGGCGCCGCGCCTTCCTCGACGATCTTGCGGGCTTCGTCGCCGTAGCGGTGGATCATGCGGTTGCCGACGAAACCGTCGCACACCCCGACCACCACGCCGACCTTCCTGATCTTTTTGGCCAGCGCCATGCTGGTGGCCAGCACGCTGTCACTGGTCTTGTCGGCACGGACGATCTCCAGCAGTTTCATGACGTTGGCCGGACTGAAGAAGTGCAGGCCGATCACGCTTTCTGGTCGGCCAGTCACGCTGGCGATCTCGTTGACGTCCAGCGTGGAGGTGTTGGTCGCGAGGATGGCGCCGGGCTTGGCAATCGCGTCGAGTTTCGTGAAGATCTCCTTCTTCACGTCCATGTTCTCGAACACGGCTTCGATGATGATGTCGGCGTCCGCGAGGTCTTCCATGTTCAGGGTGGGCGTGAGCAGCGCCATGCGCTTTTCCACGTCCTCCATGGTCATGCGGCCCTTTTTGGCGGAGTTCTCGTAGTTGCGGCGGATGACACCCAGACCACGGTCCAGGGCTTCCTGCGCGGTTTCCACGATGGTGACCGGAATCCCGACGTTCAGGAAGTTCATGGCGATACCGCCGCCCATGGTGCCGGCGCCGATAATGCCGACCGAGCGGATGTCCAGGGTGGGCGTGTCCTTGCTCAGGCCGGGAATCTTGGCACTCTCGCGTTCGGCGAAGAAGATGTGCCGCAGCCCGCGCGACTGCGGGGAGTCCTTGGCCTGCATGAATTTCTCGGCTTCCGCTTCCCAGCCGGTCTGGAAGGGCTGGGTCGCGGCCATTTCCGCCAGATCGATAATCAAGGACGGCGACAGCTGACCGCGGTGGGTCTTCTTGATGCTTTCACGGGCCGCCGCGAACACCTCGGGGCTGCCTCCCTCCACACTGCGCTCGCTGATGCGGGGCAGCGGGCGGGCGTCGGCGTGGGCGCGGGCAAAGCGAACTGCGCCTTCAAGCAGGTCACCCTGGACGAGTTCATCTACCAGGCCAAGCTCGCGGGCCTCCGCCCCACGGATGGGATTGCCGGAAAGCATCATCTCCAGACCCTTGGCAGCGCCCACCACGCGCGGCAGGCGCTGGGTGCCGCCAGCGCCGGGCAGCACGCCCAGTTTCACTTCAGGCAGGCCCAGCTGGGCGTCCGGTACCGCCACGCGGTAGGTGCAGGCCAGCGCAAGTTCCAGGCCGCCGCCGAGGGCGGTGCCGTGAATGGCCGCGACGGTGGGTTTGGGGAAACGGTCGAGTTTTTCCACGGTGCCGCGCAGGTCGGGTGCCTGCTCGCGGGGCATGTTGAAGGTTTTGATGTCCGCCCCTGCCACAAAGGTACGTCCCGAGCCGATGATGACCACTGCGCGAACCGTGTCGTCCGCCTGGGCTGCGTCCAGACCGGCTTTGAGACCTTCAGGCACGCCTGGAGAAAAGGCGTTGACGGGTGGGTTGTTGATGCTGAGAACAAGAATATCGTCCTGACGGATCTGGTCCACAATGCTCATGTACGGGTTTCCTCCTGGGGGAACTCGGGTTGACCCCTTTTGTGGGGCGGTCTTCAATTCAGTGTGCTGGCGCCCATGCTTTCATGACCTTCCCGTCCGGTCAAATACGTTCACGTTCAGAGTGCACGTTCACGTTCACTTTGCGGGGAACACTCGGGTATGCTGCCCTCCATGACCACAACTATGCGAGGCATGCTGGTGGAGCGCCTGGGCGCCCCTGACGTGATGGAACTGCGCGACCTTCCCGTGCCCCAGCCGGGTCCCGGCGAGATCCGCATCAGGGTGGAAGCCGTGGGGATCAACTTCGCGGACGTGCTGGCCGTAGCGGGCGAGTACCTGACGCGCACGCGGGTGCCGTACACGCCGGGCATGGAGTTTGCCGGCATCGTGGACGTGCTGGGCGAAGGTGTCAGTGGCGTTCAGACCGGAGTGCGCGTGGCTGGCCTGGGCGGAACCGGCGCTCTGGCGGAGTATGCGGTGGTTCCGGCAGCCGGACTGATTCCGGTGCCCGAAAACCTGAGTGCCGCGCAGGCAGCGGCGTTCCCGGTGTCGTACTTCACGGCCTACCACGGGCTCAAGACCCTGGGATATGCCCAGCCGGGGCAGTGGGTGCTGGTCCAGGCGGCAGCAGGCGCACTGGGCACCGCCTCTATCCAGCTGGCCAAGGCGATGGACCTGAACGTGATTGCCATGGCGTCCACCGAGGAAAAGCTGGAGCTGGCCCGCACCCTGGGCGCCGACGTCACCCTGCTGCAGGACGACCCTGACCGGGTGCAAAAGGTCAAGGATGCCACGGGCGGACGCGGCGTGCCGCTGATCCTGGAAGTGGTGGGAGGCAAGAGATTCCAGGAGAGCCTCAAGATGGCTGCCCCCCGTGGGCGGGTCATCGTGATCGGCAATGCCAGCCGTGAACCCGCGCACCTGCAGCCCGGCGAACTGATGAAGCGCAACCTGACGGTCACCGGACTGTGGCTGACCAGCCTGATGAGCGACCAGGAAGCCACCCGTGAGGCCGCGCAGGAACTGGCAAAGCTGGTGGGCAGCGGTAAGGTCACGCCGCAGGTGGGACCAACCTACGCACTGGCCGACAGTGCCCGCGCCTTTCAGGACCTGATGGACCGCAAGACGACCGGAAAGGTGATTATCGAGCCGCAGCGCTGAAGTGTGCGGGCAAGGGAAGGGGGAGGTGGCCAGCGTGCCCCTCCCCCATTTCACCTGCTGACGAGTGCTTTTCTGGCCGATTACTGGGTAAACAGCCGCAGCAGGGGGCGCCACCAGGGAATGGCAGCGAGGCTGAGCAGCAAAGCCAGCGAGGTCCAGACCACCGCCGCGCGGTATTTGGCCTGATCGGTCGCGGCACGCTTGCTCAGGGCACTGGCCAGCGTGGCGAACACCGCCACCAGGACGCCCAGGCCCACGTGCTCCCAGCGGAAGCTCGGGCGCGGTGCGTCGGCAAAGGCCGGAATGCTCTGCATGCCCATGTAGGCAAACAGCAGCAGGCCCAGGATCAGTTGCAGGTGCACGCTTCCTGTGAACATCGCCACCGCTTTGCGCTCACCGGCAGTAAAGGGCCGCCTGCCCCCCAGGCCCGGCACGGTGCGCAGCAGCGCCAGGGCACCAAAGATCAGCACCAGCCAGCGGACGATGTTGTGCAGGGACAGCAGAACCACATAAAAGCCTTCCATGGGCACAGCCTACCGGAAGGTCAGAAACGTGAAGCCCGGACCGCTCAGAACACCACGGTCTTGTTGCCGTATACCAGCACACGGTCCTCCGCGTGGGCCTTGACGGCGCGGGCGAGCACCTGCCGCTCGACGTCACGGCCCAGGCGCATCAGCGTGTCGGGTGTTTCGCGGTGCGTAACTGGGACCACGTCCTGCGCGATGATCGGGCCAGCGTCGAGTTCCTCGGTCACGTAATGGCTGGTCGCGCCGATCAGCTTCACGCCGCGGTTAAAGGCAGCGCGGTACGGATTGGCGCCCACGAACGCCGGCAGGAAGCTGTGGTGAATGTTGATCACCGGGCGGCCAAAAGCCTGCAGGAACTCCCCCGACAGAATCTGCATGTAGCGGGCCAGGACAGCAAAGTCCACGCCCGCCTCGTGCATCAGGCGGATCTGCTCGGCTTCCGCTTCGGCCTTGTTGTCGCGGGTAACCGGCACGAGATGAAACGGTATGCCGAACATCTCCGCGTCGCGGCGCAGGTCCTCGTGGTTGCTGATCACCAGCGGAATCTCCACGTTCAGTTCGCCGCGCCGTTTGCGCCACAGCAGGTCCAGGAAGCAATGGTCATAGCGGCTGACCAGCACCGCCATGCGTTTGGGCCGGGTGGCGTAGCTGACCTGCCACGCCATGTTCAGCGGCTCGGCCACCACCCCCGCAAAGGCCCGCTCGAAGGAGTCGCGTGCCTGCGCCAGACCCTCCAGGTGAAACTCCATGCGCATGAAAAAGGTCCCACCCTCGGGGTCGGTACTGTGCTGGTCGCTGTGGATGATGTTCGCGCCGTGGTTATGCAGGAACTGCGATACGGCAGCCACGATCCCCTGCCGGTCGGGGCAGGTGATGGTCAGGGTCGCGGTGTTGGGAACGTCAGGAACAGCCGTCATACCCGGCGAGAATACTGCCCGCCCCTGGGTGCTAGCCTCCCATGGTGCAGACGAACAACGTGCAGACCAATACGGACGAGTCCGCCTTTTCCCTTCTCCTGCCCTACGATCCGGTGCGCCACGCCGCACTGCTGGCCGACTACTGCCTGATGGCCGCCCCTGGCGAGCGCCTGCTGGTGGCCGGCGGCCAGGCCGCCACGCCGCTGATCCGCGAGGTCACCCGCGCGCTGCTGTCTCGCGGTGCCCGGCCAGTGGTGCGCGTGGACTATCCGGGGCAGGATGACGACTTTGCTGAACTGGCCTCCGACGCCGTGCTGGACGCCGTACACGCCGCTGACGTGGCGGACGTGGAAGCGCTGGACGGCAGCCTCCGGGTGCTGACCCCGGAGCCCGGCCAGCCTGGAGACGCCGCGCGGCGCGCCCGCCTGATGGCCTCGCGCGCGCCGGTTGCGGCCGCCCGCGCCCGGAAAAAATGGAGCCTGACCCTGTTCCCCACCCTGCACGCCGCAGCGCAGGCCAACATGGGCCACGAAGCCTTCGGTGATTTCGTGATGCGCGCCATGTTCCTGGACCGCGCTGACCCGGTCGCGGCCTGGGGCGAGGTGCGGCAGATGCAGGCCCGGATTATCGACCGGCTGACCCGCGCTGACGTGGTGCGGATCGAGGCCCCCGGCACCGATCTGACCCTGCGCGTGGGCGGCCGGACCTGGGCCAACAGCGACGGCAGACGCAACATGCCCAGCGGCGAGGTGTTTACCGGGCCGCTGGAGGACAGCGCCGAGGGCGTTGTGACCTTTACCATTCCGGCGGCGTACCAGGGCCAGATGGTCCGGGGCGCCCGGCTGGTCTTCCGCGCGGGCGAGGTTATCGAAGCCAGCGCGGAGGAAGGCGAGGACGTGCTGCGCGCCGCCCTGGCGACCGATGCTGGCGCCCGACGGCTGGGTGAGCTGGGCATCGGCACCAACAGCGGCATTCAGATTCCCACCGGGAACATCCTGTTCGACGAGAAGATCGGCGGCACCGTACACCTGGCACTGGGCAAAAGCTACCCAGAAACCGGCGGCCTGAACGCAAGCGCCATCCACTGGGACCTGATAACGGACCTGCGCCAGGGCGGGCGCTTGAGCCTGGACGGCGAAGTGGTGCAGGAGAATGGAATCTTCCTGATTTAAGGGTTGGGGAGCAGGTACTGACGGCGCCTGGAATACCCAGTGCAGTCTGCCCTCAGACTCTGCCAGGGTTCAGTATCCGGCGCGCCTCTTTCAGTCCATTTTTCCCAGAACAAAGATCGAGAGGACAGGCTGCAAAACTATGGGCACCAGCAGCCGGAACTCAGGCTGCTGGTGCCTACGTGCAATCTGCCCTGTAAACCCCTACCCCACCACTTTCCGCACAGTGGCCGCCAGCTGAGGTGGATACAGCACCGCGAACTGCCCGCGCTGGTCAGCCCAGACACGAGCGAAGTCGGCGTAGCCCATGCTGACGTACCCCAGCAGCGGGTCCATCAGGTACACCTGCCCGGTGGGATCGTTGTAGCCGACCACCACGCGCCAGTGAGGAATGACCTTACCAGCATCCGTGATATGCGACTGCAGGGCGATGATCGGCAGGCCACTCTTGATGGCAGACTTCACGATGGATAGCGAGCCATTCGTGAACAGCCGCGCTTCCATTCCCACCTGGGGGGCAAATCTGACAATGGCCTCAGCAGTCATGTACGAGGTTTCAGACGGTCGGGTGCGGCGGCTCACGTCCGCCATGTTCATCTTCAGGCCGAAATAAGCCAGCACCTGCGTGATGCTGGCCGGCCCACACGCGTTGTAGGTCTGCCGAACCAAAGACATGCCGGAAAGCACATACCCCGGTACCGGGGCCGCGGCATGAGCCGTCCCAAGTATGAGAAAAATAAGGAGAACGAAAACACGCACCTGATCAGAATGACTTATAGGTCAACACAGGAACATGACCTGGCCCCCCACCCGTTTGCGAGATAGAACACAGTGATCTACGCGGATCCGTGTCAAAGGGAGTGGCTGAGGTTTTCCCAATAGCCATTAAATGTCCTGTAACAAAGGAAATTTAATGAGTATCAGTTGCCCATAACGGTGTTGAAAACAGCGCAAAATCTGTCTATACAAGTTGAGTTTAAGTGAAAAACTATACAGGGCGTACCACACGAGAAATCCATAAAGTTCTCCTATACCCCCCCCCAGGTCCTTAACGTTCATTAACCTACGACCGGAACCTGATCGCCTTTTAACCAAACCTCAATGAGGCTAAGGTGATTGAAACTAAAGGGGAGCTATGAACGCCGTCTTTTAACCCGGTCACCTGGGACGGCTGGAGCAGTGGTGAGACCGACCCCAGGAGGCGTTATGAAACGAACTCTCGGCGGTCTATTTTTGGCTCTCACCCTGGCAGCGTGTTCCCAGTCGGACACTCCATCCTCCGCCCCAGCACCTGAAGCTAAGGCCAGCACGCCTGAGGCGGCAGCCAGCAGCCCGGTCCTGAGGCGCCTGGACACTGTGACGCTCGTGAACGTGACCAACCATGTCGTCTCGGGCGGCAGGATATCCAGGACCCCAGGCCAGACGGGGAACCCCTCTTTTTACATGGCCGAGACCAGCAACGACAATCAGAACAACTGCAACTTCAACAACGGCCAGAAGGGGACGCTCACCCTGACCTCCAGTGACGTCAGCAAGATTCCGAATCCCCCAACCGTTGAGATCACTGGATGCGGAACGGCGAATCCCGTCACCATTCCCTATACCGTGGCCTCTGGCGCAACCGCTGGGGAGGTCACCCTGACGGCCACGGCGACAGGCGGGCATGCAGGCAGCACGAACACGCCTACCTCGTTCATTGTTGAGATCATCATTCCTAGTGGCACGGACACCAGCCCGCCCGTGATTGTGCCCACCGTCACTGGGACCCAAGGCCTCAATGACTGGTACACCTCGGATGTCCAGGTGGTCTGGAGCGTGACCGACGGGCAAAGCGCCATTACCACGCGCGAATGTCCCACCCCCCTGATCGAGACCGACACCAACGGCACCACGGTGACCTGCTCGGCCACCAGCGCCGGCGGGACCAGCACCAGGTCCGTGTTTATTAAGCGCGACGCCACGGCCCCGGTCATCAGCGACGCCAATATCGTCAACACCACCTGGCGCAAGACGAATCTGTCGGCCGCCTTTACGGCCAGTGACCCTACTTCCGGCCTGGCCACCAGCACGGATGACAGCTTTACCCTGGTGGCTTCGAGCGAGTCCGCGAGCGCTACCCAGCCGACCGTGGTCAGCAAGACCGTCAGAGATGCCGCCGGCAACGTGGCCACCCGGACCGTGTCCGCCCTGATCGACAAGACCGCCCCCAGCGTCAGCGGCAGCGATGTCACGGACCCCGCCTGGCACAAGGCCGACGTGGTCTCGCCCACCTTCACGATCACTGAGACCGGCTCTGGCCTGGTCGACGGCACTCCCTCGAGCTTTACCCTGACCGCCAAGGATGAGTCCACCCTGTCCGGGACTACCGTGGTCCCCACGACCGTGTCCAGGACCATCACCGACAAGGCGGGCAACGCCACCATCCGGACCTTCTCCGCCAAAATCGACCGGACCAGCCCCGTCATCAGCGGCAGTGACACCAGTGTCACGACCTGGACGAACAGCGCCAGCGTGAGCTCGGACCCGTTCACTGCTTCTGACCCTCTGTCTGGCCTGGCCGACGCAAGGCTGGCCAGCTTCACGCTCACCGCCACCGCGGAATCAGAAAGCGCCACGGCGCCGACGCTCGTGAGTCAGACGGTCACCGACGCCGCCGGAAACAGCGCCGTCCGGACCTTCTCGGCGCTGATCGACCGCACCGCTCCGACCATCACCGGCAGCCGCTCCCCCCTCGCCCCGCCCTCCGGCTGGAACAACGCCAATGTGACCGTCAGCTTCAGCTGCGACGGCACCCGGTCCGACGTGGCGAGCTGCACGACCAGCCAGACCGTAAGCACCGAAGGCGCCAACCAGAGCGTCACCGGCACCGTCACCGACCAGGCGGGGAACCGGGCCACCACGACCGTCACCGGCATCAGCATCGACAAGACCGCGCCGATGGTGGCCCTGGCACTGGCCGGCACAGCCGGGCTGAACGACTGGTACCGCAGCGCCGTGGAGGTCACCACCACCGGGACCGACACCGCGAGCGGCAGCGGCGGCGTGAACTGCAGCGCCAAGCAGACCCTCAGCGACGAGACAGGCAGCGCGGGCGTAACGGTCTCGGGAAGCTGCACCGACGCGGCTGGAAATACCGGCAGCGACAGCGAGACCGTGAAGATCGACCGCACCGCCCCGACCATCACCGGCAGCCGCACCCCGGCAGCCAACGCCCAGGGCTGGAACAACGACAATGTGGCCGTCAGCTTCACCTGCACCGACGCCCGCTCCGGCATGGGAAGCTGCCTGGGCAACAAGACCGTGACCACCGAAGGTGCTGACCAGAGCGTCACCGGCACCGCCACCGACAACGCCGGCAACTCGGCCACCGCCACGGTAGGCAGCATCAGCATCGACAAGACCGCGCCCGAGATCAGCGGCGCAGACGTGAACGACACCATCTGGCGCAAGACGCCCCTGTCGGTCTCCTTCACGGCCAACGACGACACCTCCGGCCTGGAGACCAGCACCGATGCCAGCTTCTCCCTGACGGCCACCGCCGATTCCACCCGGGTGAACGGCAACCCCGTCCCGACCACGGTCAGCCGGACAGTCAAGGACAAAGCAGGCAACACGGCCGTGCGCACCGTCAATGCACTGATCGATACCGCCAAGCCCACCATCAGCGGCAGCACCGACAGCCGAGCCAATGACAAAGGCTGGTACACCGCCGACGTGACCGTCAGCTTCCAGTGCGCCGACGCGCTCTCGGGTCTGAAGAGCTGCAGCGCCAGCCAGAAGCTCACCGAAGGCGCCGACCAGAGCGCCACCGGCACCGCCACCGACAACGCCGGCAACAACGAGACGGCCACGCTGAACGGCCTCAAGATCGACACCAGCAAGCCGACCATCGACTACACCCTGAGCAGCCCAGTGCCTGCGAGCGGCTGGTACACCAGCGACGTGACCGTCACTTTCACCTGCGCCGACAGCGTCTCGGGCGTGGCCTCCTGCCCGAAGGCCATCACGGTCAGCGCCGACGGCCCCACTGAGATCACCGGCAGCGTCACCGACCAGGCCGGGCACAGCGCCTCTATCACGCCCTTCACCATCCAGCTCGACAAGACCGCGCCCGCGATCAGCTACGTCCTGAGGGGGACGACCGGCAAGAACGGCTGGTACACCAGTGACGTCATCATCGACTACACCTGCACCGATGCTGCTTCTGGCGTCAACACCTGCCCGGCTGACACCACCTTGACCAGCAGCGCCGCGAGCCAGCTCCACACGGCCACCGACAAGGCTGGCAACTCCGGCAAGGTTACGGTCGAAGCCATCAACATCGACAAGATCGCGCCGGTCATCGACGGATCGAAGCTGCCCACGTCCATCCACGCCAGTAGCTTCACGGCAATCCCACTGCTCCCCCTCCTGAGCGCGACTGACAGCGGTGGATCCGGTCTGGCAGGATCAGGCGCGATCACTTGCAACCCCACAAACCTCGCGATCAATAACTTGTCCACCGAGACCAACAGCGTCTCCTGCACAGTGGAGGATCTGGCGGGCAATACCAGCAAGTTCGAGCAGAAAGTCCGGGTTTACATCGGCAACATCTGGAGCGGCACCCACAACTTCCTCTCGCCGCTCAAGAGTGACCCCAGTGACCTGAGCCTGGCCAAGTCCGGATCGACCGTGCCCCTGAAGTTCACGGCCCCTCAACTCGCCACCGGCCCTGCCGTGGGGCTGGCCAAGGAACTGACCATCAGCCGGGGCTTCAAAGCGCTGTCCATCACCGACAAGTCCTACGAGATTACCGACGTCACCCTGGCAAGCACCGCCGACTGGCGCTACGACGCCGCGTCCAACCACTACATCCACAACCTCAGCACCAAGGGCTTTGCCGCCGGTGAATACACCTACGAGGTCCGGTACAACGGAGTCCTCATCGCCCGGGGCGCCTTCAACGTCAAGCCCTGAACCTTCACTCCCAAAGAGGCCCGGTCAATCTGACCGGGCCTTCTTCTTGTTGGCGAAGTGATGCCAGCCTCGGTAGACCGCCGCCAGAGACACCCGGAGCAGAGCAAAAGCAAAGCTATCCCCTCTTCTGATCTCCTCACTCCCGGAGGACTCCATGAGACGGCGCTGGCCCCCGGCGGGCAGCACAGCAGGTGCTCAGCGGTACCGGCGCGCTCCCCGGGCGCGCCGAGACGCTGCCGGTCTACTGACTGGCCGCCGCGCCCGCGCTGCCGGGCGCGGATCCGGCCTTCGCGGCCCTGATCACCCGGCTGCAGCTGGTTGGCCTGACCCCGTCGGCCGCCTGCCGCGACCCGGCCGGCCACGTCCTGAATACGCAAGGAATCATCGCGGCCCCAGGAGGCTCGCGTCCCATCGCTAGCGCGAAGGGCAGGACACCCTGCAGTTGATCACCCAGGGGCCCCTCCTACGCGAAGGACGGCAGCACCTTCGGCAACCGTGAGGGCTTGCCGCCTGCCCGACAGCGAGGCCACTACCGCGAGTACACCATCAGGACCCCCAGCAAGCGCGACTGGGGAACACGGCGGATCGTGTGCTGAGCCGGCAACTGCAGGGCCGCCATAACCGTTGCATCATCGAAAAAGTCCGGGAAACCCGCCCTTCCCTCATGCCCTCACACCCGCGTTAAATCCTTAGGCAGCGGCAGGAACTCGATCTCGGGGTGCTGCTCAGCGGTGTATTCCAGGTCGTACTTGCTGCGGAACAGCATTACCGGGCGTCCCTGGTCGTCTTCCACGTGGCGGGCAAAGCGGGCCACATTGCTGGGGTCACCGGCCAGCCAGCGCACCAGCTGATAGCTGGTGACGTTCATTTCCACATCCACGCCGTATTCCTCGGCCAGTCGGGCCTGGAACACCTCGAACTGCAACGGTCCGACGGCGCCCAGGTACGGGTCACGCGCTCCATCCGTGGGGTAAAAGACCTGCACGACGCCTTCCTCGGCCAGCTGGGTCAGTCCTTTCATGAACGCCTTGCGTTTGCCCACGTCGCGCAGGGAAATGGTGGCGAAGGTTTCGGGCGTGAAGCGCGGGAAGCTGGGCAGGGTGACCTTGCCGTCCACGCTGATGACGTCACCAATCTGGAATACGCCCGGGTTGACCAGACCCACGATGTCGCCGGGGTAGGCTTCCTCCACCTTCTCGCGGTCCTGGGCGAACAGCGTGTGGGCTTGGGACAGGCGGAGTTTGCGGCCGGTGCGGGTGTGGGTGACGTCCATGCCGCGTTCGAAGTGGCCGCTCATGACGCGCATGTACGCGGTGCGGTCGCGGTGCTGCTTGCTCATGTTCGCCTGCAGCTTGAAGATGAAACCTGCAAAGGGAGCTTCGGGGGCACGTTCTCCCAGGTTGGTTTCGACTGGGCCGGGGGGTGGGGCGAGGTCCACGAAGTTGCTCAGGAAGTGCTCGATCCCGAAGTTGTTCATGGCGGAGCCGAAGAAGACCGGGGTGAGTTCGCCGTTCAGGAACGCCTCGGCGTCGAACTCGGCCATGGCGCCCTGAATCAGCTCGACATCTTCCTGCAGTTTGGCAGCAAGATCCGCGCCGACCAGTTCGATCAGCCGGGGGTCGTTCAGGCCTGCGGTCTGCATGGGCGCGCGGTGCTTGCCGCCGGAGGTGCGCTCGAAGGCCAGCACCTGACCCGTCTGCAGGTCGTACACGCCCTTGAAATCAGGTCCGTCCCCGATGGGCCAGGTCAGAGGTACTGCCGTGATTTTCAGGGTTTCTTCGACCTGCGCAATCAGCTCGAACGGGTCCTGGGCCGGACGGTCCATCTTGTTGACAAAGGTCAGGATGGGAATGCCGCGATTGCGGCACACCGCGAACAGCTTCTCGGTCTGGGCCTGCACGCCACGGGCGGCGTCGAGCACCATCAGGGCGCTGTCGGCGGCCGTCAGGGTGCGGTAGGTGTCCTCGCTGAAATCCTGGTGTCCGGGGGTATCGAGCAGGTTGATGTGCCGTCCGGCGTACTCGAAGGTCAGCGCGCTGCTGGAAATCGAAATTCCGCGCTGCTGCTCGATGCTCATCCAGTCGGACTTGGTGTGGCTGCGTCCTTCCTTGGCCGTCACCGATCCGGCTTCCTGAATGGCGCCTCCGTACAGCAGCAGCTTTTCGGTGATGGTGGTTTTCCCGGCATCCGGGTGGGAAATGATGGCAAAGGTGCGGCGCCGGGCGATCTCGCCGGGCAGGGCAGCCGGGTTGGTGTCGGGGGTGCTCATGAACTCTCCTGCGGGCCGGTTCTGCGGCCCGGTGATTACTGGATTTCCGGGAACAACACGGTTCTCGACTCGCGCTAGGGGGGCGTGAGGAGAACAGTCATGGCGTCATGATAGCGCGTGCTGCCAACTCCCTACCGTGCGGCGGACGCCTTCAGGGCTGGCACTGAGGGAAACGGCTGAAGGCGTTCAGCGCTGCGTCCAGCGTTCCAAGGCGCACATCGATCAGCGTCTGGGGATCACGGTTGTAGCCTCCGGCCATGACCACTGTGGTCGGCAGACCGGCGCGGGCGGCCCACAGCAGCACCCGGTGGTCGCGCGCGCGCACGCCTTCGGGGCTCAGGGCCAGTCGCCCCAGCTGGTCTCCGGCAAGCACGTCGGCCCCCGCGAGGTAGAACAGGAAATCCGGCCGGAACGCCGTGACCACCGGCGCCACCTGGGTCTCCAGCGCCTGCAGATAGGCCTGGTCGCCGGTGCCGTCCGGCAGGCCCACATCCAGTCCGCTGCGTTCCTTGCGAAAAGGGTAGTTGCTCTGGGCGTGCACGCTGACGGTCAATACGCGGGGCTCGGCGCGCAACATGCTGGCCGTGCCGTTGCCCTGGTGCACGTCCAGGTCAAGCACCAGAATGCGCCGCGCGTATCCGGCGTCCAGCAGCCAGCGGGCACTGATGACCACATCGTTCAGGAAGGAAAAGCCCTCGGCGCGGTCTGCAAAGGCGTGGTGGGTGCCGCCGCCCAGGTTGATTCCCAGGCCCCGTTGCAGGGCGTCACGGGTGGCGGCCAGGGTGGCGCCGCTGCTGCCCAGGCCACGCTGCACCACCGCCGGGGTCCAGGCGAAGCCCAGGGCACGTTCCTCGGAGCGGGTCACTTCCCCCTGACGCCAGCGGCGCAGATACTCAGGGTCATGCACCGCCTCGGCCAGGGCCCACGGCAGGTCCGGCGCGTCACACAGCGGCAGCCGGGCCTGAGCTCCTGAAAGCAGCAGCTCCAGAAACTCGCGGGGCAGAAACTGACGGCGGGGTGCGGGACCGGCGGTATACGCAGCGCGGCGAAACGCGGTAAATGCCCGGAAAGGGTGAGGAAACGCGCTCATGCCGCAGCAAGGCTACGCTGTAGGGCATGACGACAGTGCGACACACACCCGGTTCGCAGGAGCATGACGCCGGAGCACTTGGTGCGCTGGGGCTGACGGTCCCGGTGGTGCTGGCGCCCATGGCGGGCGGCGTGGGCACACCAGAACTGGTAGCGGCCGTTTCCGGGGCAGGCGGACTGGGGAGCCTGGGCGCCGCCTACCTGAGCCCGGCGCAGATTACCGGGGCCATGAAGGCTATTCGCCGCCTGACCATCCGGCCGTTCGCGGTGAACCTGTTCGCGCCGCAACCCGTGCCTGAAGTCGAAGCGGCCCAGATCGAGGCTGCCTGCGCGGAACTGCAACCGTTTCACGCGGCGCTGCAGCTTCCCCCGCCTGCCGTCCCCGCCCACCTTCAGGAAGACTTTGAGGCGCAGCTGGAAGCGGTCCTCGCCGAGCCTCCGGCGGTGTTTTCCTTCGCGTTTGGGCGGTTGGAGGCGCAGCACATCCGCGCCCTGCACGCCGCAGGAGTCCTGGTCGTCGGCACGGCGACCAGCGTTCAGGAGGCCCGCATGCTGGAAGCAGACGGGGTGGACGCCGTGGTGGCGCAGGGAGGCGCGGCCGGGGGCCACCGGGGAGGCTGGGAGCACGACGACCTGGCCGACACCCTGGAACTGACCCGCGGGGTGGCGGGCGCGGTCAGCCTCCCGGTGCTTGCCGCCGGGGGCCTGATGACGCGCGAGCACGTCAGGGACGCGCTGGCAGCCGGGGCGTCCCTGGCGCAATGCGGTACGGCGTTCCTGCTGGCCGACGAAGCCGGAACGTCGCCCCCCTACCGCGCGGCCCTACAGCAGGGCGGCGACACCGTGCTGACACGCGCCTTCTCGGGCCGCACGGCGCGTGGCCTGCGCAACGCATTCAGCGACCGCGTCGCCCATCCCCTCCCCTATCCGTACCAGAATGCCCTGACCCGGCCACTGCGCAGCGCCGGCGCGCAGGCCGGACAGGCGGATGTGCTGAGCCTGTGGGCCGGTGAGGGGTTTGCTCTCGCCCGGCAAGGGCCTGCAACGCAGGTGCTTGAAGCCCTGACTCCGGACCCCAGTGGAACTCCCGGATCGCCGGCTGGTCGATGAGGTCGGCCACCGCTCTCCTGACAGGTCCGGGAAAGCACCCGCTGCCACAGCTTCAGCAGGATCCCGGTCTTCACAAGTGACTGTTGCACTGCGCCCACTCCAGGCAGGCGATGAAGAGGCCGCAGTGCGCTGGGCCGCCGATCCGGTGTTCTGCCAGGCCGCTGACTGGACTGTCGGGTTGTCCCCAAGGGTGATCCGGCGTCATTGGGTAGCTCTGATCGCCTCGAAACAGGCAGACTTCCGGCGCTGGGATATCACTCTGGACGGGCGGCTGGTGGGCTATGTGGACCTGGCCAATCTGAAGGCAGCTTCCGAGGAAAGTACCTCTGAGGAACTGGTTTCCGGAGAACTGGGCGTGGTGCTGGGCGAGCGGAATTTGTGGGGACAGGGGGTGTCCCGGCGCGCCTGCAAACTGCTGCTGGAACAAGCCTGGGCAACGGGACTCCATACCGTCACGGCGGAAGTGCACGCGCCCAATGAGAGGTCGCACGCCCTGATGCGCCGGCTGGGCTTCCGGGAATGCAGAATGACTGAACCGCAGCTCTACCAGGGCGTGCCTGTCGCGATGGTTCAGTATGTGCTGAGACGTCCAGACGGCGAGTTGTGATTCCTAAGGCAGCACGGGGGCCCGCTGGCTCTCCGTATGAAGCATCACCTGCTCTGCCCCATGCAAGTGGGGGTCTTTGCGAAGGATTGCCCTATCAGCAGTCGGGAGACCAGCCGGTCAATGTGGCGCGCGCCGCATACCTGATTCTTGACCGCTCCTGCGCACGATGGACTCCCACCTTCCGGGTCGTGCCCTACAACGTGCAGGATGTGCAGCGCGAGTTTCTGTCCAGCGACATGCCGCACGCGCGCTGGCTGACTGCCGAATGGGGGCCAGATCAGTCTGAACCCGGCATGGCTTCCAGGCCATTCCTCTGATGCCTGTTACCCTGAGAGGCGATGAGCATTCACCTCAACGCCGAAAAGGGCCAGATTGCCGAAACCGTCCTCCTGCCGGGTGATCCCCTGCGCGCCAAGCACATCGCCGAAACCTTCCTTGAAGACGCTCAGCTGCACAACACGGTGCGGGGCATGCACGGCTACACCGGCACCTACAAGGGCCAGCGTGTCAGCGTGCAGGGCACCGGCATGGGGATTGCCAGCTGCATGATCTACGTCAATGAACTGATCACGGACTACGGCTGCAAGAACCTGATCCGGGTGGGCACTGCCGGCAGCTACCAGGAGGGCGTGCACGTGCGCGACCTGGTCCTGGCGCAGGCGGCCTGCACTGACAGCAACATCAACCGCATCCGTTTCGGTGAGCGTACCTTCGCGCCCATCGCGGACTTCCAGCTTCTGCTGCGCGCCTATCAGATTGCCCAGGAACGCGGCTTCACCACCCACGTCGGGAACATCATGAGCAGCGATACCTTCTACACCGATGACCGCACCGAGTTCAAACGGTGGGCCGACTTCGGTGTGCTGGCCGTCGAGATGGAAGCTGCCGGGCTGTACACCCTGGCCGCCAAGTACGGCGTGCGGGCCCTGACGATCCTGACCATCAGCGACCATCTGGTCACGCACGAGGTCACCACCGCCGAGGAGCGTCAGCTGACCTTCAACGGCATGATCGAAGTGGCGCTTGACGCCGCACTCGGTTTGTAACAGCCAAAGCAGCAAAGAGGTGACTGGGATATATGCCCAGTCACCTCATTTACTGTCCGTTGGATTCGCCGACCCTTCAGGCTTTTCGCTGCAACCGCGCAATATAGAAGCCGTCCACACCGTCAAGCGGCAGGGTCAGCACTCCGGGTCCGGCAGCAACATGCGGCACCTCCAGGCCCGGGACGGCGTCCGCCGTGAAGTCCGGATGGTTGGCAAGGAACTCTGCGACCACCTGTGGACCTTCCTGCGGCGTCACCGAGCACACCGAGTAGACCAGGGTGCCGCCCGGCTCGACGAGGGCAGCAGCGTGGGGCAGCATCCGGGCCTGCAGGTCAGCCATGGCCTCAACGGCCTGCGGGGTCAGGCGCAGCTTGATTTCGGGGTGGCTGCGCAGGGTACCGCTGCCCGTACATGGAGCGTCCAGAAGCACCCGTGGAGCGGCAGGGGCGTCCAGAGGCAGGGTCAGGTCATGGGTCAGGAATTCGGCGCTCAGGCCCAGGCGGCTCAGGTTGGCGCGGGCCGCGTCGTGCTTGCGGGCCATCAGTTCCACACTGGTGACCTGCGCTCCACGGGCCGCGAGCATGGCGGCCTTCACGCCGGCGCCGCCTGCCAGATCAAGCACCCGCAGGCCCTCGACGTCACCCAGGGCGTCCACACAGGCGAGGCTGGCCGGGTTGATCGGTTGGGCCTGACCCTGACGGTAGGCCTCAGACTCGCGCAGCGGCCGGGCCAGTTCCACGCGTTCGGTGCCCTGCAACTCTCCCTTCAGACGGCTGCCCTCTGCTTCCAGGGCGGCTGCACCGGCCTCCGAAACACTCAGCCACAGGGGCTGAGGCTCCAGCAGGTCGGCCATCACGGCCGGAGCCTGCTCAGCGTAGGCCTGTTGATAGACCTGACGCAGCCACTCGGGCAGTTCACTGCTGTCAGCCTCCCCTTGTGGCAGTGCGATGCGCCGCAACACCGCATTGACGAGCCCCGGCGGGGCCAGCCGGGCGCCCCGGGCCAGATTCACGTACTCGCTGGCCACGGCGTGCGGGGGGGTACCCAGGTACAGCTTCTCAAAAGCCCCGGCCAGCAGCAGCGTCCGGACCTTAGGGTGGGTATCTTCACTCAGCAGCGGAGACAAGGCTGTGCTGAGGCTCAGGTGGTGGCGCAGAGTGCCGTACACGATATGGGTGGCCAGCCCCGAGTCACGGGCCGGCAGACGGGCACTGTGCAGCGCGGCGTCCAGTGCAGGAGCGGCAAAGGTATCCGCGTGCAGCACGCGCAACAATACGCGCACCGCCAGTTCGCGGGCAGGATTGTAAGGCGCCGGGCGGCGCGGCCGGGTGTCGGTCACTGGTGCAGCATACCTGCATGGCGGGTCTGTCCGGCGCCAGCGGAGTAATCCCACCAAAGGTTAGCCCGTCAGGGATGGGCAGCGGGTTGTGCCGGTGCCACCCGGGGACGCAGCACCAGCATCAGGACCAGCAGCGCCACCAGCACGCTGCCACTCAGCATGTAAGGGGCGCTGTGACTGACTGTCTGATACAGCCCGGTGGCAATCAGTGGACCTGTCATCCGGCCCAGTGCCAGGGCGCTGCTGTTCAGACCCGCGACGGTTCCCTGCTGGTCAGCAGGCACGCTGAGGCTCAGCGCCGCACTCAGGGTCGGGCCCAGAATGGCGCTTCCCACGCCCACGACAGCCAGGGCCAGGGTGATGGGCCAGTAGCTCTGCATCTGCGGCAGCAGAAACATACCAGCGGCCATGACCAGCAGTCCGGCCACCAGCAGCGGGGTCGGCGGAAGGCGCCGGCTGAGGGGCCGGATGGCGCCGCCCTGCACCAGAGCGGCCACCAGACCGAACAGGGCCAGCATGCCCCCTACCGCCTGCGCCGTCTTGGCGGGGGTCAGGTTCAGGGTGTCCTGGACATAAAAGCCAATCGTCTGCTCGAGGCCCACGCTGGCCAGGGTGGACAGCGCGCTGACTGCCAGGAACAGGGGAATGGCGCCGCGCGTCAGCAGGGCGCGCCGCTCACCTTTGGGAGCCGGTGCACTGCCGGCACGTCTGGTTTCGGGCAGCGTGCGGGCCGCCACCAGGGCGGTGAGCAGGCCCAGCGCGGCGCTGAAAAATACCGGAGCCGTCAGGCTGATGGTGCTCAGCAGCGCTCCCAGGGCCGGCCCGAAAACCACCCCCAGCCCGAAGGCGGCCCCGATCAGGCCCATGCTTGCGGCGCGGTCCTTTTCACTGCTCAGGTCCGCCATCATGGCCTGAGCCGTGGGCAGCGTGGCACTGCTCAGAATGCCGCCGATCACGCGGGTCGCCACCAGCAGACCAAACAGAAGTGAGCCGCCCAGCACACCATCTATTCCGAGCTGCGCCACCACCCCGAACAACCCGAAGCTCAGTGAGAACCCCACCAGACCGGTGATCAGGATCGGCTTGCGGCCCCTGTGCTCGCTGCGGGTGCCCCAGACCGGACTGAAGACAAACTGCATCAGTGAGTAGGCTGTCGCAAACCAGCCGGTCTGTGTTTCGGTCAGCTCCAGCTGACGCCCCAGCGGCGCGATAATCGGAAACAGCACACTCAGCCCCAGCATGGCAATAAAAATGGTCAGGAACAAAATAAGCTTGGTGCGTCCGGCAGCGCGGCCTGACGCGTCCGGACCGGGTGCGGGCGGGGTGGTCATTCAGCCAGTCTATCACTCACCGCTGACCGACCGGTCAGGAGAACTGTCCCCGACAGGCCCGAATGTGCAGGCTTTCAGGTGCATTGGATCACTGCGAGAACGCCGGTCGAGGTTCCCATCCCCACCAGACCTTAAAGGCATCCTTTCCGGCTTCGCGTAATGGATGCGTTGTACTTCGGGACGCAGCTTATATATACTCCTGTACGCGCATCCTTAATATTTCTGTGGCACCGAGTCCGCACTGCTTCAATCCACGCTGTTTCAGCGCCTCAGGTGCAGGCTGCGCGTTCTGTCTTTCTCTCCCACTTGTGGAAGCGGTTCATCCGCGCCTAAGGAGTTCCATGAAAAAAGCACTGACTGTTCTTTCTCTCGCCCTGCTGGGCCATGCCAGCGCCGCCAACCTCACGGTCTGGACCCACTTCGGGACCACCGAGCTGGCGTGGCTCAAGTCTCAGGCAGCGGCCTATGAGAAGAAATCCGGCCACAAGATCACGGTCGTCAGCGTGCCCTTCGACCAGATCCCCGACAAGCTGATCCAGAGTGCTCCCAAAGGTCAGGGGCCTGACCTGGTGGTGACCCTGCCTCAGGACCGTCTGGGCCAGCTGGCAGCTGCCGGCGTCATTGAGCCGATGGACAAGTACGTCACCAGCAAGACGGATATGGACCGCACGGCTGTGCAGGCCATGACCTACCAGGGCAAACTGTTCGGGGTCCCGATGTTCGCAGAAGCCGTGGGACTGGTCTACAACAAGAAACTTGTTTCGACCCCCCCCACCACCTGGGCTTCGTTCCTGAAGACCGCGCAGGCGAACACCGGCAACGGCAAGTTCGGCTTCCTGGCCGACCTGGGCAACGCCTACATGAACTACGGCGTGATCAGCGCCTACGGCGGCTACGTGTTCAAGAACACCGGGGGCACGCTGAACCCGAAGGACGTGGGCCTGGCCAACGCCGGAGCCGACAAGGCCAGTGCGTTCCTGAACGACCTGCGCTACAAGTACAACCTCGTGCCTGAAGGCGTGGACGGCGGCGCCGCCCGCAGCGCGTTCATTGACGGCCGTCTGGCGATGTTCCTGACCGGGCCATGGGACATGGGGGACATCAAGAAGGCCGGAATCGACTACGGCATCGTGCCCTTCCCGACTCCTCCCGGCGCTACCGGCAAGTGGAGCCCCTTCGTGGGCGTGCAGGGCACCATGATGAACGCCTACAGCAAGAACAAGGCTGCGGCCGGTGCGTTTGCCAGGAGCCTCAGCACCTCCGATGCCCAGATCAGCTTCAACAAAGCTGGCGGTCGTATCCCCGTCAGCCTGAGCGCACGCACCAAGCTCAAGTCTGACCCCGTGGTGGCAGGTTTCGGCAAGTCCATCAGCATGGGCACCCCGATGCCAAACATCCCGCAGATGGGCGCCGTGTGGGGCCCCTGGAGCAACGCCATCGCGCAGAGCGTCCAGAAGCCAGGGCAGAACTACGGCCAGATCCTCGACAAGGCCGTGCAGGAAATCAACAGCAACATCAAGTAAGGTGCAGGCCGGAAAGGCGGACGGGCATTTCCCCGTCCGCCTTTCTGTGCGGCCCTGTGTGGCCTGAGCTGCGCTTGCAATTTCCAGAAAGTTAACTTCAAATGCCCACACCGTTGCAACCTGTCGAGAAGGAGGGGTCTGTCACCCTATGATTTCGCCTACGCCTTTTCCTGCCCGGCGCCCTACACAGCCCCCCGAAGGCGCCCGCGGCGTCCTGACAGCCGTCCTGGTGCTGGCCGTGCTGATGGGCGCTGCCGCCCTGATCGGCTGGCTGCTCAGTGGCCTGACGGCCCGTCTGGCCCCCACGGCTCCCCCCTACCTGCTGCTGGTCTATACCCTGGGCGCCCTGGTGCTGCTGATGCCGCTGGTCGCGCGTCTGTTTCCCTGGATCGTCAACTGGTACTACCTGTTTCCTGCGCTGGTGTTCCTGGCGGCCTTCACAGTACTGCCCATCGTGCTGACCGTGAACTACGCTTTTACCAACTACAACGCGGTCAACAGCGGCAACCCCGACTCGGCTGTACGCACGGCCGCGTCCCTGAGCGCTGACCGCCGGGTGGTGACCCTGCAGGAAACGCCGCAGGCCAGCAGTGTTGCAGAGTACCTGAAGTGCGCGCAGCCCAGTTGCGCCGGCAGCACCATCGTGCTGTTCGATGAGGAAGCCTCGGTGCCGGTGCGGGCCAAGATTGCCAGTGTCAGTGGACGCGAGGTGACGCTGGCCGCACCGGTCGCCGAGACCCTGGCGGTTGCCAACGCCACCCGCATCAACCGGTACGGATACGTAGGCCTGGCGAATTTCCGGGAGATTTTCGGCAAAGCCAGCCGCGCGCTTCTTCCTGTTTTTATCTGGACCGTGGTGTTCGCCTTCAGCACGGTGGTGATCAACGCCCTGGCCGGTCTGGTGCTGGGTATCCTGCTGTTCAACAAGCGTCTCAAGGGACGGAATATCTACCGCACGCTGCTGTTTCTGCCCTGGGCCGTACCCGCAGTCATCAGTGTCCAGATGTGGAAAGCCCTGCTCAATCAGCAGTTCGGGATTGTCAACAAGGGTCTGGGCCTGCTGGGCATCGCGGCCGTGCCGTGGCTCGGAGACCCACTGTGGGCCAAGATCAGCGTGCTGCTGGTGAACCTGTGGCTGGGCTTCCCCTACATGATGACGGCCACCATCAGCGCGCTGAGCACCATCAACGAGGACCTCTACGAGGCTGCCAGCATCGACGGGGCCAGCCGCTGGCAGCAGATCCAGAGCATCACCCTGCCGCTGCTGCGCTCGAGTTTCACGCCCATTCTGCTGTCAGGCTTCGCGTTCAACTTCAATAACTTCGGCATCATCTACCTGCTGACCCAGGGTGGTCCGCCTCTGGAAGGCCGAGAGGCCACTGCACAAAGCACCGATATCCTGCTCTCGTGGGGCTTCAATACAGCCTTTGCCAGCAGCGGCGGCCAGAACTTCGCGCTGGCCAGTGCCATCGCCCTGATCATTTTTTTCCTGACTCTGGCCATCAGTCTGGTGAACTTCAAGGCTGCTGGTGTCTTTGAGGAGGCCCGTAAATGACGGCAACTCCGCACACGGGTACCAACGACCTGCCGCCGGGCGGCTATGTCCACCAGGAGCCCAGCCTTCTGCGGCGAGCGCTGCCCTGGCTGGTCCTGGCCGTAGTGATCGGCGGCTTTGTGACCCTGGGCTATTTTCTGGCACGCAATATGCAGGGGCGCCCCAAAAGCTTCACGATTTTCTTTGTGGAGCGTGGCTGGGTTCGCTTCCTGTTGTTCCTGCTGGCGGCCAGTGGCGTGCTGGCGCTGACCAGCCTGATCGGCCAGCGCATCGGGCAGGCGCGCACCGGCCGCAAGATCGGTTACGGCGCGGTGCTGGGTGACCAGCTGACCCATCTGTTCCTGATATTGGTTACCCTGGTGGCGATCTACCCGCTGGTATACGTGCTGATCGCGGCCTTCGACCCGCGCAACAGCCTGTTTGCCTTTCCGGATTTCAGCAGCCCCAATATCTTCTACAAAACTGGTCTGATGCCCAAGCTGGATGTGCTGAGCATGGAAAACTTCCAGCAGCTGTTTGAAGGCGTTACGGTGCCCGCGTGGCAGCTGCTGCTGGCCGGGCTGTCGGGCGCTGCGCTGACCGGCGTGTTTCTGCTGGCCCTGATGGGCCGCCTGGGACGCGACAGCGAGGGACTTTCGCAGGCCCGGACCTGGCTGATGCGTCTCCTGATCGTCTCACTTGCCGTGCTGGTGTTCTTTCTGACGCCCGCTCAGTTCCAGGGTGGCACCAACGAAAGCAAGTTCATCCTTTCCGTGCGCAACACCCTGCTGGTGTCCGGCATTACCGGGGTCCTGGCGATCCTGCTGTCCACCACCGCCGGCTACGCCATGGCCCGGCTGCGCTTTCCAGGGCGCTTTCATACCCTGCTGTTCTTCATCTTTATCCAGATGTTTCCCGTTTTCCTGGCGCTGGTGGCGGTCTACACATTGATGGTCACTCTGGGCCTGAGCAACACCTTCACCGGTCTGATCCTGGCCTATTCCGGCGGAGCCATCGCGTTCAACACCTGGATTTTCAAGGGGTACGTCGAGAGCCTCCCCGAGTCTCTCGAAGAAGCCGCCATGGTTGACGGCGCCACCCGCTGGCAGACCTTCCTTCGCGTCGTACTGCCACTGTCCGGAGGGATGCTGGTGTTTATTTTCCTGAACCAGTTCATCGGAACCTATGCCGAATTTATCCTGGCCAACATCCTGCTGACCGGGGTGGAAAAGTGGACGGTCGGGATCATGCTGCTGTCGTTTACGCAGGGGCAGTTTTCGACCAAGTGGGGGGTCTTCGCCGCTGCCGCGACCCTGGGCGCGCTGCCCATCGTCGCCCTGTTTTACGGCTTCCAGCAGTACTTCGTGGGCGGAGCCACCGCGGGAGGCGTCAAGGAGTAGTTCGGGCGTATGCCCAGGAAAGGCCACCCCGCACCCGGGTGGCCTTCTGTCTTGAAGGAGGGAGTGAGCTCAGCTCTGGGCAACGGCCCGCACCACAGCGCGCAGAGCCAGCCGGAATTCCTCTTCAAACGGGTTGTCCACACCCGAGCGGGAGGCGTCCTCGGTGAGCTGCTGCCAGCCGATCGAAAGTGCATGCAGATGATGCAGCAGACGCAGCGTAACCTCCGGGGCAAAGGGCAGGCGCTGTGCCACCCCTTCTGTCAGGGTCTGCATTTCCTGTTTGAAACTGGCCACAAGTTCGGGCCGGGCGTTGCGTTCAAGTACCGTTCCCAACAGCACCAGCAGGCGGCGCAAGGGCTCCAGATCCCTTGAGGTGGCCAGCAGCACATCCGCCACGTCGTCGGGTGTCTGGGGGCTGCTTTTGTCCAACTCGGAGGTCAGGTCGTGAAGCCACGCCCTGAGATGCTCGCTGAGCAGCGCCAGAAACAGGTCTTCCTTGGTATCGAAATACAGGTACAGGGTGCCTTTGGCCAGCTGGGCCTCACGGGCAACCTGATTCATGCTCAGCTCTGCGTAGGGCGTCGTGGTCCACAGGCGCTCAGCAGCACGGAGAATATCTTCACGCCGCTGATATTTTTCCTCAGCGCTGCGGGCGCGGGCGGGTCGTTGAGCAGGCACAGACACAGTGCTGACCCTACTGTCAGAACGAATCCAGCGGTGTGAAGCAGCCCACGATGACTTAACATTGAAAGGTCTTGCCGCCCTGACCGGACGTGGGTCAGTGTTCACTTTCGGCACCTCAACCAGTGAGTCAGCTTTCAAAGTCCCCGCTCATGCTGCGCGTTTAGCATGCCCTCATATGTCGCTTGTCCGAACCTCCGTCCGCGCCGTGGCCCTGCTCCTCACGACCGGTCTCCTTACGCACGCTGCTGCTCAGACCGCGCCCACAAGCCCTGCGCCGGCCACCCCGGCACGTCCAGCGGTCACCACGCCAGCTCCGGCCGGTGCTGCCGCCGCCACTGAGCGCCCCTCGGCGGCAACTGCGCGCGTGGCCAGCTCCGTGGCCGTGGAACTCAGCGCGCTGGTCAAAGGTCAGATTATTCGCTGCCCCGACGTCCTGAAGCTCAGCCCCCAGGCAGTGTGCCTGTACACCAAGAGCAGCGTGCCGGCTCTCCGTCCCCTGGTCAAGACCAAACTCGGGTCCCGTGCGGTGGGCGACTGGAAGTCAGGCAGCAAGAGCAGCAGTCTGTTCGTTGCCGATAAGGCCGGCGGGAATGTCGCAGCATTTGTGCTGCTCAGCCAGCTGGCCGCGACGGAAACCCTGCTGATCGTTGATGGCGTGCAGGCGCCTGCTGCGTCTGCGGCGCGCGTGGCTGCTCCTGCTGGAGTGGTCAAGGGTCAGCCGTATGTGCTTGGAAGCGACCTCGTGGGCGTGGTCAATGTTTCCAACCTGGGCGGAGGCAAGTTCCGTCTCAGCGTCAGCGGTCAGAGCCCCCTGACCGTGACGGTCGGTCAGAAAACCGTACAGCGCGAGGGCGGCGCCGTTGAACTTCCCCTGGCACCTGCGACCGACGGGAAAAACCTGATTTTCCCCCTGGCGGGACTGCGCGCCCTGGGGTGCACGGTCACGCCAGCAGGCAACAACCTGACGGTGGCGTGCGGGGCTGAAAGCGTCGGCCTCCGTCCCATCGTGTTCTAACCAGACCCTGTTAACCATGACGCGCGCCTACCAATGGGCGCGCGTTTTTACATTCCTGTTACTCCTCATGTGATCTTCAGCTGGCCTTGCGGATCACCCGGTACGCGAACCCAAGGATGCTGGCCTGCGTAATCATGCAACGAGGAGGTTTCACCCATGTCCATTCTTGATCGACTGTCCCGCCTGCTCCGAGCCAATGTCAACGATATGATCAGCAAGGCCGAGGACCCTGGCAAGATTATCGACCAGTCGCTGCGTGACATGCGAAGTGCCTACACCGAGGCCCGCACCGAAGTGGCTGAAGCCATGAGTCAGAACATCAAAATGGAGCGCGAGTCCAACATCAACCGCAAGCTGGCCACCGAGTACGAGAAGAAAGCGGAAGAAGCTCTGCGAGGCGGCAGAGAGGACCTGGCGCGTGAAGCCCTGCGCCGCGCGCAGAACCACAAGGATCTGGCCGCAGGGTTTGACGAACAACGGGCCACCCAGACCAATACGGTTGACCAGCTTCGGACCCAGCTGCGCGCGCTTGAGGCTAAAATCGACGAGATGGAGTCTAAAAAGACCCTGCTCGCCGCCCGCCAGAAAACGGCTCAGGCAGGAGCCACGCTCGACCGCGTTTCGGGCTTCGACAAGGCCGGCGGTGCGATGGACGCCTTCGACGAAATGGAACAGAAGGTTGCCGGAATGGAAGACCGCAACAAAGCCATGTCAGATCTGCGGCGCGAAAATGACATCGATGCTCAGCTACGGGATCTGGGCCGTGAAAAGGATGTAGATGACGCCTTGGCAGCCCTGAAAGCCCGCGTACAGGGTGAGCAGAGCAAACCCGGCTGACCAATTCGGCCAGCAGGAAAGCACCAAAAGGGACGCGTAAGCGCGTCCCTTTTTCTTGGGAATCCACCTGTTTTCCACAAGTCAGGGCAAAAGTCAGCCGATTTTCATGTTAGCTGTGAGCATGCAAGGCGATCTGAGGTTTACCCTGAGCACCATGTCTGAACGCCTGCCACTTGTCCGCCTGCCGCTGCTCGTGGCTCTTCTGGGTCTTGCGGCCTGTGCACCCGCCCGCACAGCCGCCCCAGCAACTGTGCAGGCCAGCACGCCGGTCAGTGGGGTGTCGTTTTACCCTCGTGAGGCCGGGCTGGCCTGGTCTTATCTGCCCGAAGGCGAACCAGCCACGGCAGTCCCCTATACCCTGCGCGCCATGGGTCCGTCGATCTTTGCCGGCCAGACTGTGCAGACTTTCGAGTTAACGGGCCGAGGTGCCCAGCAGACCTGGTTCCGTACCTTCAGCAACAGCGGGGTGCAGTTGCAGGGCATCCGCAAGCCGGGTGTCACAATCCGCCTGGAGCCTCCGCTGCAGGAGTATCCGGCTCAGGGTGCCTGGCAGGTGGGTCTGGCCTGGCAGGGTCAGAGTCAGGTGACGGTCGTAGACGACGCCGGCAAAACTCAGGCGCAGGGCCTGGTGACCTACAGCTATCTGGTGCAGCAGCAGCGCCGCGTGCAGACACCAGCAGGCACCTTTGACGTCTGGGTGGTGACCCGGCAGATGAGTGACACCGTGGGGGGGTTGTTCCCCGCCACCCAGCAGCTGTGGTTTACCCCGTTCACCGGAGAGGTCCGCTCCCCGGAAGGTCTGTTGCTTACAGGACGCAATTTCAGCACGCCCCGCAGCGGGAATCAGCCATGACGGCGCAAGCTTCTCTGACGCCGCTGCTTGACCGGGTACAGAGCCCGGAAGACCTCAAGCGTCTGTCGCGCGACCAGCTGCCTGCACTGGCGCAGGAACTTCGTGAGGAGATCGTACGGGTCTGTTCCGTAGGAGGCCTGCATCTGGCGTCCTCCCTGGGAGCCACCGATCTGATTGTGGCGCTGCACTACGTGCTGAACTCTCCACGGGACCGGATCCTCTTTGACGTGGGCCATCAGGCCTACGCCCACAAGATGCTGACCGGTCGCCGGCACCTGATGCCCACGGTCAAGAAAGAGGGTGGCCTCTCGGGCTTTACCAAGGTGACGGAATCCGAACACGACGCGATTACGGTGGGGCACGCCAGCACATCCCTGGCCAATGCCCTGGGAATGGCGATGGCGCGCGACGCCCTGGGCCAGGACTACAAAGTTGCCGCTGTGATCGGAGACGGCTCGCTGACCGGGGGTATGGCTCTGGCAGCCCTGAACACCATCGGGGACATGAACCGCCGCATGCTGATCGTGCTCAATGACAACGAGATGAGCATCAGCGAGAACGTTGGGGCCATCAACAAATTCATGCGCGGCCTGCAGGTACAGAAATGGTTCCAGGAGGGCGAAGGGGCCAGCAAGAAGGCAGTCGAGGCCGTCAGCAAACCGCTGGCCAATCTGATGAGCCGGGCCAAGAGCTCTACGCGTCATTTTTTCGATCCAGCCAGTGTCAACCCGTTTGCGGCCATGGGAGTGCGTTATGTCGGCCCGGTCGATGGCCACAACGTTCAGGAGCTGGTGTGGCTCATGGAACGTCTGGTGGACCTTGACGGACCGACCATCCTGCATGTGGTCACCACCAAGGGCAAAGGCCTGAGCTACGCCGAGGCTGATCCGATCTCGTGGCATGGACCCAGCAAGTTCGATCCGGCCACTGGCGAGGTGGTTCCCAGCAACGCCTATTCCTGGAGCGCGGCGTTCGGGGACGCGGTGACTGAACTGGCCCGGCTTGATCCCCGGACCTTCGTGATCACGCCGGCCATGCGCGAGGGCAGCGGACTTGTGGAATACAGCAAGGTTCATCCGCACCGTTACCTGGACGTCGGTATTGCTGAGGACGTGGCGGTCACCACGGCCGCTGGAATGGCCCTTCAGGGTCTTAAACCCATCGTGGCCATTTACAGCTCGTTCCTGCAGCGGGCCTACGATCAGGTTCTGCACGACGTGGCTATCGAGAACCTGAACGTCACCTTCGCCATTGACCGTGCAGGTATTGTCGGTGCCGATGGTGCGACCCATAACGGCGTCTTCGACCTCAGTTTTCTGCGCAGTATTCCCAATGTCGGCATAGGGCTGCCCCGGAACGCCGAGGAGTTGCGCGGCATGCTCCGCACGGCGCAGTCACAACCTGGGCCATTCGCCATCCGTTATCCACGGGGCACGACCGAACGTGTTCCGGAAGGCACCTGGCCGGACATTGCCTGGGGAAGCTGGGAGCGCCTGAAACCCGGAGACGACGTCGTTCTTCTGGCCGGCGGCAAAGCCCTGGAGTATGTCCTGAAGGCGGTGGGAGACCTGCCCAACGTAGGCGTGGTAAATGCCCGCTTTGTCAAACCGTTGGATGAGGTGATGCTGCGTGAGGTCGCCTCACGGGCGCGCGCTATTGTCACTGTCGAGGACAACACCGTTATGGGCGGCTTTGGCAGTGCCGTGCTGGAAGCCCTGAACACCATGAACCTCCGTCCTACTGTGCGCGTGCTGGGTATCCCGGATGAGTTTCAGGAACATGCCACCGTTGACAGCGTGCATGCGCGGGCCGGGATTGATGCTCCAGCCATCCGCACAGTGATGGCCGAGCTTGGTGTGGACGTCCCTCTAGGCGTGTGATCTGACCAATACAAAGACATACTTAAGCCCCCGGTGATCGGGGGCTTTACTGCTGCTGGCCAAAAGAGCTACGGACAGGGCAATTTCCTATTTCCTACTTATTGGCCTTACACATGGCTGGAGTGTATTGATGTCCTGCGGGCGTGTTAACGATGTATGCAACGCGAAGATTCCCAATGAAGCCATTCCACCAGCCCTATGCACAGGTGGACCCTGATCAGAGGCCTCTAGAGCTTCAATGTTGAGCGCTTGAGTGTTCGGGAATCGGATATGTGATGTCCAGGAGATCCTCGGATTAGTTCCGTTCTTACGCAAAGAATGATGGTTCTTTCGCTGCGGGCATCAATACGAACGATGTCTCTCTGCCAGAGCTCAGGGGTCCACTAATAACTCCCCATTACCCCGCACAGCTATCACTCACCGAAACCTTCTGATGCGCAGTTCTCATTCTCGTGAACCGGCCCAGAGAAAGAGCTGTGTTCTCCTCTGCTCACCGCGAAATTAGATTAATGAACCCTCTCTGCCCAGAGCTATCAATTTGATTGCGCACAATCTAGGGTGAGAGGGTCGTTGGACAATAGTTGCCACAAAGGTCCCAGGCCGTTTCAGGCTTTTGATGGCACCAGGAGAACGTATGCCGCATTCCGTCAGCCGCCACGCCACTGTTCCCTGTCTGGACCAACCCTCCACCGGCAGAAGGAAACTGGGTTGGCAAGGCAGGCATGGCTCTTCAGGACTCCTGACCCAACCTCGTTGTCCACACACCAGAGGTTCCAGTGCCGTTTCCTGCCGTCCTGACTCGGGAATTCGTTTTGCATCTCCCCGATCCCGTCTGAGCGCCGGCGACCTTAGGTGTTTGCCCTTCTTATTTTCTGGTGATGCATGACAGACCAAACCTCCACGCCTCAGGCTGACGCTCATGTGATGCGCGCCTCGACGGAGATGAGCACCTTGTCGGACGCGGAGTTGCTGTGTGCGCTGGCACAGAACGAACTCGAAGCCCTGAGAGAACTGCACCGACGCTACGCCAGACTGTTGTATGCCATGGCAGAGCGGTCGAAAGTGCCGGATCCGGAAGCCCGTGTACAGGAAACGTGGCTGCAGATCATGCGCCAGGCTCACTGCCACGCCAGTACATCCCTGGAAGCGCGCATGTGGCTGATTGGAACAGCCCAGCGGGTTCTGATGCCACAGGAACAACGCCTGGCCACCTCAGCGCTGCTTACTGCCTGAACCCCGCTGCAACCTGTCTTCGTCTGAAGCGCCTTTGCCGTGCGCCTCAGGCGCGTGTATGACCGTCGCCCATGACGACCCACTTGGTTGTCGTCAGTTCCCGCAATCCCATCGGCCCACGTGCGTGAAGCTTCTGGGTGCTGATGGCCACCTCGGCTCCCAGGCCCAACTGACCGCCATCGTTGAACCGGGGGCTGGCGTTGACCATTACGGCAGCGCTGTCGACATCCTGAACAAAGCGCTCGGCCTGCGCTGCGTCACGGGTCAGGATCACGTCGGTATGGTTGCCATGCGCCGCGATAAAGTTCAGCGCCTCGTCAAGCCCGGCAACCACCTTGAGACTCATGGTCAGGGCCAGAAACTCCTGGCCGTAATCTGATTCCTGGGCCGGGTGGGCCTGTAACCCTGCTCCGCTGAGACAGGTCAGAGCTTCCGGGTCGGCCCGCAGCTCCACCCCCTGCGCCGCAAGACTCTGTGCAATCTGGGGAAGGACGGTGAGGGCCGCGCGGTCCACAAGCAGCGTATCCAGGGCGTTGCAGGCACTGGGCTTCTGTACTTTGGCGTTCAGGACGACCTCTGCAGCCCGGCGCACATCATTCGGGTCCTGGGTGAAGCTGCCGTCAAGGTACAGATGCACCACACCGATTCCACCTACGATAACCGGAACAGTCGCATTCTCCACGCAGAATCTGTGCAGAGCAGCGCCCCCGCGCGGAATAATCGCGTCGACCAGATCGTCGAGCTTCAGCAGTTCCAGCATGCGCTCGCGGGCAGGGTCCCGGATCACCTGCACGGCCTCCTGCGGCAGGCCCTCGGCGCGGAGTGCTGCCTGGATGGCCTCCTCCAGGGCCGTGTTGCTCCGCACGGTCTCCTTGCCTCCTCGCAGAATCACCGCATTTCCACTCATCAGAGCCAGGGCAGCCACGTCGACCGTCACATTGGGACGGCTCTCGTAGATCACTCCCAAGACCCCCAGTGGAACGCGGCGCGTAGAGACCCGGATGCCGCTGGGCAACAGTTTTTCGGGCGTGGACTCCCCCACTGGATCACTCAGCCCAGCCACTGCTTCGACATCTGCGGCAATGCCGTGTAGCGCGGCCGGAGTGAGGCGCAGGCGGTCCACCATGGCGGCACCCAGGCCTGCCGCCTGAGCTGCGGCCACATCCTGGGCATTGGCCTCCAGGATCTGGCTTTCGCGGGCACGCAGTTCTCTGGCCAGGGCATGCAGGACAGCGATCTTACGTTCGGTGCTCAACGAACGCAGGGTACGGGCCGCCGTGCGTGCCTGCTGCGCCACAACGCGCAGGGGGCCTTGTTCAGGAAATGCGGTGGTCATCTGTGCAGGCTACCAGCCGCTGCCGTTTCTCCTGCACAGGTCGGGTAGGCAGGTGCCGACGGCCATTCGGAATCTAGGGGATGTGCAAGCTGCGCTGGAGACCGGGCAAGGGACTCTGCCCCAAGAGCAGCAGAAGCTCAAGGCGCAGCCGCACGGGAACGTCAATGCCGACATAGGTACCTTCAGCTGAAAAAGGCAAAAAGCTGCCAGGTGTTACAGGGCAGTCTCTTCAGATCATGAAGTAACTTCTATGCCCGGTTCCCCGGCCGTAGTGGACCTCATCGTGTGCCTGAAGTTCATCGCCGATAGCTCCATCCGGACATAACACGAGCGAAGTGGTGGCGTCAGCCGGGGCCGCCGGCGCCCCCCAGATCGACGCGTGTATAGAACGTCAACGTCACGACCGGAAGCTGCTCGGTCAGGGGTGCCGCCGCAAGGTGTAGTTGAGCAGGGCCTGCGCCAGCGCATGAGGATCATGGCGGGCCTGATTGGGCTGCAGCAGAGGCAGACTGCGCACCCGGTCCCGCAGCTCCTGGGTGGCGCCACTCAGGTCCAGCAACCTTGCTCCCTGCTGGGCGTAGCGGTCCAATACGTCTTTCGGCGGCGTGGCGCTGTTGACCAGAATGTGGTCAGGAGTGCGGCCCAGGTGACGAACGATGGCATTTACATGGTCTTCGAGGGTGTGACCGTCCGTCTCTCCTGGCTCAGTCATCAGGCTGGCCACGTAGACCAGAGGCGCAGGCGAGTTGCGGATCCCCACAGCTATTTCCTGCACCAGAAGCGCCGGGATGATGCTGGTATACAGGCTGCCTGGACCGAGAACAATCAGCTCGGCCTCTTCCAGTGCACGCGGAATGGCGCCCATCACCGGCACGTCCGGCGGGTCAAGCTGAACCTGCTCGATCCGGGCTTCCCCAACAGCAGTTGCGAACTGACTTTCGCCTCTGATCACGCGGCCGTCACTGAGCTGCGCGACAAGTGAAGCCGGATGCAGCGTGGCCGGATACACGTGGCCGCGGATCCTCAGCACCTCGTGAATATCCTGCATGGCCTCACCCAGACCACCTTCTTCCTCACTGAGGGTCGCCAGCATCAGGTTCCCGAAGGTATGCCCCTTAATGCCGTCGCCCCGGGTGAAGCGGTGAAGCATCAGCCGGGCCATCACCGGGCTGTCGGACAGCGCGGCATAGCAGTCCGTCAGGTCACCCGGAGCAATCATGTCCAGCGACTCGCGCAGCCGGCCACTGCTGCCGCCGTCATCAGAGATAGCCACGACGGCCGTGGTGTTCCCGGTAATCTCCCTCAACCCCTTCAGAAGATTGGACAGGCCAGTGCCTCCCCCCAGAGCCACCACACGTGGCGCGCGGCTCAGGGTATGCCGGGCATAAATGACATCTACAGCAGTATTGGGAGCAGTCCCTGTTCCCCGTAATACGCTGCGGCTGAGCATAGCGATGCTCCATAGAGCTCCGAGCAGAGACAGGGTCATGATGATCATGCCTCCCAGATACAGCGGCATGAATTCCGGACGCAGGAAGCGGTTGACCCACAGGATCCACTTGGTGGCCGTGAAGTGCAGTGGCCCGGTCCAGGTGAAGTGAAGGAAGCCGACCGCCCCAATAAAGGTACAAACCACGAACAGCATCAGCCAGCGCTTGACGCCAATGCCTGGTTGCATCCACATGCGGGCGCGCCGGGTTTTGGGATGCCCGGTGGCGCCGTTCTCCACAGGGAAAACGGTGCCTATCTGATCGCGCCGCAGTGGAGGATCACTCATTCCCTGGTTCCTGCTTTCATGTCCCGGTGATCGGTGATATCCACATTCAGGTCACGCAGGTCGGCAGCCAGCCGGCTGGCCACCGCCACACTGCGGTGCTGCCCTCCGGTGCATCCGATCGCCACCGTGTATCCATGCCGGCCTGTGTCGCGGGCCCGCTCGGCACTGGTACGTACAAAGTCCCGCAGGTTCGCGTAGAAGTCCTCTCCTGCCTGGTTCTGAAACACGTACTGTGCGACCTCACGCTCCAGGCCAGTGCGGGGCCGCAGGACCGGGTCGTAGTGCGGGTTGGGAAGCGACCGCACATCCAGCACCAGGTCAGCGTCGCGTGGCGGAGCATGCTTGAAACCAAACGACAGCAGCCGCAGGTGAAAGTCGTGCTCCAGCCGGAACAGCCGCAGCACGCGCTCGGCCAGGTCAGTGGCGCTGAGGTCGGTGGTGTCGATCACGGTATCGGCGATGGCCCTCAGCGGCGCCAGCAGCTCGCGCTCCCGCGCAAAATCCACCATCAGGGTCTCACCCAGCGGGTGCTCCCGGCGGGTGAAGTTGTAACGCTTGAGCAGCACCTCCGAATTGGCCTCCAGATACAGCGTGTGAAGGTCCTCCTCGCGGCGCGAGAGCCTGATATAGCTGTCGTCCAGTGCGCTCAGAAAATCCCGCGTGCGCGCGTCGGTGCTGACCGCCACGCGGGTCAGGCCTCTGGCCTTGCTCAGGTCATACATCGCGCCCCATAACTCCGGGGGAAGGTTATCGGTAATGAAGAAGCCAGCGTCTTCCAGCGCCCGCAACGCGGTACTTTTTCCACTGCCGGAGAGCCCGGACACAACCACGAACGGCATGCCGGCAGTCTAGTACGCGGCGGCACCGGGAGTAGCTCTCCCGGTGCCGCCGCGATCCGCTGACTCAGCAGTTGTGTGTCAGCGCACCCTGGTGCCGCTGGGCAGATCCAGCCCCGTACCCACCAGATCCAGGTTGCCGTCGGCGTCCTCGGCCGCCAGGATCATGCCCTGGGACTCGATTCCGCGCAGCTTGGCAGGCTTCAGGTTGGCCACCAGCACGACCTTGCGCCCCACCAGATCAGCAGGCTCATACCACTTGCGGATGCCGCTGACCACGGTACGGGTCTCGTCACCCAGCCTGACGGTGAGCTTCAGAAGCTTATCTGCCTTCTCGACAGCCTCACAGGCCACAACTTCTGCGATCCGCAGATCAATCCGCGCAAAATCCTCGATGCTGATAAGAGGCTCAGTGGCTGCCGGCGTGGCACTGGGGGCTGGCTGGGTGTTGATCTTTGGCTGGGCAACAGCTTCGGTCACGTCTGTCTTCTCTTTTCTGGGAGCAGGCGCTGCCTTGGCCGGCGCAGCGGCGTCAGGAGCAGCTTTGGGGTCGGGTTTGGGAAACAGGATCGCTCCGCCCTGCACGCGCGTGCCCGCCGGGGTCAGGCCCCAGGCGCCGCTGAGGGCGTAAGTCTGGCCGCCCAGGCCCAGCTGGGCGCGCAGTTCGCGGGCCTTGCCGGGAATCACAGCCTCCAGGCACACACTGGCCACACGCAGGCCCTCGGCGGCGGTGTACAGCACGGTGTCGAGTCTTCCCTGTGTTTCCTCACTCTTGGCAAGGTTCCAGGGCGCACTTTCAGCGATGTACCGGTTGAGGTCACGCACAAAGTTCATGGCCGCCTCGATGGCCATATTCACCTTCAGGTCGCCTACCAGACGCAGCACCTCACCGGGCAGGGCAATGGCCGCGGCTTCTATGACCCGCTCGCGGTCAGCCGGTTGGCCGGGGGCCGGGATCACGCCCTCACGATACTTCTGGATCATGCTGACCGTACGCGACAGCAGGTTGCCCAGGTCGTTGGCCAGGTCGCTGTTCAGGCGCGAGACCAGGATGCCCTCACCAAAAGGACTGTCGGCGCTGAGGGTCGCCTCGCGCAGCATCGCGTAGCGGATGGCGTCCACCGGGTAGTCCGCGACCAGTTTTTCGGGGTCAATGGCGTTGCCCAGCGACTTGCCCATCTTGCGCCCGTCTTCAGCCAGGATATGGCTGTGCACCACCAGCTTGCGGTACACCGGCATTCCGGCGGCCTTGAGCATGGTCGGCCAGAACACCGCGTGCGGCTTGAGAATGTCTTTCCCGATCACGTGCCACGCCAGACCGCTGACGCTCTCGTCCACGCCCCGGGTGACCAGCGGCGTCAGGTAGCTGAGCAGCGCGTCGAACCACACGTAGGTGACGTGGTCCGCGTCCCAGGGCAGTTCCACGCCCCAGGGCACGCGATTTTTCGGCCGGCTGATGCTGAGGTCCCCAATGGGCTCCTTGAGCATTTCCAGAACCTCGTTGCGGTAGCCGGAGGGCTGGATCAGATCCGGATTTTCACGCAGGTGGCCCAGCAGCCACTCCTGGTACTTTTCCATGCGGAAAAAGTAGTTGGCCTCGCGCCGCAATTCGGGCGGGTCCTTGTCGCCGGGAAAGCGGCGCACGCCGTCGGGGCCCTCCACCAGTTCTTTTTCGGTCACGTACCGCTCGGCGCCGACCGAGTACAGACCCTCGTATTCGGCAAAATAGATATCGCCGCTGTCATACACGCGCTGAAGCACGTCCTGCACGAAGCGTTTGTGGCGCCCTTCCGTGGTGCGGATGAACTCGCTGTAGCTGATGCCCAGGCGATCCCACAGCCCTTTGAAGGCGCGCACGCTCAGATCGTCAACCAGAGCCTGGGGGGTCAGACCTTCTTTCGCAGCGGCCTTGCTGATCTTTTCACCGTGTTCGTCGGTGCCCATGACGAAGGTGACGTTTTTTCCAGCCAGACGCTGGTAGCGCACGATGGCATCAGCCAGAATCTTCTCGTATACGTGGCCGATATGCGGCGCGCCGTTGGCGTAGTCGATCGCGGTGGTCAGGAAGAACTCGTTATTCGCGGTCATGCTGATCTCTCCTCCGCCCGGCGCTTACCCTGATGAGAGGCAGGCCGGACAACCTCTCCAGCATACGGAAAAAGCTCAGCTTTCAGAAAAGATGAGCTGCGTCCGGTATGAATGCGCTCCAGACAGCCTCTGGATCAGGAGCAGCGGAGCATTCGCATCTTCGAAAGGAAGCGGAACATCATGACCCCACGTTACCGTGGTCTGCCCACCTGGGGATCACATCAATGGCCTACGGACCGGGCGACAATGGGCTGTGACTATCCCTGGCCTGGATCTACCCGACCTTCCCGGTGCTGAGCGAGTTACGGTTCCTGTACCAGACGGCACCCTGGGTGGCTACCACTGGGGGCAGCCGCAGCAGGCGCCGGCAGTCCTGCTGCTTCATGGCTGGGGTCAGGATGCCAGCGCCATGGCTGAACCGGCTCGAATGTTTGCCGAAGCCGGATGGCATGCACTCAGTCTGTCCAGCCGTGGATGGCGCGGTTCGGGCGGTTGCGACGACTACGGCCGGAGCGGCGCGCGGGACACCCGGCTGGCCCTGGAGTGGCTCTCGTCCCAGCCGCGGGGGCCGGTGGTGATGCTGGGCTTCAGCATGGGCGGCCTGATCGCCCTGCTGACAGCAGCGACCCAGGACACGTGCGCGTCACATGTGGTCGCCGTCAGTGCTCCGACCGACCTGCGCCGGGTGTACCAGAGCAGCGCCCTCAATGCGCTCAGGCGTTATTACGACGCGGTTCTGACCGCCAAACAGTGGCATGAAGGATCACCGCTGACGCATGCCCGCGCTCTGAACGTTCCAGGCCTGCTGGCCGTTGGCACAGAAGACCGTGTCTGCCCTCCGGAAGAGGGACGCAGCTTTGCGGCCGCTTCCGGTTCCCGCCTGCTGGAGATTGATGGCATGGCCCACGAGCCCCGTGAGCAGGAGTGGGCCACCATCGTGCAGGAGACACTGACGTGGACCCGCATGCCGTAACGGACCGTTTCTAGAGTGTCCAGCCCATCAGGGCTCCGCCGTCAGGCAGGGGTTTTAAATCCTGAAATCCGACGTGCCGGTAGAACGCCTGGGCATTGATGTTGCGTCCGCCCACACCCAGATGCACCCCAGGGGACCCGGCCTGACGGAGCGCCTCAAAGAGAGTGAACAGCAGCCGCCGTCCGTGGCCCCCGCCCTGGGCACGGGGCAACAGGTCGATGTGAAGGTGTGAAGGGTAGGCAGCTGTGATGTCCGGGTCAGCCGGGCGTGGGTGGTGCATCTGGTAAATGACAGCTTCGTCACGGCTGCGCTCAGAGGCAGGCACTGCCGGATCGGGGTAGCGCCGCCGTAAAGCGGGCCACCACTCGCGTTCCAGGGTTTCGTCGAAAGCCCGGGTATCGAGCGCGCCAATGACATAGCCGCTGACACCCAGATCATCTTCGAGAACAAAAGCAAACTGAGGCTGATAGGCCAGGTATGGTCCGGCATAGACGTGACCGATTAGCTCCGGGTCCTGGTACAGGTGGGTACCGTCCTGGCCACTGTCAGCTGTTTTCAGACAGATGTGATACAGGTCGTCCCGGTCCTCAGGGCGCGCAGGTCGGATGTGAGGCACATGCACCATTTCAAAGTGGCGCGGTGCAGGTGTCAACAAGGGCGCGCCTCTAGAATGGCGGGTGTGATTGCTTACCTGTCCGGCGTGGTGCGTGAAGTGAGGGAAAACAGCGCTGTGATCGTTGCTGGCGGCGTCGGCTACGAGGTGCAGTGCCCGGCTGGCACCCTGGGCAAGCTGGTGGTCGGTCAGAATGCCGAGCTGAGCACCCGGTTCGTGGTCCGGGAAGATGCGCAGCTGCTGTTTGGCTTTTCCGACGCTGACAGCCTCAAGCTGTTCGATCTGGTCACTGGGGTCAGCGGGGTGGGCCCGAAACTGGGTCTGAGTCTGCTGTCGGCCATGCCGGTCTCCGCCCTGGCGCAGGGCCTGATGGCTGGAGACGTCAAGCTGCTGTCGAGTGTATCCGGCGTGGGCAAGAAAACGGCTGAACGTCTGGTTCTGGAGTTGCAGAACAAGGTACCCGAGCATCTGGCCGCGGCGGGCGTTCCTGCCGGCACGCGAGCGACACCGGTCTCCAGCACTGCCGGGCGCGACGCCATTGAGGCGCTGCTGGCCCTCGGCTTCCGTGAGGCCCAGGTGCGCGGCGTGGTCGCCGAGCTGCTGGGCGCCGATCCCACCCAGAGCGCTGACGCCCTGATTCGCAAGGGCCTGGGACGCCTGCGCTGATGCGCCGTGCGTCCGCCATGAGGCGTTGGTCATGACCCACGGCGAGCCCGATACGATCGAAGTTCAGGAACACGAACCATCGGGCCCGGCCGGCACCCCTGTACACAACGACCAGAAGGTCACCTGGCTCGAACTGTTTTTCGACCTGATCTTCGTCGTGGCGTTTGACCAGCTGGCCAAACGTCTGGGCGACTCGCCTCAGCTCGAAAACCTTGGCGAGTTCGGACTGATGTTCACGGCAGTCTGGTGGGCCTGGGCAGGCAACACCATGCTCGCGGCCCGCTACGGCAACGAGACGCGCGCCTACCGCTGGGGCACGGTGGCGCAGCTGGTGTCCATGGGCATGCTGGCCCTGACCCTGCGGGGTGATCTGAAGGATACAGGGATGGCGTTTGCCCTGGCCTACGGCACCAACCGCGTCCTGCAGGTGGTGATGCACTTTGCCCTGGCCCGCGAGGTGCCGGGCGGAGCCCCGTTTGCACAGCAGAGCAGCGCTCCCCTGGCGCTCGCCGCCGGGGTGTGGCTGATCTCTGCCTGGCTTCCTGGCGGGTCCACGCTGCAGATCCTCCTGTGGTGCGCCGCGCTGCTGGCTGACATGATCATTCCAGTCGTCATTCAGGCTCGGGTGGGCAACGCGCATTCCAGTCTCCCTCATGAAGGGCATCTGCCCGAGCGGGTAGGCCTTCTGCAGATCATTGCGCTGGGTGCCATCGTCACGGAAGTGGTCAACGGCAGCCGGCAGCAGGAGATGAATCTGGTCACGCTGGCCCCGGCCCTGAGTGCCATTCTGCTGACGGTGGCCCTTTGGCGGCTTTATTTCGATCAGGCCCGCACCCTTCCCCTGCTGGGCGCTCATGTGGAAGGGCAGGTTCAGCGCATGCAGGCGTGGCTCTACGGGCACCTGCCGTTCACCTTGAGTGTGGTGATGCTTGGCGTGGGCCTCGGTCATGGTCTCAGTGGGGTGGACGCCAAGAAAGACGCGGTGAATCAGCAGTTTGTCGCCTGGCCGCTGGCCAGCGCATTCCTGACGCTGTGTTTTCTGCGCTGGAATTCACGGCGCGTCGCACGGCAGCGCGGTATGGACCGCAGCCTGATGGCCATGTGGGCTGGAGCTTTTGGAGCGGCAGCTGTGGGCTTCATTGATCTGGACACCGTGCAGCTGCATGCTCTGGTAGCCGTTCTGACAGTAGGTGCCAGCCTGATTGTCGCCACTGATCCGGCAACCCGGCGTCTCGGGAAACTGGAGGAAGAAGTGACCGAGCAGCTCGACGAAGGAGAAGCGCCGGAAACCATCGTTCAGGAGCTTGCCGATCCGAGCGACGAGATATCGGCAAACCCCCCAACGAACATCGAGACCCGCAGTTCGTGAATAAAGCGGGACAGCCAGACTTCTACTGCCTCTGCACTGTCCATCGCCGGTTCAAGCAGCGGCCGGGCCACGGCCACCACCTGCGCACCCAGCAGCAGCGCGCGCGCCGCGTCCAGACCGGTGCGGATTCCGCCTGACGCGATCAGGGAAACCCCCGGGGCCTGCTGCCGGGCATCCCGCAGGGCCTGCGCTGTAGGTACGCCGATTTCACACAGGTCCGGCCGCTGCACCGCTCCGTAACGAACCAGCTCCTCTACCCGGGCCCAGCTGGTGCCGCCTGCTCCCGCCACGTCCAGGGCCCTAAAGCCCATGCCAGCCACCGTGCTGACGGTGCGGGCATCCAGGCCGTGCCCGACTTCCTTGAGAATGACCGGAAACGGCAGTGACGGCACCAGCGCGGCCAGTTGCGTCGCCAGCCCCGCCCAGCTCGTATCCCCACCTGCCTGCAGCGCTTCCTGGAGTGGGTTGACGTGAATGGCGAGGGCGTCCGCTCCTACCTGCCGGACAGCCTGCACGGCCTGCTCGGCGCCGTATCCCAGCAGAAACTGCGCGCCGCCCAGGTTTCCGACCAGCAGCACATGCGGCGCGACCTCGCGCACCTGGAAGGTAGCTGCCACCTCCGGACGTTCGAGCATCACGCGCTGGGATCCTAGCATCAGGCCGATCCCCAGACGCTGCGCGGCCGTGGCGAGGTTACGGTTGATCTGCCCGGCACGATCTGCGCCGCCGGTCATGGCACCAATCAGCAGCGGAGCACTCAGTCGGCGGCCCAGGAAGCTGACTTCCAGATTCACGTCAGCCAGATTCAGCTCCGGAAGTGCCCGGTAAGGCCACCGCACCGTCTCCAGACCAGTAGTGACGCCCTGGTACTGGCTGTCCGGAAGCAGGCATGCCTCGATATGCCGCAGCTTGCGGGCACTCAGGCCAGGGCCGGAAGTCAGGTAAGTCACCGCTTCAGCCTAGAGTGTCGGCACACCAGCCACATGGTTCTCCTGCAGTCCGGCAGCAGAGTGGAACCGCTGTCAGAAGCATGGTCTGTTTGACAGGCCCCCGGCCAGAGATCAGGCCCCTCATACTCTGGTGATTTCCAGACAAATAATGCTTCCTGGCGCGCTTATCCAATCTGGGTCCAGTGTCCCGTCATGGCCATGGAGAGATCGCGGGTGACCAGTGCCCCTGCCCGCATGTAGCCCCACCGGAGACCACGACATGTTCTTCACGGGTAGATCAGCGGGACAGCCTCAGGCTGGTGTTGACAGAATCGGAACTCCGGGGTACTATTTCTGAGCGCTGGAAACGGCACCCCCGCAAGGAAGTGCCCGCCACAACGCACAATCAGTACCAGAGGAACGCAGGGTAGAGCAGTCTGGTAGCTCGTCGGGCTCATAACCCGGAGGTCGCAGGTTCAAATCCTGTCCCTGCAACCAAATGAACCCCACCGCCAGCCGGTGGGGTTTTCTTATGTGTGTGGGAACTGCGACCGCACCGCCACCATACTGAAGGCATGAGTATGCCGTTCCTGATTTTCCTGGCCGCATGGATCATTGGCCTGATCGGTACTTTTGTTCCGGTGCTGCCGTCCACCCTGGTCATCTTTGCGGGTGCTGCCGTCGCGGCGTTGCTTGACGGGTTTCAGGCTGGGCGCGACCTGCCCTTCCTGCTGGTATTTCTGATCATCGCCGTGGCTGCCATGCTGGTCGACAACCTGGCCTCGGCGTGGGGAGCCCGCCGCTACGGCGGCAGCCGTCAGGCCGCCTGGGGCGCCCTTATCGGTGGGATCGCCGGGATTTTCCTGGGCCCGCTCGGTCTGATCGTGGGGCCTCTCCTGGGCGCGCTGCTGGCCGAACTGCTGGTCGCCCGCCGCCCGATGCCCGAAGCGGTGCGTTCGACCTGGGGGACCATGGTGGGCCTGCTGACTGGCCTGGGGGCCAAGTTTGCGCTGCACCTGCTGCTGGGAGCCTATGGCCTGTGGCATCTGTGGCGTTACACGGGAGCATAAGCAAGCTTCAGCTCCAGCGGCGGCTCAGCAGCGGCGAAATGGCAATCAGTTGCACCGCAAGTGCAGGCAGCAGGGGCAGCAGGGTTCCGGCCAGGGCGCGCGGCACCGATCCGGTCAGCGCCCGCAGCGCCTGATAGACAAGGGCAAACTGAACTCCCAGCCCCAACACCGTGACCGTCAGCAGGGCCAGGGCCGCAGAGGTGTGGGCAGCGGCGCGCAGAGCTGCGTCCTCCACGGTGCCGGCACTGGCGCCGCTGGGCACCGCTGTGGGCTCAAAGGCCGCTGCGGGCGTCAGCAGCGTCCATACGATCACCAGCAGATACAGCGGCACGAACACGGCGAATGAGGCTCCGTAGACTTCGCCGCTCCGGCTCTCCCGCCCGCCCCCCAGGCGTCCAAGCCCCCACATCAGCGCAAAGCTCAGCACTGTCAGAAACATCCCCCCCACCACGTTGGTGATGTGGGTGAGGGCGCCCGGCGGGGCCGCGCGGGCCACCTCGGCCGCCAGGTTGGCCGCCGGGCGCACCAGCAAGGCGTAGGCCACACCGGACAGCACGCCCGACAGCACCACCACACCTACATACCGCCAGCCCACAGGCTCGGCGGGAGCCAGCCGGGCAGCGAAATCGCCCGGGCCGGTCAGCAGTTCGGTAGGCAGAGGCGCAGTGGGTTCTGACGCCTGGGTCGGTGGGGGCTTGCGGGCCATACGGACCCACTCTAACGGCCACCGTGGGGCGGCAGTCGTGCTGCGTGCAAGGTTTCGCGGGTCAGCTGCCCTGCCGCTTCGCCCACCAGGACCAGGCCAACGTGGCCAAAAGACCGTAAGTTAGCAGGATCAAAGCCAGCCCCCAGGCACTGGGCACCAGCTTCTGCGGGTGGCGTGCGGCCTGCGCCCGGGCATCTGCCAGGACCTCAAGAGGGATCAGGCGTAAGGCCAGCCACAGGCCGGCGGGCACCAGCAGCAGATCATCGAGCAGGCCCAGCACGGGAATAAAGTCCGGAATCAGGTCAAGAGGACTCAGAGCGTAGGCCAGCACCAGCAATGCCAGGGCGCGGGCTGGCCACGAGGTCCGCGGGTCACGTGCAGCGTGGCTGACCGCCAGGAGTTCGGCCTTGAGCCGGCGGGCCGATGCCTGCACGCGGCGCCAGCCGGAGGGTGCCCTCACGGCTGCGCACCACGCAGTGTGGATGAAATCATCAGGCGCACGGCGGGCAACGTCATGACGGCGGCCATCAGCCCGAACAGCACCACTCCGATGTATGCCGCGCTCAGCCACGGGCCCTGCCGCGTGGCGCGCACCTGAGGATCAGGGCGCGGAGTCAGCCACAGGTGCATGACCAGCAGCACCACCCCGCCAAACAGCAGCGATCCGGCAGCCAAAGGCACACGCAGGGCCGGGTTGCTCAGCAGATCTGAGGCCTGCCCGGGATTGGCGATGGCTCCGCCGAGGCGCTCGCGGGTCAGCAGGGCTCCGAGGCCTACAGCCAGGGTGTTGTTCATCACATGGATGATGACGGCGTTCCACAAACTGCCGCTGTGCTGAACCACCCGCGCCAGAGCGTAGGCCAGCGGCAGGATTCCCGCAATGCTGGCCGGCACGCCATGCGCCACCGCAAAGGCAAAGGACGAGGCGACGGCCGCCAGGGTAAACCCGGCGGCGCGCTCATGCCCACGCAGCATCAGGCCGCGGAAGGCGACTTCCTCCAGAAAAGGCACCAGCAATCCCGCTGCCAGCAGCAGCAGCCACAGGTCCGCGCCCTTGCTGAGAAACTGCGGCACGCTGTCGGCACTTTCCGGAAACAGCGTCACGAAAAACAGGATCGCTGCGCGTGAAGCGAGGAAGGCCAGCACGAAGGTGCCCAGGGCCAATCCCCAGGCAGGCGGCGTGCGCCAGCGTGAGTCCTGTACCAGGGCGCGCAGGGCCGGCCGGAACAGGAGCAGTCCCACCAGCACGTTGGCGACCACTGACGCGAGCAACGACAGCCCCAATGGTGCGCCGCGCGCGATCAGGACTCCCGAAACCACATTCTGGACAACCAGCAGAGTCAGGGCAGCACGGTTGCCATCCACGGCGCGCACGCCACGCATAGGCTCTGGAGTGGCCTCAGGCCAGCTGGCGGGAGGTGACGTCGGCGCGTCCGGGGCGGTCATGCCCGCAGCCTACCGCGACATGGTTGATGCCGGCTTGCTCTCCTGTTCTGGGGACTGGGCCGTCAGGACCCGGATGGCCGCCTCCAGCCCGTCATCGGTCACCTGATGGTGCAGCACGAAACGCACGCTGTCGGGCCCCAGGGCACTGGCCAGCACACCTCTGGCCGCCCAGGCATCCACGCAGGCCTGAGCCTGCGGCATACGGGCATAGATGATGTTGGTCTGCACTGCCCGCAGGTCCACATTGAACCCTGCGTCCACCAGAGCCCGCGCCAGTTGCTGGGTGCGCCGGTGGTCCTGAGCCAGCCGGGCCGGGCCGTCGCGCACGGCCACCAGGGCGGCGGCGGCCAGCACCCCTGCCTGACGCATACCGCCGCCCATCATCTTGCGGTAGCGGTGGGCCTGCTTCATGGCCGCGGCGCTGCCCAGCAGGACGCTCCCCACCGGGGCACCCAGCCCCTTGCTCAGGCAGATGCTGACCGTATCGAAGTGCCGGGTGATCTCCCGCAGAGGAACGCCCAGCGCGGCAGCGGCATTGAAGACCCGGGCGCCGTCCAGGTGCAGCGGCAGACCTTCTTCCTGTGCCACGTTGCGAATGGCGGCCAGTACGTCCAGCGGAATGATGGTGCCGCCTGCCTTGTTATGGGTGTTTTCCAGGCTGATCATGCCGGTGGGCGACTGATGAATGCTGCGCCGGACGGCAAGGCGAATGTCCCCCGGGTCCGGCACCCCCAGCGGCGCAGGCACAAAGCGCGGCACCACACCACTGAAAGCCGCCATCATGCCCAGCTCCCACTCGTAGATATGGCTGCCCTCGGCGCAGACAACTTCCTCGCCGCGGCGGGTGTGCAGTGCGATGGCCACCTGGTTGGTCATGGTGCCTGACGGCATGAACAGCCCGGCTTCGAAACCGGTGAGTCGGGCAAGTTCCGTCTGCAGGGCATTGACGGTCGGATCTTCGCCGTAGACGTCGTCGCCGACAGCCGCCTGGGCCATGGCCTGACGCATCTCGGGCGTAGGGGTGGTAACGGTATCGGAGCGGAAATCGGCCAGGACCGAAACGGGAGCAGTCATGCGCGTCAGGGTAAGCCCTCATGGCACCTGGATTGGTGGCGCAGTTCCGCACCCCTGGACAGGCTGGCTCAGTCCCCCTGATTTCTGTCAGGTGCATGACCGTCTGCCGCACGCTCCAGGTGCTGGGTCATATGGTCCGGAACGTCCCTTCTGGGCACCGCCTCAAGCGGTGTGGAGGGTTCCAGAGGCGTGCTCGCGCCGGTCAGGAGCATGTCTTCCACCTGCTCCCTGACCCGGCGCATGGATTCGTGCGAGAAGCGGCGCTGCAGGAACCGGCCGAAGATCCGGAATCCCACCCGGTAAAACAGATTACTGATGTGGCCGGTCTGCGAGACGGCATGAATACGGAACATGACCCGGCCTGTGCCCAGATGCTTGTGAACCGTAAACTCGATCTGCCCGCGTTCGAAGTGGCCCTCCAGGGTGTAGTAGTTGTAGCCCCAGACTGCCTCGCGGCTGCCGTCGGGGAGTGCGCGGATCTCGTTGACCACGCCGCCGATCCGCACCCCGAACCAGAAGGTAAAGATCAGAAACCGGCCGCGCAGCACCATGACACGCTGCTCCAGCGGAGTTTCCGGCACAAACACACCGGTGATCAGGTTGGGCGGAGGAAAGCTGTAGTTGCGCAGCACCTGCTGGGCTGCCATGAACGAGCCTCCTGGCAGCGGCTCTCCAGGAGGCTCGGCTGGCAGCTCCTGCTCATAGTTGTCAACGCGCCAGCCGGTCTCCTCGCTGCACTCATGTACGCGGGTAGTGTCGAAGTTGGCCCGGGCCTGCGCGTAGGCTTCCAGCCGGGCACGCTGCTGCTCGTGCAATGGCGGGCTGGTGCGCCTCACGGGGCGTCTCCGGAATCATCCTCCGCCTGAAAGTCAGTCTCACTGACAGTCCGGACCTGCACGTCCCCGATTTTCCGGCCACCGCTGCGCTGGGCCACACGCTCACAGAAGGTGGTCCAGACGGTCTGCTGCACGCGCTTGCCCAACGCGTCGTAGCTCAGGGCCACCAGCCCATCGCGCGAACGGGCCAGCGAGCAGATTTCAAAGTGAAAGGCATCCTCGAAATGTTCGTGTGGCGAGATGGAAAACCGGATTCTTCCGGCTTCCGGGTGATCCTCCAGCGTGACCAGCTCAAACGAGGTGTCACTGACTTCTACCACGCGCACTTCGCCGTTCCACGGTCCCAGGATGCGAATGTGATACTCGTCTCCACGCCGCAGGGCGTCGGACATGCCAACCGATTTTTCGAAGCCGGCCAGCAATTCCGGGGCGTACTGCGGCAGGTTCTGCTGAATATCGAGCATCAGGTCCTGAATCGACATCTGCGGATGCTCGACCTCTACCCAGTAGCGGCGCTCAAGCAGGGCTCCGCGGCCGTCGTCTTCACGCTGGACCGATTTGCGCATGACTGCAGTGTGCCGCACGCTGCCTGAAGCCGGGCGCGGCCCGGGTTGAGCAGTTCCTCATGCCGCAGGCCGCGCGGCGCGCAGCGGTATTCTCCCCTTCCAGATGCCCGACCCAGAATCATCCATCCTGGAAACACCCGACGGTTCACGCACCGCCTACAATGCCCGCTTTGGCGAGGCCTACGGTTCACGCCACGGCGCGGCTGCTCAGGCCCGTCATGTGTTTGTCGAAGGCACCGGGACTCACCAGCATCCGGCGCCCAGGGTGCTGGAGGTCGGCTTCGGGATCGGGGTGAACTGCCGCGCGACGCTGGCGCAGACAGCCCAGCGCGGCGCTCCTCTCGACTACCTGGCCTACGAGTTCGATCCGGCTCCGGCTGAAGTGCTGCAGTCCGTGGCAGCTGGGCAGGAAGGAGCAGATCACCCGGCCTGGCAGGCCCTGACAGCGCGCTGGCCCCAGCCGCCATTAGAGGTCAACGCAGGGGGTGCCCGGGTTCAGGTCATGATCGCGGACGTCCTGGACGCTGACCTTCCGGAGGGCTGGGCCACCGCGCTGTACCTTGACGGCTTCTCCCCCACCCGCAACCCGGAGGTCTGGACGCCGGAGTTTGCCACGCGGCTTTTCCGGACGCTGGCCCCAGGCGGCGTGCTGGCCACCTACAGCGCTGCCGGTCATGTCCGGCGAGCGCTTCAGGCAGCCGGGCTGGTGGTGGAGAGGCGCCCGGGAGCGCCCGGCAAGCGCGAATGCCTGCGCGCTGTCCGTCCCACATGACTTGCGACGCACTGGTCATCGGGGGCGGCATTGCCGGGGCGTCGGTGGCGTACGCCCTGACCCGCAAACACTGGCGGGTCACGGTCATAGATGCCGGGATGCATACGGCCAGTCATGTGCCCTCAGCGCTGGTCAACCCGGTACGGGGCCAGTCAGGCGGCGTGGACGCCCGCGCACCCGAGGGCATGGCCCTCACCTGGGCCCTGGTGCGTGACCTGGCCGCGCAGGGCTATGCGGTGCCGCATGCCCGTTCAGGTGTGGTCCGTCCCCTGCCGGATGACCGGACACGCGCCCGCTTTGAGCGCAACCTGCCCGAAACGCTGCCCCACCACTGGCTTGACCATAACCAGCGGCCCAAGGCACTTGCTGGACACTGGCCACACGCGCTGCAGTTGCCGGGCGGTGGTTGGCTGGATGGGCAGGCCCTGTGCAGGGCGCTGCTGAAGGCGTCCGGTGCGTCGCTGGTCAAGGCCCGCGCGACAGCCTGGGACGCGCAGACGGTCACGCTTCATGACGGAACTCTTCTGAAAGCCCAGGCTGTGGTGTGGTGCGGGGGGTCGGTGGGCTCGACCTGGGCCGGAGAGGACGCCACCCACCGCATGGGCACGCTGCTGACCCTGGAGCGGGCTGCGTCCAAGGTGCCGCTGAGCTTCGGGGCTTACCTCGCGCCAGCCGCGCAGGGAGGCGTCCTGGGCGCCACGTTTGAAGCGCCTGCAAAGCACTGGGTCCCGCCGCAGCTGCCGCTGAACTCGCTGAGCTGGCTGCTGGGCAAGGGAGCCGCCCTGAGCAACCTGGAGACCCTGAGCGTTACCGGGCGGTGGACAGGTTCACGGCTTTCAGGACTCCAGGCCGGGAAGGATGCACACGGTGTATGGAGGCTTTCAGGCCTGAGCAGCAAGGGATTCCTGCTGGGGCCGCTGCTGGCCTTTGAGCTGGCTGCCCAGGTGCGGGCGGCCCCGCCGTTACGCGGCGGGTAACGTTCCCGCACCGGGCACAACTGTGAAGCCGGCCACATGCCTGGACTAGACTGTACGGCGTTATGGCGAACTACCGCATCTGTTTGATTGAAGGGGACGGCATCGGCCACGAGGTCATTCCCGCCACGCGGCGCGTGTTGGACGCGGCCGGCTTCAGCGCCGAGTACGTCCAAGCCGAGGCCGGCTACGAGTACTACCTCGACCACGGCACCAGCGTGCCCCAGGCCACCTATGACGCGGTGGAGAACACCCACGCCACGCTGTTCGGCGCAGCGACCAGCCCCAGCGGCGAGAAACCCGCCGGCTTTTTCGGCGCCATCCGCCACCTGCGCCAGAAGTACGGCCTGTACGCCAACGTCCGGCCCACCCGCACCCGTCCGGTGCCCGGCGCCTACGAGAACGTGGATCTGGTCATTGTCCGCGAGAACACCCAGGGTCTGTACGTGGAGCAGGAACGCCGCTACGGTGATACCGCTATCGCTGACACTGTGATCACCAAGGACGCCAGCGAACGCATCGGCCGCTTTGCCGCGGACCTGGCCATGAAACGCAGCAAACGGCTCACCGTGGTGCACAAAAGCAACGTGCTGCCCGTGACCCAGGGTCTGTTCATGAACACCATCCTCGACCATACGCGCACGGTCGAGGGCCTGAACACCAGCACCATGATCGTGGACAACGCCGCCATGCAGCTGGTGCGCAACCCCCAGCAGTTCGACGTGCTGGTCATGACCAACATGTTTGGCGACATCCTCTCGGATCTGGCCGCCGGACTGGTGGGCGGCCTGGGCATCGCCGCCAGCGGTAACGTCGGCGACAAGTTCGGGATTTTTGAAAGTGTGCACGGTTCAGCGCCTGATATCGCCGGTCAGGGTGTGGCCAACCCCACCGCGACCATCCTGGCTGCCGTGCTGATGCTCGACCACCTGGGCGATCACGACACGGCGCGCCGGCTGGACAATGCCGTGAACAAGGTTCTGTCCGAAGGGCCCCGGACGCGGGACCTGGGCGGCACTGCTGGAACTCACGAGTTCACAGAAGCCGTGATCCGGGCGCTGGCCTGAAAGCCGGCAGAGAGGCTGGCCTGGGGCGATCACCCAGGCCAGCCTCTCTGTTTCTGAAATCAGTCCGCTGAGGTTAGTGCACAGGAGTCTGGGCCACAGCTTCCCCTGACCACATGCCCTGACGGCGGAGGGCAGCGACGAGGTGAGGCTCGCGCTTTTCCATGCCGCCGTCCTGAGCGAAATACGCGCCCAGCAGCCGCGGCCAGTCGCCCGGCTGGCCCCCCCGTGAGGCGATGGGGTTCATGACCGCAATGGCGTCCTGAAGTTCATCATGATCCCCGTCGTGATAGGTGTCCGTGTGCACGACCAGGTGACGCGGCACACGCGGGCGGTAGGGCGCATTCTCAGCCGGGGTTCCGATGGTCAGCGCTGCAAAGGGCAGAACCCCCTGTGGCAGACGCAGCAGGTCAATAAGCCCATCGATTCCGTTCAGCACGCCGCCAATCCAGCAGCCCTGATAACCCAGCATCTCGGCAGCCGTCAGCAGGTTTGTTCCGGCCATCACAGCGTCCCCGATGCCGAAATGCACTGCCACCGCCGGCCAGTGCCCGGGCGTACGCCCAGACACTTCCAACACGCGCCGGGTACGGCGAACATCAGCGCAGACCACAAAAGCTTCGGAAGCCGTGGCCATGTGGGCGTTGGTGGTCAGTGCGGCGGCCTGAGCCCGGACCTCGGGGTCACGCAGATGAACCAACGAATACAGCTGGGCAGTCGCGTCGGTCGGGGCCCGTTGCGCGGCATGCAGAATGACGTCCAGATGCGCTGGCGGCAGAGGAATCGGCGTGCCGTCTGCTGCTGTTACGTACTGACGCACGGTGCGGTGCGCGTCATAGAAGGCCCGGACTTCTTCGGGGGAGCGGTGGGTCATGCGGCGGAGAATACCCGGTGGCGCTGCTGGATGCCTGGGGACGCTTAGCGCTGGCTGACCACAGAGAACAGCAGGCCGATCAGAATAAGGTCTACCGCCCAGCTGACCGGTCGGCGCAGGCGCTCGTCGGTCCGGGACCGTAACAGCTGAACTCCCAGCCGGGCCAGCAGCAGTACCCCAATCACACCTGGGTGGGGAGGCTGACTGCCGGACAGCAGCGGCCACAGCAACAGCAGGCCTACCAGGGCCAGCAGGCCGAAGCTCAGGGCAGTCAGCAGGTCGGGACGTCCGGAAGGGCTGCCGGTCACGCTTGAGGACTCTCCTCAGGCTGCCGGTATGTGAGCGTTTGCACGTCCCCTGCGAATTCGAGAATCAGGACGCTGCTTGGAGGCAGATTGAGGCTCAGCGAGTAGGGCTGGCCATGCCAGCCTTCCTGGCTTGCCATCAGGGACGGCTGCTGGGTTCCGAAACCGCCGTATTCGCCGTCGTCCGTGGAAAGCAGCAGACGGTACTCTCCGGCCTGTGGCACGCCAACCCGGTACTGCTCGCGGTAGGTCGGCGTCAGGTTGGCTACGGCCAGACTCCACTGACCCGATTCGCTGTCCCGCCGCACGTAGGCGTACACGCTCTGATCGGCGTCGTCCGCGCTGACCCAGTACAGGCTGTCGTCACGTTTGTCGCCCCGGTACCAGTCAGGCCGCTCACGGTAGAGCTGGTTGAGGCGCCGCACCAGATTCATCACGCCGCGGTGGTCCGGGACATCGGTGAGGTACCAGGGCAGGGAGGCGTCATGGTCCCACTCTGTGGACTGCGCGAATTCCTGCCCCATAAACAGCAGTTTCTTGCCTGGCATGGTCCACATCAGGGCCAGAAATGTCCGGTACTGGGCGCGCTGGGTGTACCAGTCACCCGGCATCTTCATGACCAGCGACTTCTTGAGGTGCACCACCTCGTCGTGGCTGATGGCCAGCACGTAGTTCTCACTGGTGCGGTACACGTTGTAGAACGTCAGCTTGTGGTGGTGGTGCTTGCGCCACAGCGGATCCTGCTCGAAGTACGCCAGTGTATCGTTCATCCAGCCCATGGCCCACTTGTAGTCAAACCCCAGCCCGTACGGCGACGGCACGGTCACGCCAGGAAAGGACGTGCTTTCCTCGGCGATGATCATGCACCCCGGGCACATGTGGTGGGTCACTTCATTCAGGCGCTTGAGAAATGCAACGGCCTCCAGGTTCTCGCGCCCACCGTGGACGTTGGGCACCCACTCGGTGCGTGAAAAATCCAGGTACAGCATGCTGGCGACCGCGTCCACCCGCAGGCCGTCGACGTGGAAGTCTTGCAGCCACTTGAGGGCCGAGCCGATCAGGAACATCACGACCTCGTTGCGGCCATAGTCGAAGATGAACGTGTTCCAGTCCTGGTGGAACCCGCGGCGTGGATCGGCGTACTCGTACAGCGGTCCCCCGTCAAAGCGGGCCAGTCCGGACGGATCCGTCGGGAAGTGACCGGGAACCCAGTCCAGAATCACGCCGATACCCAGTCCATGCAGGTGGTTGACCAGATACTTGAAATCCTCGGGGGTGCCCAGGCGGCTGGTGGGGGCGTAGTACCCAGTCACCTGATACCCCCACGAGCCATCGAAGGGGTGCTCCATGACACCCAGCAATTCCACATGCGTAAAGCCCATGTACGTGACGTACTCGCCCAGTTTGTGGGCCAGTTCGCGGTAGTTCAGGAACCAGCCGTCGTCACGCCGCATCCATGAACCGACATGCACCTCGTAGACGCTGACCGGCTGGTCGAAGCCAGCTGTGCGCGAGGACATCCAGCGTGTGTCCGTCCACTCGAACCGGTCCTCCCAGACGACACTGGCCGTGGCCGGGCGCAGCTCAAACGCGCTGCCGTAAGGGTCCATCTTGTCTTCGGTCTGCCCGGCAGCGGAAGTGACGCGGTACTTGTAACGCTGGCCCATGCGGGCTCCAGGCACAAAGGTGCCCCAGACTCCGAAGTCCAGCCGGGTCATAGCATTTTCAAATCCGTTCCAGTCGTTGAAGTCGCCCACCACGCTGACGTGCTGCGCACCGGGGGCCCAGACAGCGAAGCGTACGCCCTCTACTCCGCCTTGTGTGGCAACGTGTGCGCCCAGCAGGTGGTCCGGCCTTACCAGATCGGAGGTCGCCATTTGCTGCAGATGACCGTAATCCAGTGGCAGAGGCAGGAAGGAATCGCTCATGCCTGGAGTCTACCGGCCCTGATTGCGGCAGGTGAAAAGCTCATGCAGACCATAAAGGCTCTGAAGGTCTGCCGGGAACCCCAGAGACGGGTCACCTCATCTCTGGGCTTCCCGGCGACAAGAGGGTGCGCGGGAACGAGCCTGCCTACCTGGACTCCTGATGGTCTTTCAGGAACAGGCGACGGCCGTACGCCCGGTGCCGTGCTCCCCGCTGTGCCTGAAGGTCACCGGCCGTGCACAACAGTCGCGGTCAAGTCCGGGCTCAGACTTTGACGATCCAGCCTTCGGGGGCCTCCACGGTTCCGAACTGTATGCCTGTCAATTCGTCATACAGGCGGCGGGTCACCGGGCCGGCCTCGGTCTCGCTGTGAAAGACATGGAAGTGGTCGCCATGCTGAATGCCGCCAATCGGAGTAATCACGGCCGCAGTCCCGCAGGCGCCTGCTTCGCTGTACCGGTCGAGCTGATTGATGTATACGTCGCCTTCCTCAACATTCAGGCCCAGCCGGTGCTCAGCAATATGCAGCAGGCTGTATTTGGTGATGCTGGGCAGAATGCTCGGCGACTTGGGCGTCACGAAGGTCCGGCCGTCCTTGGTAATGACGAAGAGGTTGGCAGCCCCGACTTCCTCGATTTTGGTGTGGGTGGCCGGGTCAAGATAGATGGCGTCGGCAAACTGGCGGCCCTGGGCCTGCGCCTCCTTGGCCTGTGCGCCGGGAAGCAGGCTGGCGGCGTAGTTGCCACCGACTTTGGCGGCGCCCGTGCCGTTGGGTGCGGCCCGGTCAAATTCCGAGACGATGAAGTTGTGCGGAGCGAGCCCACCCTTGAAGTAGGGGCCCACCGGCGTGCAGAACACGCTGAAGATGAACTCGGGAGCCGTGCGCACGCCGATGTTGTCGCCCACCCCGATTACAAAAGGCCGCAGGTACAGGCTGCCGCCCGTACCAAAGGGCGGCAGGAAGTGTTCATTGGCTTTGACGACCTGACGGCAGGCCTCGATAAACATTTCGGTGGAGGGCGCCGGCATCAGCAGCCGCTCGCAGCTCATCTGCATCCGGGCGGCGTTCTGGTCGGGGCGGAACAGGTTGATGCTGCCGTCCTGAGCGCGGTAAGCCTTGAGGCCCTCAAAGCACTGCTGCCCGTAATGCAGAGCCGTGGAACCCTCGGCAATGTGCAGGACGTTGTCCTCGGTCAGCTGCCCGGCGTCCCAGGCGCCGTCTTTCCAGTGAGAGCGGAACCGCAGGTCGGTTCGGATATAGCTGAAACCCAGGTTCGCCCAGTCAATGTTCACGTCGCGCATGAGCTTCAGCCTATCAAGCCCCCTACAGTCCTGGCCGGCTGAGCCGGCCACAGTGCTCAATGGCCGAGGACGTGGCGGCGGAAACGCTCAAGGATGGCCAGGCCCACCGCGCCACTTTTTTCAGGGTGGAACTGCGTGGCGTGAATATTGCCCTGGCTGAAGGCCGACCAGAACGGTACGCCGTATTCGGAAATAGCGCCGGCGTCCACCTCGACCTCCAGCGGAACGTAATAGGAGTGCACGAAGTAGGCATAGGCAGGACAGGTCAGGTCCCTCAGCAGCGGACTGTCCCCGACTTTATCCAGGCTGTTCCAGCCCATCTGCGGCACTTTGCGTTCGGGCACCGCTTCGAACCGGCGCACGACACCGGGAACCAGGTTCAGCCCCTGCACACCTGGGGCTTCTTCCGACTCGGTCAGCAGCATCTGCATGCCCACGCAGATTCCCAGCAGCGGTGTGCCTGCCTGCGCAGCCTGCATGACGGGCGCATGGAACCCGCTGCTGTCGAAAGCCTCCATCACCTGACGGAAATGGCCCTGACCCGGAACAACCACGGCAGGCGCGTGCGGTACGTCGGCTGGATCAGCACTGACGCGCACCTCCATCCCGGCGCGTTCCAGGGCTTTGGCTGCGCTTCGGACGTTTCCACCGCCGTAGTCCAGCAGCAGCACCTCACATCGGGGGGTCACAGACTCCCCTTGGTACTGGGCAGCTGATCTGAAGTCAACGCAACCGCGTCACGCAGCGCCCGGGCCAGGGCCTTGACGATGGCCTCTATCACGTGGTGTGCCTCCCGGCCCGCCAGCAGCCGCACATGCATCGTGACGCCGCCGTGATTGCACAGTCCGCGCAGGAATTCGCGCAGATGATAATGCGTCATGCCGCCGGCCTGGCCCCAGACGTCAAGGGTCTCGGGTTCGAAAGCCAGATGGGCTCGTCCGGACAGGTCCACGACCACGTGCGCCAGGGTTTCGTCCATGGGTACGAAGGCGCTCCCGTACCGCTCGATGCCGCGCCGGTCTCCCAGTGCCTGAGTCAGCGCCTGACCCAGAGTAATGCCAGCGTCCTCAATCAGGTGGTGCGGTTCGATATGCAGGTCGCCGCTGGCCCGAACGCTGAGCCCCAGACGGGAATGACGCGCCAGAGCATCCAGCATGTGGTCCAGAAACCCGTGCCCGGTCGCTGGGGCTTCGAACTCTGGCTGGTCCAGGTTCAGTCGGATCTCGATATCGGTTTCGGTGGTGGTGCGCTGCACGGTAGCCAGACGGCTCATGGTCGCATCCTAGCGCTGCATACCCTACGGCTGGGATGGGGTCGTACAACTCAGTGCACGACCCTGACACGCAGGGTCCTGAAGTGGTGCTCAGGAAGATCAAATCCCTGACACCTGAGACAACAGCCCTCACGAAACTAAAATTCTGACCATACGGTCAACATGTTTTTGATCGCCAGTCTTTTCAAATGTTTAGAACATCGGCTGAATATAATATGTCTAGACAAGAGGAAAAATGATTTTTTCTCATGCATGGTACAACCACCGGGTCGGCAAAACATAGTTCCACACGAGATTTCCGCATCCCTCCTGGAGGTTTGGATGAAGGTACGTCTTGCACTATGCACATTTGGACTCACCGTGATGCTCGCCGCCTGTGGTCAGCCACAGTCCTCCACTCCCGATCTGGCGACTGCGCCTGGCAGCCAGCGAAGCCAGACCGATCTGGCTCCACTGCTCGGCACCAGCAGCCCTGAAGCCATTACAGGACAGTACATCGTTGTCTTCAGCGACGGCGCCCTGGGCAGCGACCTGACTGCCCAGGATGCGAGCGGTCTGATCAACAGCCTCAAGCTCGACCCCCAGGGTGTCAGCATCCAGCACATCTACACCCAGGCCCTGAGTGGCTTTGCCGCCAAACTCAGCGCCCAGAACCTGGCCGTCCTCCGTGCAGACAAACGCGTGAAGTACATCGAGCAGGACGGCAGGATGCACGCGACCGCCACCCAGAGCGGCGCGACGTGGGGCCTGGACCGCATCGACCAGCGCAGTCTGCCCCTCGACAGTAACTATGTTTATAACTCCACTGCCAGCGGGGTGAAGGCGTACATCATCGACACCGGCATCAACACCGGGCATACCAACTTCGGTGGCCGGGCCGTGTGGGGCACCAATACCACGGGCGACGGCAACAACACCGATTGTCAGGGCCACGGCACCCACGTGGCCGGTACGGTGGGCAGTGCCACCTGGGGCGTGGCCAAGGGTGTCCAGCTCATCGCGGTGAAGGTGCTGGATTGCAATGGCTCCGGGACCAACTCCGGAGTGATTGCCGGCGTGAACTGGGCCGTAAGCAACAAAGGAAGCTCCACTGCCGTAGCCAACATGAGCCTGGGCGGCGGGTTCAGCCAGGCGCTGAATGACGCCGTCAACAGCGCCGCCAGCAAGAACCTGGTGATGGTGGTCGCCGCCGGCAACGAAAACCAGAACGCCTGCAACGTCTCCCCTGCCAGCGCCGCGAGCGCCATCACCGTCGGCAGCACCACCCGGACCGATGCCCGCAGCTCCTTTTCCAACTACGGCTCGTGCCTCGACATCTTTGCTCCTGGCAGCGACATCACCAGCACCTGGATCGGCAGCACCACCGCCACCAACACCATCAGCGGTACCAGCATGGCCTCTCCTCACGCAGCGGGAGCCGCCGCCCTGCTGATCGCTGCCGGGAATACCACGAACAGCTCGGTCACTAGCGCCCTGATCAACAACGCTACGACCGGCAAGGTCACCAGCGCCGGTACCGGCAGCCCCAACCGCCTGCTGTACACCGGCAGCGGCACCGGAACGACCCCAGGCACAACAACGACCTACACCGGCAGCGTCAGCTCTGGTACCAGTTCCTTCAAGCCCTCGACCAGTGGATTCAGCTACGGCGGCGGCACCCTGAAGGGCAACCTGAGTGGCCCCAGCGGCACTGACTTTGACCTGTATCTGCAGAAGTGGAACGGCAGCGCGTGGGCAGATGTGGCCGCAAGCGAAGGCGGCACCAGCACCGAGGCCATCAGCTACGCAGCCAACAGCGGCACGTACCGCTGGGAAGTGTATGCATACAGTGGCAGCGGCTCCTACACCCTGACCGAAACCAAGTAAGCCGGATTATCCCGCCGTCCAGATCCCCTGGCGGCGGGGTTCCACCGGCAGATTCACCTTTCAGGAGGTTCTAATGAAAAAATTTGCTCTTCCGCTGCTTGCTCTGGGTTCCCTGCTGTTCACCGCCTGTGGCTCGACGGGCCCCCAGGCTGACGTGCCTCAGGTGGTCGCCCTGCCTGAAGAAACGGTGACAACCACCGGCACGGAACTGGCCTTTGACAAGCTGAGCAGCCAGATTGTATACGGCACCGTCACCAGCACGACCAACCGTCCGTATCAGGTCAGTGTGACACCCTATAACTCCATGAGTGGCTGGTGCGGCGGTACCTTGATCAGCTCCACCTGGATTCTTACGGCCGCCCACTGCGTCACGGGCTATAGCGCCAGCAGCATGCGCGTGCGCGCCGGCATCAACAATCTGACCACGACCAGCGGTCAGCTGCGCACGCCCAGCCAGATCATCATTCATCCCTATTACAGCGACGCCAGCAACGGGTACGACATTGCACTGATCAGAATCAGTACGGCTTTTACGCTCGGCAGCACAGTACAGACAGCCGCACTGCCCAACAACACCACCGAGTCCGTTCTGGATGTCAACGGCCGCAGCGCCACCGTCAGCGGCTGGGGCAAAACCGAAACCGGATCTTCCAGCCCTACAGCCCTGCGTGAAGTCACCATTCCGATTACGCCTACCGGAAGCGACTGCGGCAGCCGCCCGAGCAACACCATCTGCGGGAAATACGATGCCGGGAAGGACAGCTGCAACGGCGACAGCGGAGGGCCGCTTGCCGCCCGATACAACAGCAAGTTCTACGTTCTGGGTATCGTGAGCTATGGACCCTCGGCCTGCCGCGGCTACGGCGTCTACACGCGCGTCAACGGCTATATCAACTGGATCTATCAGCAGACAGGAATTGGCGCACAGTAATTCGAATTGTTTGGACTACCCCTGGCTAGAGCTGGGGGTTTTCCACGTTCGGGAGCGCAAAAACCAACCGATAATCACCTTACTCGGAAGAGGAATTACGCCTTGACCAGAATTCCATTCTGTTATAAACTAAATCCATGAAGCTGAGCGATGTACAGAAACGACTGCAAGCCCCGTTTCCCGCTCACGCGGTCGCGTGGAAACCCGGCGTAATTACCAAAGACCGCAGCCGCGCGTTGATGCTGGCTCACATTGATGCCCGTAATGTCCAGGACCGACTGGACGCCGTTTGCCCGGATGCCTGGTCGTTTGAAGTCGAGGTTGTTCCCGGCACCCGTCTCCCTACTGTTAAAGGCCGTCTGACCGTATTGGGAGTCAGCCGTGAGGACATCGGTGAGGCCCCCGAGGGTGACCTGGGAACGCTGAAAGCAGCTGCCAGTGACGCGCTCAAGCGTTGTGCCGTGCAGTTCGGCATTGGCCGCTACCTGTACGACCTGCCCAAGCAATGGGTGGCCTGGAACGACGCCAAGCGTGAACCGGTCAGCCCGCCTGAACTCCCCGAGTGGGCCCGGCCCGACCACGAACGCAGCCCAGGAGGCGCTCACCTGGTGCAGGCCATGGATCAGCTGCGATATGAAATGCCCGAGGACCTGGAACTGCAGCGTGAAGTGTACAAGCACCTGAAGGCCGCGCTGGGCAGCCTGCACCCCATCAGCGGGGGCAACCAGGGCCGCGCCGCATGACCCGGCCCACAGCCCGGCAATTGCAGCTGGCTATGGCCACCGTGCTGCTGCTGACGCTGCTGGGCGGCGCCCTTGGACGCCTGCTGTAAACCGGAGCCAGGCAACAGAGCCCACCGCATTGGTGGGCTTTTTTCTTGCCATCAGGCACGCTGGTCCAGTGTTACCACTGCGGTACGCACACTAAGAAATTTGCCTCAATACAGTAGAGGCATGACATGGAATCCAGACCAGTACAGGATGTTTCAGGAGGTCCGCAGTGCTCCGGCACATCACCTTCAGGCGATGATTCCCGATCTGGACTACCGGCAGATTGTGGATCTGGGTTGTGGCACAGGCGAGCAGACGCTCACTCTGGCTCGCCGGTTTCCGCAGGCCCGCGTTCTGGGTCTGGACAGCAGCCCTGAGATGCTGTCCCGCGCTCCGGTCCAACAGGCACCGAATCTGTCCTTTGCCCAGGGCGATATCCGGGACCTGGGAGGGCACTACGACCTGATCTATTCCAACGCTGCCCTGCAATGGCTGCCCGACCATGAAGCATTGCTGCCGGCACTGTGGACCCTTCTGCAACCGGGCGGTGTGCTGGCGGTTCAGATTCCTGCGAATCACGAACATCCCAGTCACCGGCTCCTGAGCGAAACAGCCCAGGACTTTGAGGCTGAACTCGGCGGATACAGCCGCTTCGGCACAGCTTACGGGGCGTCTCCCGTGCTTTCTCCGGCCCGGTATGCCGAGGTGCTTGATGCCCTGGGCGCTACCCGGATCGAGGCCCTCAGCCGGGTGTACCCAGTGGTGCTGGACGGCGCCGATGGTCTGATTCAGTGGACCCGGGGCACAGCTCTGGTTCCATACCTCAGCCGGTTGGACAGCCAGGAAGCCGAGCGCTTTGTTGCGGCCTACCGGGCCCGCCTGCAGCAGACCTTTCCAGGTGAGCGGCTGTACTACGCCTTTACACGGGTATTGTTTACAGCCCGCAAGCCGGAGGTCACCGGCGGGTGACCAGGCTGAGCTTCAGCGGCCCAGGACATCCCCTGGACTGAGTCCCTCCTGGAACATCTGAGGCGTCAGCAGCATCAGCATCCGGTGGGACTTTCCCGCCTTGTCTGCAACGGTGCCCTCAGAAACATACAGGCCCTTGAACATGCCGTCTCCGAGCCGGTACAGGTTCATTTTTTCAGAAGGCTTCTTGGGGCTGACCATGGTCTTGACGAACGTCAGCCTGGATGCACCCACAAATTCACCAGCGCGCCCGCGAGGACCGACCAGCATGACCGCCCAGTGGGCCTGGCTCAGGCCCGGCATGTACAGCACGAAGACTCCATCGGCCGGGACGGATGGCGGATTGACCCACATCCGCATCACGATGTCACCCATGATGCGGGAATCCACGACAGGCGCGGTGGTCGCTTGCCCCAGCACGAAGGACCACATGGTCCTGGAATAATCCGCTGCGGCACTCGCACTCCCGCTCAACATCAGAAGGCCAGCATGTGAGTACGCATCCTTCCAGTGTCCCAGAGGTTAGCCTTCCAAGAAGCCGCAGATGCGCCTGCCTAGCCTCCGCGCTTTTTGGTGAAGCGGGTTGGTAGATGAGTCCAGGGGTCGTCCGGCCAGGGATGCTTGGGATAACGGCCGCGCAGGTCCTTGCGCACCTCGAAGTAGCTGCTGTTCCAGAAACTACGAAGGTCCTGCGTGACCTGAACCGGACGTCCGGCTGGAGACAGCAGATGAAGCAGCACCGGCGTGCGGCCTCCATTAACGGTAGGAGTCTGCTCCAGGCCAAACAGCTCCTGCAGCTTGACCGCCAGAACCGGCGCCTCTCCACCGAGGCGGTACTCCAGGCGGACCCGGCTACCACTGGGCACACTCAGATGCGTGGGCGCCAGCTCGTCAAGCTGCTGCGGCTGCGGCCAATCCAGCAACGCCTGAAAGGCAGGCAGGAGACTCAGCCGCGCCAGATCCTCGCGTGAGCGTGCGCCTCCCAGGTGAGGCCCGAGCCAGGCTTCCAGGGTGTCGAGCAGGGCCTGGTCCGACACGTCCGGCCAGTTGTCATCGGGACGCCAGTGGTGAAGCGACTGCACACGGGCCCGCCACTGTGCCGCTTCAGGCGAAAAGGTCAGAAGATGCAGTCCCTCGGTACGAATGGCGCCCGCCAGGGTCTGCACACGCTGAGCGGCCGGAACCTGCTTGAGAGGCCGGGTCTCCAGCACGATCGCCCCCACCCGGAACTCCTGCTGCGCCAAGAGCGTTCCCGTGCGCGTGTCCCAGCGCACGGCGTCCTCCCAGATGGCCTGCACCCTCAGCGCCTGTGCGTCGAGAGGCGCAGCAAGAAACACCCGTCCCTCAGCCTGCGCGGCGTCCAGATGCGCCACCGCCAGAGCCGGTGATCCCGCCAGCGCGTCACCTTCCGGCAGGGCAGCGCCCTGTCCTCCTGCCAGCAGAAAGCGTCCCCGGCTCAGCCCAGCCGCAGGCGGGCGGGCCACCGCAACACGCTCCGGATAGGCCCGGGCAACCAGCGCGCCTACTGCAAAGGGGTCCGGAGCCTCATTCGAGACGTCCGTTCCCAGCAGCCGGCGCCACTGCCTGGAAAGTCGCTCGATACGTTCCAGCACGCCCGGGTCTCCTCCACCTGCCCGGCCTTCACGCCACTGCCGCAGGGCCGTCACGCGGTCGGCCAGGTCGGTGCCACTCCCCGGCGGCAGAGGATCGCGCTCTTCAAGCAGTGCAGCCACATCGGCCGCCAGTGGGCCCTGACCCTCGGCCGCGCCTCCAGTCAGCAGATGCGCGATGCGGGGGTGGGTGGGAAAGTCGAGCAGCCGTGCGCCCTCAGCCGTGGCCCGGCCCTGCTCATCCAGGGCGTCCAGGCCCCGCAGCAAGGCGCGGGCCGTTTCGATGCGCGTCGCTGGGGGCGCGTCCAGCCACGCCAGGGCTCCAGGGTCAGGCGCACCCCACTGAGCGAGTTCCAGGGTCAGCGGAGCAAGGTCGGCCTCCATGATTTCGGGGGGGCGGGAGGCACCCAGCAGCGGCTGCGTCCGTTCACTCCACAGCCGGTACGCCACGCCGGGAGCTGTGCGGCCCGCCCGTCCGGCACGCTGGGCAGCGGCGTCACGGGTGACCCGGCCCGTCACCATACGGGTCAGTCCGGTGGCCGGGTCGAAGTGCTGGGTGCGGCTGAGGCCGCCGTCCACGACCACCCGGACGCCTTCGATGGTCAGGGACGTCTCCGCGATGCTGGTGGCGAGCACAACTTTGCGCTGCCCGGCCGGATCAGGCAGCAGGGCCCGGCGCTGTTCTTTCAGGGGCAGGTCACCGTAAAGCGGCAGAACCTGCGCGTCTACTCCGGCCAGCCTGCCCTGCGCCGCATGGATTTCGCGCACCCCGGGCAGAAAAGCCAGGACATCGCCCTGGTCCCGCTCCAGGGCGTCGCGGACGGCGCGGGCCACCTGATCCTCAACCCGCCCGACCGGATCCGCCGGAAGGTAGCGCACCTCCACCGGATAGGCCCGGCCCTGGCTTTCCAGGAGCGGTGCCTCCAGGCGGGCTGGAAGGTCAGGGTCCAGTGTGGCCGACATGACCAGCACCCGCAGATCGTCGCGCAAGGCCCCCTGAACCTCCCGCAGCAACGCCAGCGCCAGGTCGGCGTTGAGGGAACGCTCGTGAAACTCGTCGAGAATGACAAGACCCACGCCGGACAATTCCGGATCACGCTGCAGGCGCCGGGTCAGGATGCCCTCGGTGACGACTTCAATGCGGGTCCTGGCCGAGGTCCGTGACTCGAAGCGCACCCGGTACCCGACGGTACCCCCGGGTTCCTGGCCCAGACCTTCGGCCAGCCGGGCAGCCACAGCCCGTGCGGCCACACGCCGGGGCTGGAGGATAATGATCTGCTGCCCAGCGAGCCAGGGCTCATCCAGCAGCGTAAGGGGCAGGGCTGTACTTTTGCCGGCTCCAGGGGGCGCCTGCAGCACCACCAGTGCTTGCGTCGCCAGCGCTTCCTTCAGCGCCGGAACGATCTCATGGATGGGCAGGGTGGCCGCAGTACTCACGCGCCCGATGGTAGTACGGATCGCATCCGTGCAAAGCAACAGAAAACCGCCCACACCAGATGCACGCGGCCATCTCAGGACGGGCTTTCCCTGGAAGCGTTCACGGTCAGGACTGGCGGGCGGCATGATCTTCAAAAACGTCGGACACCAGGGCCGAGGTTTCTATCTCACGGTTATTGTGCCGATTTCGTTTTCGAGCATGTGCAGCAAGTCCCCTCCTCAGTCCAGGAGCAGCACATCGCGCAGATCATGCAGAACTGCGTCCGGGATTTCTCCATCCAGCGCGTGGCCGGTGGGGAGCCAGGCGGCGCGCAGCCCGATCTGCTGCGGCCCCCAGATGTCATTGCGCGGCGAGTCACTCACACACCAGGTGCTGTCGACTTCTGCTCCCAGCCCTTCCAGTGCACAGACCTGCAGGCAACGGGACTGCGCTTCCTTCCACCCGTTGGTCACGATACCCACCCGGACGCCACGCTGGAGAACCTCGTGCGTGTATGGCATCACCCGGGCATGGTTCAGGTGTAACCAGTAGGTATCGAGCAGCGTGTCTACCCCATGCGGCAGTTCCAGTTCCTGCACCAGACGGGTGATGACCTCGCGTTTGCTGCGGTAGCCATAGTCGTCGAGTTCCAGGAAGCGGGCGGCGTAGGTTTCCGGCAGGGCAAACTCCTGCCTGTGAACCTCCAGCCAGTCCCGGATGGTGGCGTTGCGGTCGTGCAGCGTTCCGTCCAGGTCAAAGAGAACCGCCTTCAAGCTTCGCCGACCCCAGCCTGCTCGTCGAGGCTCTTGTGGAAGGCCGCGCCACGGGCCCGGACGTTCTCGTGGATCAGGGTGGTGTTGAGACTGATGGCCGCAATCATGCCGCTGCTGGCCGCGCTCATGACGTACTGGGGGGCACCGGTCATGTCTCCCGCCGCCCAGATTCCCCGAACGCTGGTCATGCCGTGCTCGTTGACAACCACACGGCTTTTCTCGTTAAGCTCACAGCCCAGCTGAGCCGGCAGGGTGCTGTTCTGGGTCTGGGTAGGATTCAGGAAGATGGCGTCAAGGGGGAGCTTTTCTCCATCCCGGAAGTGCACGGTAACGTTCTGCTTCCCTGTCAGCCTTCGTACTGGCGTGGGAATAACCGGGATTCCCACGCGTTCCAGGTCCAGACGCTGCTCGGCCGTGAGCTCATCCGGGCCGTCGGTCAGCAGGGTGATCCGGTCAGACCAGGCCCGGACACTCAGGGCCAGGTGATGGCCTTCCTGGTGGCTGCCCAGCACGGCGAGATGGGCTTCCCGGTTGGGCCAGCCGTCGCAGTAGGGGCAGTGGTGAACCGTGTCGCCCCAGCGTTCGCGCAGGCCGGGAATGCGCGGCAGCACGTCGCGTACTCCAGTGGCGAACAGCAGCCTTGAAGCCGTCACCCACTTGTGGTCGTGGCGCACCGAAAAGCCGTTCTCCAGGATGCGGGCCTCTCGCGCCGGGGTGGACAGGACGGTCACGTCATACGGGGCAAGGTCTGCCAGCCCGGCTTCCTTCAGGTCCCCAGGCGGCGTGCAGTCGCGCGTAAAAACGCCGTGGGCATTCTGGGCGCGGGAATTCCGCGCCGGACCGCCATCGAGCAGCAGGACGCGCCGGCGCGCCCCACCCAGAACCACCGCAGCGTTCAGACCGGCGGGACCAGCACCGATCACCACCGCGTCGTAGTCGAATCCAGAGTCGGTGAAGCTCATGCGCGGGGCCCAGGCCTCACAGTCACGTCCGTCAGCGAGGCGTCGCGTGGGGCATTCAGGACAAAGGCGATGGTGGCGGCCACCGTTTCCGGCTGGATAAACACCTCCGGCTGGTAGTCGGCTCCTTCCTGGGTGCGGACCCTGCGCTGCATTTCGGTGGCAGTGCGCCCCGGATACACGCTGGTGACCCGGACGCCGTGTGGGGCTTCCTCATCGCGCAGGGCGTCGGCCAGCGCACGCAACGCATGTTTGCTGGCCGCGTAACTGGCCCAGCCGGCATTGGCCCGCAGTCCAGCCCCGCTGTTGACGAACACCACCGTTCCCTGAGCAGCCCGCAGCCCTGGCAGCAGTAGCCGGGTCAGCTCTGCTGGCGCGACCGTGTTGACGGTCAGGGTGTGGGTCCATACGTCATAGGCCTGTGTGCCGACTGGACCCAGGTCCACCACACCAGCGTTATGCACCACATTGGTCACGCGTCCCAGCCCAGCGACAGCCGCCTCAAAGGTATCGGGCCGGGTCAGGTCAAGCAGAAGAGGCGTAGCACCCAGTTCGCCGCACAATGTGTCCAACGGTCCGCTGGTGCGGCCACTGAGAATCAGGTCATGGTCGGAGGCCAGCAGCCGGGCCAGAGCACGGCCAATGCCGCCCGCCGCGCCGGTGATCAGAGTTACAGGACGCAGGGCTCCAGAATGCGCGGAAGTCATGCGCCGAGGCTAACGCCTTAAAGAGGTCTGAAAGAACCTCTTCGGGAACAAGACGGCCTGCATGATTTCTTTATCCGTCCAGACTGTTCCGGACCGGGCGACCTCCAGGTTGTCCTCCTGGTCGTTGGTCCGCACCAGGACAGCAATCACTTCGCCCCACACCAGAAGATACGCATCGACAATTTGGCCGGCTCGGCTCGGCGTACCGGGCAACTCACCATAGTTGACGGCATAGATCAGATCTGACCAGCGTGGATGCCGGCGCCCCAGGGGACGGTCTACCTTCACCTGGACACGCTGTCCAAACCAATGATATAAGTCTGGCTTCTGGGGCCCGGCACAGGGTCAGCGCCGGGCCTGCCCCGTATAAAACGCTGTGACTCCACCTGCAATGGCCTGCGCGAAACGTTCCCGTGCTTCGGGGTTGTGCAGGGCGCGCAGGTTGCCCGCATCCGTCAGGTAGGCGAGTTCCACCAGCACACTGATCTGGGCGCTGGGCCGGGTCAGCGCCAGATTGGCCCCAGGCTTGAGACCGGCTCCGGGGCCAATCTCCGGCAGGCCCGCGCGCAGGGCAGCCAGAAGCGACGCTGCCAGCGGCTGGGCCTGAGGATGGGTGAAGTACACCTCCGGACCACGCACACCGCGCGGGTCGCGCCCATCCGGCAGGGCGTTGGCGTGGACCGACACCAGCAGGTCACTGCCCGTGGCTTCCGCAGTGAGCCCACGGTCGTACAGGCTCACGGTGACGTCAGCTGTGCGGGTGAGGTGAACTGTGGCGCCCTGCGCACGCAGCAGCTCAGCGGCACGCAGGGTAATGGGCAGCACCAACCCCTTTTCCGGCGTGCGCAGGCTACCAGCCCCTCCTCCCTGGGTGCCCCCATGTCCGGGATCCAGCGTGATGGTCCGGCCTTCAAGCGGCCGCGCTGGGTTGAGGGCCGGAGGACGCCGAACTGTTAATTGCAGGTCATTGCCGTCGTATCCAGCGTGAAAGCCCCAAAGCTGCGGAGTTGTCAGATTCACCACCACGCGCGTCACCTCCAGTGCGAGCGGGCGCACTTCCACACTTCCCAACAATGGATCCGTCTCCTGAGGGGCAGTGAGCGGCGTGGCCAGTGGCCCGTAGAGCGTCAGTACCAGCCGCTGAGGGCTGTCCTGGGTCACCGTAAACGGCAGCCGGGCGCCGCCCAGTGGAAGACGCAGCGTGAGGTCCGGCCTGGGTGCACGAGTCATCACGGGCGCAGTCATCACAGCAGGGACCGGTACGGCCGGACTGATCTGTAAAGGTGGAGGCGAGAACAGTGCTGGAACCGACGCCCCCTCCCCAACCGGTGAGCGCAGGGCCTCCAGCTGTATGGCCCCACCCGCGCCCACGGCCAGGGGTCCCGGAGAGACCTGAACCTGGGTCTGGGTGACCAGAGCCGGCACGCCAGGCGCCAGCCGCACCCGGTAGTCTCGCCCCTGACGGCCCACAAGCGTAAACGCCATATCGTCGCGGGGGTACAGCAACGGGGCACCTGCCAGGTCTGTCAGCAGCGTCGTGGCTTCGTTCAGGGCCAGTCCATGCACGCTTCCGGGGTTCTGAACACCCAGGCGGGTCTCCCCTGTAGCACCACTGATGCGCCCGGCAGCAGTTGCCGTCACCGTCCGGCCGTCACGGCCCGTCAGGCTGACCGTGACCGGCGCGTCCTTTAGCAGGGCCTGGACCGGCAAAACAAACGTTCCGGAGTACGCTCCAGCTGTGCCCTCGCGCATGGGAACCGCAGCGCCTCCGTTGATCCTGAAGGTGGCCCGCCCACCCGGAGAACCGACGAACCCGACCTTCACGGTCCGCTCGGCTGGCGAGTCCCCTGCAAGGTCCCAGAACTCCACAGCTTCACGTGGAGTCAGCGTTTCCCGATCAATCGCGGTGGGAGACGCCGGCAGGACTCGCGGCACCGTACGAACGACACGCAGGGTCCGGGTGGCAGTTTTGCTGCCGCTCCGGCTGACAAGGCGCAGGTCGTTGGTTCCGGGCCTAAGCGGCCACCAGGCCATGAACAGTCCGTCCGGGCCTACAGGAACAGCCTGCCCGCTCACGGTCAGGGTGGCTCCCGGAGTCACACTTCCCTGCAGAATCACATGACTGTGGGCCACCCGGTGACCGGACTCGGGGTAGGAGACAAAAATGTCGCTGGCGCTCTGCGCGCGGGCCGGTGACGCGGGCAAGGTGCCCAGCGCACCCAGCAGGCTCAGCAGGGCCAGGTGATGATGATGGCGCATATCCGGGTTTAGCACGCCACAATGAGGGCCACACCCCCACGCCTGAGGTAGCCCGCTATGCTGGAGCCACCAACATGGACCATACGCTGGTGACGGCCTACACCAACGCTCTGCCTCTCTACGAGCAGCAGCGGGAGGCGGTGGTTGCCCTGCTGGGAAACGTTCTGAGCCAGGCAGGGCTGAAAATTCACCACCTTACCGCCCGCGTTAAACGGCCAGCCAGTCTGGCGGACAAGCTGCGGCGCAAACCCGGCCGCTACCGGACCCTGGAGGACCTGACCGACCTGGTGGGCGTGCGCGTCATTACCTATTTCGAATCCGACGTGGCACTGATCTCACGGCTGCTCGAAGACCATTTCGAGGTGGACTGGGCTAATTCCGTGGATAAGGGCAAAGTGCATGACCCGGACCGCTTCGGATATATGGGCGTGCATTACGTGCTGCGCGTCCCACCGGGCCAGGGTACGGTTCTTCCGGGGCTGCGGTTCGAGGTGCAGATCCGCAGCATCCTGCAGCATGCCTGGGCCGAGATCGAGCATGACCTGGGCTACAAGAACCGGGAGGCGGTACCGCGCGAGGTCCGCAGGCGCTTCAACCGTCTGTCGGGGCTCCTGGAGATGGCCGACGAGGAATTTATGGCGCTGCACCGGCTATCGCGCGACTACGCTGCCAATCTTCCCCAGCGGGTGCAGGATGCTCCCGACAGTGTGTATATCGATGCCCAGAGCATGACGCATCTGCTGGGCATCTCACCGGTACGCGACCTGGACTCCGCCGTATCGGGCGCGCTGGAGGTGCGGCTCCTTATCGGCTGGCCCGATCCGGACCGACCGCAACGGCTGGCCCAGCTGCTGCACTACGTAGGAGTGCATTCGGTGGGGCTGTTGCAGAAGGAACTGCGGCGCCACGAGGGCGACATCGTACGCTTTGCAGCGATGCTGCTGCCCCGGCTCAGAGAGTCCTGGCTGCCCGCGGGAGGCGCCCGGCCAGGAGTCAGCGTCGTGCATTACGCGCTGCTCCAGGTGTGCGCCGACCCTGCGCTCAATGCTTCTGACGTCGCCAGCCTGATCGATATAGGGGCTCCAGGGAACATAGAGCGGTTTGTTCTGGCCGTCGGTGAGGCCTATGCCGAGTTGCGCCAGACCGTCTCCTGATTTCAGCCTACGGGACCCCTCATGTCGCCTGAACCGTGATCCCTGCATGTGCTCCAGGGCAGCTGGCCCAAAGTCAGAGTCGCCGGAGGTCCAGTCCAGGCCGGCAGTTCAGCACCTGAGGGGCCCGGGACTGTTTCAAACACAGCGTCCAGGATTCGTAGTACATACCGGTCACTCCAGATATCTCGCTACACGTCCGGGGACTTCAGCCTGCGCTGTCTCAGTTCCTGAAAACTATCCCGGAGCACTCGTGCCGCGTCCTGAGCCCGCACTCCTCCGGTCACTGCCGGCACATGTCCCCAGTGGCTGGAAAGGAGATCTGAAACGCCGCCCAGCGCTCCCGCCTTGGGATTGCTCGCGCCGTACACGATTCGTTCCACCCGCGCTTCAAGCGCCGCGCCCAGGCACATCGGGCACGGCTCCAGGGTGACGACCAGGGTGCATCCGGTGAGATACGCAGTACCGAGTTCCGCGGTGGCTGCGCGCAGTGCCGCCAGTTCAGCGTGACGCGTCATATCGCTGTCGGCACGGCTGGTGTTGCGCCCACTTCCTATGATGCGGCCCCCTGGACCGAGGACCACGGCCCCGACAGGAACTTCCTGGGCCAGGGCTGCTTCCCGGGCCAATCCCAGGGCCTCCCCCATTGCGGTGTCGAGCAGGTCTGCAGGCTGGCCTACCACTGCACGCGCGCCCTTGGCCCAGATATTCGGCTCTACACCGATCCACTTCACGCCCTGCGCAGACACCAGCAGCGGCACGTCGTCCCGCTGATCCCGGGGGATCTTCAGATCCGTCAGAACATCGCTGACCTTACGGGTTCCGCCTGGCAAAGTAATGCGGTCTCCTGGTTGCCGGGTCCGGAGAGTCCAGTCTTCTGGCCAGGAAAAGGACGGCAGGGGCCACGCACGCGCTGCGAGGTGCAGGGCTCCGCCCGTTACCGTGACGCCCCGGCCACCCAGCAGCGTGACATGTCTCGTCTCTCCGGTGCGCTGCGCCTCAGCCAGCTGATCAACCTGACCCACATGAAACTGTAAGCCTGCAGATTTCAGTTCCTGCGTTACCCGCCGCCGCAGCACCGCCAGCGGAACACGGTCGCGCGGGGCATGTGGCGTCAAGGCTGCGGCAAGATCCCTGAGCGCCTCGTCATCCTGCTGAGCCAGCTTTGCCACCCGGCCCAGCGCTGCCTCCACTCCTGGAAACCGTGCAGCCAGCACAGGCATGACCTCAGTACGCAGCCACGCCCTGGTGTAGGTCACGTCGGCATTGGTGGGGTCTTCGCGCCACTCCTGCCCAAGAGCTTTCAGATAGGCCTCGATCTCACTTCGGGGGACATCCAGCCAGGGACGACGTACCCGGCCCCGCACCGCCGGGATTCCGGTCAGCACAGCTTCCCCGCGCAACAGACCCATCAGCACCGTTTCGGCCTGATCGCGGCGGGTGTGCGCCGTCATGACGGTGTGGGCTCCATGCTGACGGGCCGCTCGGCTCAGCACTTCATAACGCACCCGGCGGGCAGCATCTTCTACGTTCCAGCCACGGCGCGCGGCCACGGCAGCCACATCAACCCGCGTGCTCGTGTGGGCTGCCCCCAGCTGTTCAGCGAGATCGTGCACCCACTGGGCGTCCTCCGCCGAGTTCGGCCGCAGGGCGTGGTCAAGGTGAGCCACCACAGGGCGGGCTTCAGCCTGCACCAGTGCCCGCAGCAGCGCCACGGAATCTGCGCCGCCCGACACACCAACCACCACGACCCGGCCCGCATAGGGATGCAGAGGGGCAAGAAGTGTGGACACCGGCGCATTCTAGCTGCGCCCGTAGAATGCGGGTCATGAGTCTTCAGGTCGGCCGTCAGGCTCCGCCCTTCGATGTTCGCAGTGACGATGGCCGCCGTGTCAGCCTGTCAGCCATGCGTGGCCAGTGGGTCGTACTGTACTTCTATCCAAAAGCCAATACACCGGCATGCAGCATCGAGGCACAGCGCTTTGAGGCAGTGCTTCCAGAGTTTGAACGACTGGGCGCGACGGTTATTGGGGTCAGCACCGATACCGAGGCGCGGCAGGCCAGCTTCCGGGACCAGTGCAGGCTGTCGTTCCCCCTTATTCCTGATGGCAGGAAACGGCTTGCCCGTGACTACGGCGTGGTCACCGGCTTAAGGGGACTGCTGGGCATTGCCTCCCGCGAGACATTCCTGATTGGCCCGGAAGGTGAGCTGGCCTGCCACTGGCGCACTGTCAATCCGGCTACACACGCCGGCGAGGTGCTCAGCGAGCTGGAGCGACGCACCGGGGCGTATTGAGCAGAACTTTAAAAAGAAAGCGGCCGGGCAAGTTGCCCGGCGCTCTTTGAAGAATCAATCTGTGCAGCTCAGGGCGTGCAGACGTTGACCGCGCTGGCGCTGTTTCGAGGTGCAGGCGTACCTACCGTGAAATCAGCGGCGTTTTGGTTGGTGTCGGTGCATCCGGCTCCTTTGCGCAGGGCGCTGGTCGTGTTAGCCGTAGCAGCCACCGGGGCGGCGCCCTCAAACTCGGTGACGCTGCCGTACCCCACAAAGTCCAGCACATCGGTGTCAGCAACTCCTGTCGCGGGCTCAGCGTTCGCAACCAATGCAACCCTTCCCGCTTGGGCACCCAGGGCCAGGGTGCCGGTGGCGTCAGGCGCCGGAAGAGCCTGTGTCCCGCCAGTAGTGGCCGTGCCCGCCGCCAGTTGCACGAGGAAGTAGGCCCCTGGCTGCATTGTGGCAGTGGGCAGCGCAAAGGTATTCGCTGCACTGAAGGTATTGGTGCCGCCAGCGTACTGCACGCTCAGGCCAGCCGTGCTGATAGCTGCAGTCCCTGCGTTAAACAGTTCAACAAAGTCATTCTTGTATGTTGTTCCGGCGTTGCCGCCCCCGCCATATACCTGACTGATGACCAAACGGCCCTTCCCGACTACCGGCGCTGCCTGCACGGTCACCGTCTTGGTGGTGGTACTGGTCAGTGCGCCACGCTTCGCGGTCACAGTGATCGTGAAGGTGCCAGCTGCAGCGTAGGTATGCGTTGCTGTGCCGCCGCCCACCGCCAGGGTCTCGGTGCTGCCGTCGCCCCAGTTCACGCTCACGCTGTCAGGGGTGCCTCCGGCCGTGTAGGTCAGGCTGTAGGCGGTTCCCGCCGTGACAGTGTCATTGCCAGTGGCGCTCACCGTTACTGGAATCACAGGATCCCCGTCGGCCTTCAGGGTCAGGCCCACCAGCACGGGATCGTGGTCGCTGCTGCGGTAAGGCGTGGGGGCGTACAGGTCCGGGCTGGTGCAGTTGGTCGCGGTGCACTCAGGGTGCTTCTTGAACTCGATGTTGTAGTCCAGGACCACAGGCTCATCGCTGTTGATGTGCCACTCGGTGATACCGGTGACCTGAGCACTCAGCGTTGAGCTCGACAGCGCATGGTCGAGGTAACCAAACTCGCCGTTGAACTGGTAGCTGTAGCGGTCCTCAGCGGGAATGCGCTTATTCAGGCTTTCGAAACCAGCTGCCTCGATGGTCTTGATCGGGTCTTCTTCGCCGTAGGCATTGAGGTCACCCATCAGGAGCACATCGGGATCAACTGCTTTGAGCCTGCCAGCAAACTCCAGCAGGGCCTTGGCCTGATCCACGCGCAGCAGATTCCAGCAGCCCTGGCCCATGTCCACGTCGCCACTGGCGGGGCAGCTTCCCTTGCTCTTGAAGTGGTTGGCCACCACCGTAAAGATGCCCTTGCCGCCGAGGTCACGGAATGTCTGGGCAACGGGTGGGCGGCTGTGCACCGCGTTCGTATCGATCTGAGGACCACCGACGGTCTCGACCCGGTCAGGCCGGTAGATGATCGCCATGCGGATAGCGTCCGTACCGACTTTCCCGGTTTTTACGCTGGCAAACTCGGTCTTCCCGGCCGCCGCGTTGAGCGCCGTCACGAGGTCGTCCAGTGCAACTTCGCCATTGTTTTCGACTTCCATCAGAGTGATGACGTCGGCGTTCAGCGCACGCAGCTCGGCCACGATTTTAGCCTTCTGGCGCGTAAATTCAGTGGAGTTGCTTGCGCCACGGCCGGCACTGCCCAGCGTGGTGAAGTAGTTCAGCACGTTGGCCCCCGCCACCTTCAGGGTGCCGCCCACGTCCTTGGGCGCTGCGGTGCGCGGGTTGCTGGCCGTGAATACGGGGGTCTTGGTGGGCTGCAGCTTGTACGCGTTGTTGGCGTAGTGGATGACACCTTCAAGGTTGGTCACGGTGTCGCCTGCGCGCCGGGTTGCGGTCTGGGGGTCGGTGCCGGTCAGGTACGGAATGGTCGCGGGGTTCTGCTTGCTGCTCAGGTCATCCAGACGCAGGGTACGCAGCTTGTTGCTCTGCGCTGTGCCCCCCTGACCGTTGGTGGGGTTGAACAGGCGGCCTCCGCTGGACAGCCCAAGTTCGCCGAAGCGTCCCAGGGTAAACGTGTCCGTGACGGTCATGGGCGTGGCCACCCGCACCAGCATGCCCTCGACCGCTTCAAGGGCGGTAGGGGTGGTCAGTGGGAAGGTAACGGTGGTTGCCAGGGGCAGCATGGTCTTGCCGCAGGCAGTCACGGCCGTCACCGGGTCGAGTTCGGTCAGGCCGTTGAATTCCTTGACAGTACCGGTCACCTGTACCACGTCGCCCAACTTGACGTCTTTGGGGGTGGTTCCTGTAAACACAAATAGTGCGTCACTGGTCTTGTCATCGGCGTCGGGCTTGACATCCTGCAGATAAAACCCGCTCAGGCCAGGCTGGGCGTCCAACGTTACCACTCCGCGAACGGTGACTGTCTGCCCGACCAGCGGGCTGGCCTCTCCAGCGCCCTGAACCGCAGCAATGCCGGTCACGGTGGCGTCAGCCGGACAGGTGTAGGTAGAGACAGGCGCAGTGGTTGCACACGCAGAAAGCAGGGCTGTGAGACCAAGCATCACAAAGCTGCCCTTCAGGACATTTCTATTCATGAGAACTCCAGTATAAAGATGAATTCTTTGAAGCGACCGACAGCTTAACGAGACTGGCGTCCTCATGTCATGAGGGCATCAGTCTCGTCGGTTGTCAGGCACACGCGTTCAGCACAGAGCTAAAGCGATTACTTCAGTTCACTGAGTGCCTGGCGCATGATCTGCAGGCCCGTTTCAGCGTCCTCCCGGGTCAGGATCAGAGGCGGGCTGATGCGGATGACTGCTTCGCCGCAGTCCAGGTTCAGCAGGCCTTTCTCGAACATGGCCATACTTGCCCGGTCACGGAGCGCGCCATCAGGGCTGCCGTCAGGCTTGACGAACTCCAGACCGATAAACAGGCCCTTGCCGCGAATGTCGCCCAGAAACGGAAACTGCGCCTGCATCTTCTTAAGCTCAGCCATGATGTAGTCGCCCACCTGGGTGGCATTGTCCATCAGGTTGTCTCCACAGCCGGGGTGCTTGACGACGCCTTCAAGCAGGTCCAGGGTGGCGTGAGAGGCCGCAGCGGCCACCGGATTGCCGCCGTAGGTGCTGCCATGTGATCCGACCGGCCAGGTCATGACGCTTTCCTTGGCCAGCAGCGCACTGATGGGCATGCCCGAAGCAATACCCTTGGCGAGCGTGATCATGTCGGGCTGAACATCCCCGTGTTCAAAGAAGTGCTGGAAGGAGAACATTTTGCCGCTGCGGCCCATACCGGCCTGCACCTCATCGAAGATCAGCATGATGCCGTGCTTGTCACACAGGGCGCGCAGCTTGGGCAGGAAATCAGCGGGCGGAATGATGTAGCCGCCCTCACCCTGCATGGGTTCAATAATGATCGCGGCTACCTCGTCAGCTGGAATTACCCCGACAAACAGGCTCTCGATGTGGTCGATGACAGCCTGACCGCAGGTTTCAGGCGTAGAGCCCAGCGGCGGACGGAAGGGATTGGGATACGGCACGTGACTGACGGCCGGCAGGAGGGGGCCAAAGCCGCGCTTGTACTTGGTCTTGCTGCCGGTCAACGTGATGGCGCCATAAGTCCGGCCGTGGAAGCTGCCCATGGTGGAGATGATGTGCGTGCGTCCGGTGTGGTTGCGCGCAAGTTTAATCGCCGCCTCGACTGCTTCAGCGCCGGAGTTTCCGAAAAACACACGCCACTTCTCCCCGGGACGCTCCACATGCTTGACGAGCCGCTCGGCAAGGCTGGTGGTGATCTCCTGGGGGTAGTCGGTCAGGCAGACGTGCGTGAACTTCGTGATCTGCTCCTGCACGCCCTTTACGACGTGCGGGTGCGCATGCCCGGTGGTGCTGACAGCAATTCCCGCGAAGAAATCCAGCATGGTGTTGCCATCCACGTCGGTCAGCCACACGCCCTCACCGTGATCGGGCACGAACGGGTAGGGGCGCATATAGGAGGTGGACAGATGCAGAGCGTCGCGGTCCATGATGGCGCGGGTGTTCGGGCCGGGCAGAGCAGTCTTGAGTTCAGGCCGACGGGGTTTGATGGCAATAGTCATGGAAGCTCCTGAGAAAAGAGGGGGCAAGAAAAGCAGGGCGCAGGTCGGCTGAGCCCTCGGCCTGGGCGGTCAGTCGCCGCTGACAGAGTGCGGCTCGGTTTCTATGGGCTGGGGAGTCTGCACCATACCGTCAGGCGCGGTATCGGTCAGGGAGGTGTCGTGCGCGAGAGGGCCAGCGTTGCTTTCTGCTGTGCCAATTCCGTGCGCCTCCCACTTGTCCTCGCGGCTGTTCAGACGGTGCTTGGTCGTACCGGGACGGTTGCGGCTTTCGCTGAATTCCTTGGGCTCGATGGAAATGCGCTCGCCCTCCATCAGACCAAAAATGCCACTCTGACCAGGCTCTTTGCGGTGCCAGTCCTCGGGGATCGCCATGTCGGGGCCGGTGTAGTCGGTTGGCTCGGAGTACGCGGCGATGTAGCCCTCGAAGTTGCGCAGAATGAGCTTTTCTGGGCTGTGCGACAGTACGTAGTTCGGTGCGACGGGAATCTTGCCGCCGCCACCGGGCGCGTCCACGACGTAGGTGGGGACGCTGTAACCGCTGGTGTGACCGCGCAGACTTTCCATGATCTCCAGGCCCTTGCTGACGGTGGTGCGCAGGTGGCCCGCACCGTGCACGAGATCGCACTGGTAGATGTAGTACGGACGCACACGGATCTTCACAAGTTCGCGCACCAGCTTCTGCATGATCACGGGATGGTCGTTGATGCCACGCAGCAGCACGCTCTGGTTGCCCAGGGGCACACCTGCGCGGGTCAGGCGGTCGCACGCTTCAGCCACTTCCGGCGTAATTTCACGCGGGTGGTTCACGTGAATGTTCATCCACACCGGGTGGTTTTCCGAGAGCACGTCGCACAGTTCCTGGGTCACGCGCATGGGCATGAAGACCGGGACGCGCGTGCCGATACGCACGATCTCGATGTGCTCGATCTTGCGCAGCTCGGCCAGCAGGCGGCCCAGCACCTTAGGCGCCAGGGTCAGAGGGTCGCCGCCGGAGAGCAGCACGTCACGCACCTGCGGGGTATTGCGCAGGTAGTTGAGCTGAGCCTCGTACTCGGCAGGGTTGAACGTTTCGCTGGGGTCACCCACGATGCGGCTGCGCGTGCAGTAGCGGCAGTAGCTCGCGCACTGGGTGGTCACCAGCATCAGCACACGGTCGGGGTAACGGTGCACCAGGCCGGGCACGGGGCTGTGTTTGTCCTCGGCCAGAGAATCCTCCATCATGGAGGTAAACGGCGTGAGCTCGTGGTGCGTGGGAATCACCTGACGCCGGACCGGGCAGGTGGGATCCTCGGGGTCCATCAGGCTGGCGAAGTACGGAGTGATGTCCAGGCGGAAAATACCCTCGGCGCTGGCACCCTGGCGCTCGCTGTCCGTCAGCCGGATCACTTCTTCAAGCTCGGCAACCGAATTGATGCGGTTCTTGAGTTGCCACTTCCAGTCGTACCACTGCTCATCAGGGACATCGGCCCATTTGGGGGCGCGGTAATTGCGGGGCAGCATCTGCTGGCTGCGGGTGGTGGCCTGCGGATGCAGGGCATGACGGTCAGGCATAGGGGGCCTCCAGGGGCTTGAAAATCAGGGCTCGGTAGAACGTGGTTGACTCCCCTATTGTCTTCTGACAGCCCCAGTGATTGGAATGTTCGTCACCTCCCAGGAGGTGGGGTCACGGTGCCCGCAAAGTTCTCATTTGCCACCTTACGCCTTACAATTGTTAAGATGGCTTTATCAGAGCTGTTTGAAGCCGTCCTGCAGTCAGCACCTGTAACTCACCGTTTCCACCCTTTTCCCGGGGTCCCTACTAGTGGACCGCGCCGTTCTCGTTCGAGGTCATATGAAGCAACACAGCACGCACCTGGATTCCCTGGACCACCGCATTCTGGAAGAGCTGCAGCGCGACTCGCGTCTGAGCATGCGTGAGCTGGGCCGCCGCGTCGGCCTGAGTGCACCAGCGGTGACCGAACGGGTGCGGCGCCTGGAAGATGCTGGTGTCATCCTGGGATATGGGGTGCGGGTGGCCACCAAGCCGCTGGGGCGCACCATTACCGCGTTTATCGGCGTGCAGGACTCAGGACGCAACGATCCCACGCTGGTGCGCTGGGCTACCCGCCACGACAGCGTGCTGGAGTGCCACAGCGTTACCGGCGACAACAGCTGCATCCTGAAGGTCGCCGTGCCTGACGTAGGGGAATTAGAGGGGCTGCTGGGCGAATTGATTCAGATGGGTTTCACGTGCGATACCAGTATCGTGCTCAGCACACCGCTGGAAGGCAAACTGCTGCTACCGCCACGCTGAAACAATCAGCAGAGGACCGCTTTCCTGAGGTTGGAAAGTGGTCCTCTGCTGTAGTTGCTTCTCCGGGGTGTTGCTCAGCGGCGGGTGTAGGTGGCATAGCGCTGCAACACGTCCCAGCCCTGCCCGCCGTTCATCACCTCGCGGGCAACCTCGACCCCCTCGCGGATGCTGCCCACGCGTCCCACCGTTCGCAGGGCCGCGCCCGCATTGAGCGCCACGATGTCGCGCTGGGCCGCAGTTCCCCCCCCGGTCAGGAGAGCCCGGGTGATCTCAGCGTTCTCGGCCGGTGTACCGCCCACGATGGCTTCTTTGGGGTGCTGAGACAGCCCGGCCTCCTCAGGATGAATGATCCGGTCAACCAGTTCGCCGTCCCGCAGGCCGGTCACCGTATTCGGGCCGCAGACCGTGAATTCATCCAGCCCGTCGCCGTGCACCACCGTGGCTCCCCGCGTACCCAGCAGCCGAAGCACCTCGGCCAGCACCCGCGTCAGGTGCGGGCTGTACACGCCCACCAGCAGGTGGGTGGCTCCGGCTGGATTAGCCAGCGGCCCCAGAATGTTAAATACCGTGCGGGCAGCCAGATCGGCGCGGACCGGCGCAGCATGCCGCAGCGCCGGATGGTAGTTGCGCGCAAACATGAAACCTATCCCCAGTTCGTTCACGGCGCCTGCCACAACGTCTGGAGCCGCGTCCAGGTTTACGCCCAGCATTTCCAGGACGTCCGCGCTGCCTGAGCGGCTGCTTGCGGCGCGGTTGCCGTGTTTGGCGATGGGAATCCCTGCACCAGCCAGGACAAACACGGTGGTCGTGCTGATGTTGAAGGTGTGCGCGCCGTCGCCACCGGTACCCACCACATCCAGCAGTACCTCGCGTGGGCGCACCTCCACCCGCACGGCACTCGCGCGCATCGCCTGCGCGAATCCCGCGATCTCCTCGGGGGTTTCGCCACGCACCCTCAGCGCAGCCAGGGCAGCAGCGAGCCGCGCCGGGCTCATGCCGCCTTCCATGACCTCGTGCATGAAGGCGGCGGCCTCTGCCTGCGAGAGCACTTCTCCGTTCATCAGTCGGGCATGAATCATGCCTGTTGCTCCGGGCGTGTGGACACGGTCCGATGTTCGCGCACCAGGGCCAGGAAATTACGCAGCATGTCCATGCCGGCCTGGGTCTCGATGCTTTCGGGATGGAACTGCAGACCATAGACCGGGTACTCGCGGTGGCGCAGCGCCATCACGACCTCTTCTTCGGGATCGGTGGTCCAGGCGGTGGCCTGCAGCTCCTCGGGGAGGTCACGCACCACCAGAGAGTGGTACCGGGTCACCCGGACGTCCTGTTCCAGTCCTGCAAACAGGTCCTGACCGTCATGCCGGACCGGACTGGTTTTGCCGTGAACCGGCAGCATGGCCCGGTCCACCCGCGCGCCGTAGGCCTCCCCGATGCTCTGGTGTCCCAGGCAGACGCCCAGCATGGGGACACTGGGGCCAAAAGCCCGGATCACGTCGACGCTCTGCCCGGCCTCGGCCGGCGTGCAGGGACCAGGAGACACGACAATGCCATCGGGATTCAGCGCCCGCACGTCGTCGAGTGTGAAGGCGTCGTTGCGCCAGACGGTCAGCTCGGCCCCGAGCTCACCGAGGTACTGCACGAGGTTGTAGGTAAACGAGTCGTAGTTGTCGATCAGGAGGATTCGCAGCGGGGTCATGCGGTCACCGTCATATTTGTTGTCCTTGGGCAGATGAGAAATATGCCGTGCTGCCGGGCCTGGCCCATGAGCATCACAGCCCTCCAGCGGCAAGCTCGACCGCACGCATCAGCGCGGCGGCCTTGCTGCGGGTCTCGAGTTCCTCACTGGCTGGGTCACTGTCGGCAACCACGCCTGCACCGGCCTGAATATGCAGTCTTCCGCCGGCAATCACCATCGTGCGCAGGGTCAGCGCCATGTCGAGGCTGCCGTCAAAGGCGATATAGCCGAAAGCGCCGCCGTACGGGCCGCGCCTGACCGGCTCAAGTTCGTCGATGATTTCCATGGCCCGGATCTTGGGAGCGCCGCTGACGGTTCCCATCGGCAGCACGCTGGCCAGGGCGTGAAGTGGGGTCTGACCGCTTCGAAGCTGGCCAGCAACCGTCGAAACGATGTGCATGACGTGGCTGTAGCGCTCGACGGAGAAGGCGTCCTGCACGCGCACACTGCCATAAGCGCTGACCTTCCCCAGATCGTTGCGTCCCAGGTCCACCAGCATCAGGTGCTCGGCCCGCTCCTTCTCATCGGCCAGCAGCTCGGCAGCGTTGGCGTTATCGGCCTCAGGCGTCTGCCCGCGCACCCGGGTCCCGGCAATAGGCCGCGTGATGACTTCATGCCCGTCGCTGCGCAGCAGGCTCTCAGGGCTGCTGGCCACCAGGGTCACGTCTCCCAGCGCGAGATACCCCAGGTACGGGCTGGGATTGACGCGCCGCAAGGCCCGGTACAACGCAAAGGGATGTACGGTCAGGTCTGCGCTGAAGCGCTGGCTGGGCACCACCTGAAACACGTCCCCGGCACGGATGTAGTCAAGGGCTTTCTCTACGGCAGCCATGTAGCCCTCAGGCGTGAAGTTGCTGGTGAACTCAGGGGCGGGGGCAGGCTCACGGCCCGGAACCTCAGGCAGTGGAGCCCGCAGCCTGGAGACCAGTTCACGCAGCATCGCGTCAGCCTCAGCCTTCTTTTCTGCGGTCGCCACAGCGATCAGGCGGTGCTTGAGATGGTCATAGATGACCATGCCACGCGGCGCAATAAACAGGGCGTCGGGGATATTGAGCTCGTCTGGATTCTGGTCCGGCAGCGTCTCGTAGGCGCGGATAATGTCGTAGGCAGCGAAGCCCACAGCGCCACCCACAAAAGCCGGCAGTCCCTGAGGCACCTCCACCGACCGCGCCGTCACCTGATACAGCCGCGCCAGAGGGTCGGCTTCCGGACCGCTGAACTCTCCGAATACCCCACTGCTCTGCACCTGCCCGTCCCGGTAGACGAAGGTGCCCTGCTCGCCAACGCCAATAAACGAGTAGCGCCCCAGCTTTTCACCAGCTTCGACACTTTCCAGCAAAAAGGAAACGGTTTCACCCTGAGCAACTTTCAGGTAAGCGGTCACGGGGGTGTCCAGGTCGGCATTCAGCTCCTGGACGACAATCTGGGCGTTGAGGGTCTGTGTCATGCGGCTCCCGTATGGAACAAGAAAAAGCGCCCGGTGGTCTGGAAACCACCTGGGCGCGTGCAATCAAACAAAAACAGCGCGTCACTCCCAGGCGAAGCTGGGCCACCACCACGCGCCATACACGGTCATCCTGGCGAGAATAGCGCGCAGCCCAGGAAACACTCAAGACCGGTCTAGCTGCTGCGGTGCATCCACCCTGAGCCCCATCAGAACTGCCCCCCTGGAACTCTGGCTTGTGAGCTGTCAGACAGGGTGTCCATGAGAGAATCCGGCGTCGCCTGTGGAGAGTGCCTCACAGCTGACCGTGCGGAGGCGAAAGTGCCGAAACGACTCGGCTGGCCACTGTCCCGCAGACCTGCGCCCTCAGGCCCCGGGCGCTTCCGAAACCACCGGACGGGGCTCGACGGCGTCGTCTCCGTCAGCAAGCGGAGCAAACAGCCGGTCCAGGTCGTGTGTGGTGAGCTGCGTGGCCTCGCTGAGCCCACCGTCCAGGATGCCCCGGGCCAGCGACGCCTTACGGGACTGCAGATCCAGAATGCGCTCCTCGACGCTGCCAGCAGCAATCAGCTTATACACGAACACCGGCTTGTCCTGCCCGATGCGGTAGGCGCGGTCAGTGGCCTGATCCTCGGCTGCCGGGTTCCACCAGGGATCGTAGTGAATGACCGTGTCGGCAGCTGTCAGGTTCAGGCCCACCCCACCCGCCTTGAGGGTAATCAGGAACACATGGGTTTCCCCATTCTGGAAGCGGTCGATCTGCGTCTGCCGGTCCTGGGTCTGCCCGGTGATCATGCTGTACGGAGTGCCTTCCTCACGCAGCCACTGCTCCAGATGGCTCAGCAGGGTGGCAAACCCACTGAAGATCAGCACCCGGCGGCCTTCTTCGAGCATCTGCGGCAGGTTGCCCTGCAGCCACTCGAACTTGGCGTTGCCCTGTACGTTCCGGGCGGCCTCCAGCTTGACCAGACGCGGATCGGTGACCGCCTGACGCAGCTTGAGCAGGGCGTCCAGGATGGCTATGGTGCTGCGGTTCAGGCCCCGCGCGCGCAGTTCCTCACGGACCCGGGACTCCATGGTGACGCGCACCGTTTCGTACAGGTCACGCTGGTCACCGTCAAGCGTGACCCGCACGGGGATCTCGGTCTTGGGCGGCAGTTCGCGCGCCACATCACGCTTTTCACGACGCAGGATAAAGGGGCGCACACGCGCGGCCAGGGCGGCGCGGCGGTGAGGATCGCCCCGCTTTTCAATCGGCGTGCGGTACAGGTCCCGAAAGGTTCGCTCGTCGTGCAGCAGGCCCGGCGAAAGAAAGTTGAACTGGGACCACAGCTCGCCGAGATGGTTTTCCAGAGGCGTGCCGGTGAGTGCCAGACGGTGACGCGCATCCAGGCTGCCCGCCGCTTTTGCCGCGGCCGTCTTGCTGTTCTTGATGTTCTGAGCCTCATCCAGAATCACGAAATGGTAGGCGTGTGCGCCCAGCTCGACCAGATCGCGGGGCAGGAGTGGATAGGTGGTCAGCACGATGTCTGCGTCGGGAATGCGGTCAAAGTGCTCGCGGCGGTCCTTGCCGTGCAGGGTCAGCACTTTCAGGTCCGGTGTAAAGCGGGCCGCTTCGGCGCGCCAGTTGCCGATCACGCTGGTCGGCGCGATCACCAGACTGGGCCGGTCGGCGCGACCAGCGTTCTTTTCCAGCTGCAGGTGGGCCAGGGTCTGCAGGGTCTTGCCCAGCCCCATGTCATCAGCCAGGATGCCGCCCATGCCGAGCTCGCGCAGAAACTGCAGCCAGGCCAGTCCCTGCAGCTGGTAAGGACGCATTTCGGCGTGCAACCCTTCAGGCGGCGCCACAGGCTGGATGCCCTGGAAGTCGCGCAGGCGCCGACCCAGTTCCAGCAGTTTGTCGGCGCCCACCCAGCGGGCCTGCACCGCGCCCTCGAGCTGCGCCAGCCGCGCGGCGTCCAGCAGCGGCAGCCTGAGTGGACCGTCGGGCAGGTCACGCAGGTGGAGTTCGACCAGCACGCTCAGGATGGAGCGCACCCGCCCGGCGGGCAGAGCCACACGGCGGCCGTCGCCCAGCGCCGCATACAGCGTCTCGTCATTGTCCAGTGCCTCAAGCGCCTCGGCTGTGAACAGTTCAGGCTGGCGGGCGATCAGATCGGCAAGCACGGGAATCAGGCTGACCCGTTCGCCGTCCACCACAATCCCCAGGTCCAGGGTGAACCAGCCGCCGAAGCTGTCGTCGGCCTCGCCGTACCAGTCCTCAATTTCGGCGAAGTTCAGCGGGAAGTCGGGGTGCAGGTGCAGGGTAAACCCCTGGGCTTCAAGCGCTTCGCGGCCTTCACGCATAAAGGCCATCCAGGAGTCCTCGTCGCCTAACGTCAGCAGGCTGTGGGTTTCAGGCGGCAGGCCAAAGTCTTCCTCGAATACCCGGTCCATGCGGTCAAAACCGGCATGCTGCAGTTGCTCCAGGGCGTGGCGTTCCTGGACCGGATCACGCCGCACCCGGGTCAGCACCCCAGCGCGGTACAGCGCCGGCATGTGCTCCGTGGCACCGTCGGGACCGTCGTGATTAGCATCGGGCAGCGTCAGCCCCCCGTAGGCGTGACGGAGCTCGGCAACCGGGAAGGTCCGGGTTTCGGGCCGCAGCATCCAGCGGTCACGAACATGCACGGTCATGACCCGGCCGGACAGGTGCAGCTGCGGCGTATACGGCAGCGTCTCCTCCTGAACCTGCACGGTCTGCGGCACAGGCAGCGCGGTCCCCGAAGCTGTGATGGCGTGCGCCAGGGCCGTGGCCTGGGCCGTGGTCAGCGAAGGCCCGGCCAGGAAGCGGCTGACCCTGGCGGGGGGCGCACTGGTGGTCACGCGGCACAGCGCATGGGCCTGCGGCCGCACTGCCCAGGGCCGGGTGTGCAGCGGCAGCAGCAGCGCGTCGGGTGCGTCGGGCAGCAGCAGGGTGGGAAACTGCATGCCTTTCGCGTCGCTGCCCCAGCCCAGCACCCCTTTCAGGTCAGGGCCGCGCGTCACAGGCGTATCCACCCGCTCCCAGCACAACCGACCGGTCTCCAGCAGGGTGTCGAGCAGCAGGTCAGTGGCGGGATGGTCACCCAGGGCGTGCACCGCGTCCTCCCAGCGGCCAGGGGCGTGCACGGTGGAGGTCGTCATCTCCAGGAGGGTCAGCACCTCGGCGTCACGGCGCGCGAAGGCCGGCGCGGTGGACAGGCTGCGCGGCAGGGCATATACCTCTGCAGCCCGCACATCCGGGACGTCCGATCGCAGTGGAAGGCGCAGCACCTGGATCGCCACCCGGCCCCGTGGCGCCGCGCCCTGGGCCGAGGTGCCCGGCAGCAGGCGCAGGACATAGCGCAGCTCATACTGGCGCCCGCGCGCGGAGACCGGCCCATCACTAAAGCTTTCCAGCCACTGCGAAACGCGTGCCTCCAGGGGCTCTTCTACACGCGGCGGAGCAGCCGGGGTGGCCGGCGGCGTTCCCTCTGGCGGGTCGGTGGACAGGACCAGCGCCGCCACGTGACGGCACCGGTAACGCCCGCAGGTGCAGTTGGAGCCGAGCAGCTGAGGGTCGGGAGGCGGGGTCAGCTCCACACTGGCCTGGAAGGTCTTGCCACCATCGGTGACTTCGCCCTCGGCACGCCAGCCGCCTGGGATCCAGGTGCGGGCGATCTGCTGCACCGCTTCCTGGCGTAGAGCCAGACCCTGCGCGGCAGTATTCAGCGCAAAGCCCGGTGGCAACCGGCTGAGCTTCAAACCCTCACCTGACCGTGAGGACGCGGCACGTCAGGAACAAACACGCTCTCAAGGATACCGCGCCTGAGCAAAACTTGCCCGTGCACAAGGTGAGACCTCGCCAGCTCCGGACCAGGCAGCGTCTGGCGAAAGGTCAACCCCAAGCCTGACCCTACTTACCGTACTGAATGCGCCAGACTTTACCGGCCCCGTCGTCGCTGAGCAGCAGAGCCCCGTCGCGCGCCACAGCCAGATCCACCGGACGCCCGCTGACCTGCTCGCCGCGCAGGAACCCGGTCAGGAAATCGGTGACCTTACCGGTCTTCGGGTCCACGGCTACCACCTTGTACCCGCTCTTTTCCGACCGGTTCCAGCTGCCGTGAAGCGCCGCGAACATCTGGCCCCGGTAGGCTGCTGGAAAGGTTTTTCCTGTATAGAACGCCAGGCCCAGCGGTGCGGAGTGGGCAGTCGTCAGGGCAAAGGCAGGGACGGCGGTCTTGCAAGTGGAGGCGGTCTTGCGCCCGAAGTCCCTGTCCCAGACCTGAGCCTGCCCAGCGCGAACGGTGTAGCAGTACGGCCAACCGTAAAAGCCGCCGGCGCGCAGCTTGAAGAAGCTTTCCGGCGGAATATCGTCTCCCAGCTGGTCGCGGCCGTTGTTTGTGGCGAAAAGCTGCCCGCCGAACCACTCCAGCCCCACGGCGTTGCGCAGGCCGGTGGCGTAGGGTCTGCCGTTTTTGCCGTCGGAGTCATACACCCATACGGCGGCGCGCTTAGGGTCCTCTTCCTCGCAGACATTGCAGGTGCTGCCCACCGAGACGTACATCCGGCCGTCGGGGCCGAATTCGATGGTCCGGGTGGAATGGCCCCCACCTCCTGGCAGACTGACCACCTTCTGTGGCGCGCCGCTGGCCTGACGGTCCCCGGCCTTATAGGCAAAGCGCACCACACTGTCCGTATTCGCCACGTACAGGTAGCCTCCACGGATGGCCAGCCCGTGCGGTTGATTGAGCCCCCGGGCATAAACCAGGCGGCTGTCGGCGCGGCCATCGCTGTTGCGGTCCGGCAGCAGGTACACGAGGCCAGCCGAAGTGTCGCTGAGCAGCACATCGCCATTGCTGGCAACCACCATGAAGCGTGGTTTCTCGAAGCCTTCGGCATAGGTGGTCGCGGTGAAGCCAGCAGGAAGTTTGAGCGCCGGCGCCTGAGCACCAGCAGGAACAGCAGGACCCAGGGCCAGCGCAGCAATCAGCAGGACTCTTAACATGTCCCCCATTTCAGCGTCCGGGGGTGAGAACAGGCGTCCAGGCCGGTAAAGAGACAGGCTGCGGGGCCTCAACTCTCGTATTTGTTCAGAACCTGCTCCGTGCGGGCTGTTTTGACACGGTTGACCATACGTTCGTACTCATGGCGGTCGCGCAGCGACTTGCTGAGCGTCAGGGTGCTGGCCGTCAGGAACAAGGTGCCCATGTACAGGTAACCACGAATCCACCAGTCCACCGGCAGGTAATAGATGCCAACCAGCATAAGCGTCATGCTCACGGTGAACGCGATCCAGATAAAGCTCATCCAGGCGGGTGAATCTCCAATCAGGTCCGGGTTGGTGTACTGGGTCATACGGTAGCCTCCCTGTCTGCGGCGTGAATGCCGCGAGTGTAAGCCAGCGCTGTCAATAATCATGTCAGAAATGCGCAGAAGCTGCTGCGAGTTCAGAAGCCGCGAAGCGCCTGAAAAATGAACGCCATTGCGCCTGTGAGCACCACGATCACAGCTAAACCCTGCAGGAAGGTCAGACCGACCCAGGCAAAACTCCTGGCACGCTGCGGAAACGAGTCCTGAAACCACACGGCAAGTGCAGCGTGCATCAGCAGCAGCGGCGGGAACATCAGGGTGCAGATCAGAAGGAGAAGCCGCTGATGTGCGGTCAGCGGCGCATCGTGGGGCGGAAACATACCCAGGGGTACGAGTCTCTCAAGTGTCCCGTTCCACGAAGTCAAACCGGGCGCCCAGCGAGTGCAGATGCGCAAAGAACTGCGGGTAGCTCTTGCGGATGTGATGCGCGCCGGTAATCCGGACGGGCGCCTCAGCGCGCAGGCCCAGCAGGGTCAGCAGCATGATCATGCGGTGGTCGCCGTGCCCGTCGGCCGTGACTCCGCCGGCAATCTGAGCTGCGCCCGTCACGCTGAGGCTGTCTTCGGTCTCGCGGGCCTGAAGGCCCAGGCGCTCAAGTTCCCGGCGGGTGTCGGAAATGCGGTCGCATTCCTTGAGGCGCAGGGTATAGACGTTGTGCCAGGTGGTGGTTCCTTCAGCCAGCGCCGCCGCCGCCGTCAGGGCCTGCACCGCGTCGGTAAATCCGTCGCCGTCGCGGTTCACGGCCCGCAGGGTCTGGCCTCCCCGAACAATCAGCGTGTCACCTTCGCGGTGAATGTCCGCGCCCATCTCACGCAGGACATCCACGGCTTCCCGTTCTCCCTGCAGGTCGTTCTCCCGCAGGTTCGACAGCCGGACCTCGCCAGGAAGGAGCGCCGCGGCGGCCAGCAGCGCAGCCGAACCGGGGTAGTCGCCCGGCACCAAAACCCGGCCGGGCTGGTAGCGCTGCCCTCCGGGAATCTGCACGCGGCTCAGGTCGTCGCTGGCGCTGGCACGTATCCCGAAGGCCGCCAGGGTATCGAGCGTCTGACGCAGCGGCGCGTGGCTTTTGATCTGTCCGGTGAGGCGCAGGTCCAGTCCGCCGGGCAGCAGCGGCGCCAGGAACATCAGGGCGCTGGCGTACTGGCTGCTGCGCTCGGCACTGACCTCGACCACGCCGCCGCGCACCGGGCCAGAAATGGTGACGGGCAGGCGGCCTTCGTTGCTGCTCACGCGGGCACCCAGGCGCTCCAGGGCTTCGAGCAGGTCCCCCTGAGGCCGGCGTCCCAGGGAGTCAGGGTGGTCGGTCACAAGGGTGGTGTCACGGGTCAGGGCCGCGACTCCCATCAGGAAGCGCGCCACGGCGCCCGCATTGCCTGGGTTGAGGGTGACGCCCGCGCGGGGCGCTGCCCCGAACCCGCGGATCACCACATCGTCCCCGATGTGCTCGATGCCCGCTCCCCAGTCCGTCAGGCAGCGCAGCATGGCGTGAGCGTCCTCGCTGGTCGCCACCCCGACCACCCGGGTCTCTCCTTCGGCCAGGGCAGCGGCCAGCAGGTAACGGGTGGTGTAGTTCTTGCTGGGCTGAGCCCGCACGTCTCCGCGCAGTTCGCGCACGGGGTGCACCACCACGTCAAACTGTTCTGGAAGGGTCAGGTGATCCAGCAGGGCGCCCTCGTTCATACCCGCAAGGCTATCCGCCCACATACCCTGGAGGCTGATACCGGTCTAGCGCTGCTCGTCGGAGTCTGGCAGGGCAGCCGCCTGAGCGGCATGCATCTGAGTGATATACGCCACAGACTGGCCCCGTGGAATGCTGAGCGTCTGCCACTGGTCGCCGCGCAGGGTCTTGACGATCAGCACCAGCTGGTAGACATGCCCGCTGTAGTGCGCCACCTGCCGCTGAACGGCCGAAAGCACGGTGTGCGGTTCACCACGGATCGTCAACGTGCGCGTCAGGTCCTCCGGAGTCAGGTGGTCCAGGGTGTCCAGAAAGACGGCCCAGCCGTCGTCCCAGCGGGCCTGCAGCTCGGCTGGAGCCAGCCCGCTTTCCTCGAACTCCGAGTCCCGGTCCCGGCTGGCTGGCTCGCCCTCATAATCCGGGCGGTACCCTCCGCGCAGGCCTCCCCAGCGGGCATGCATATTGCCGGACAGATGCTGGACAAGCACCGCTGCCGAGTTGCCTCCGCCGGCCAGGGACCGGTGCCAGCCGGCATCGTCCAACTGGCTCAGCGCGCGGTCACCCAGGCGCCTGACTTCCGCCATCCGCTCACGGACATCGCTCAGGTAGAGCTCGGCAACAGCCTTCACGGCTTGACCCGGTACTGCTTGTCGCCCTCGACCTTCAGCAGGGCCGTGACCTGTCCGTTCTTGACCATCACCATGCACGACACGACGCCGCCCGGCATTGGCTTATTTAACACGTCGGCACAGGGACGGGTGAAGTTGGTGCCGGGTGCCGGCCGGGTCGCCTGCACGGCGCGGGCCGCAGCCTGACCGTAATCGCGCATCCCCCGGCCCATGACGCTCAGGGTGGCCACCAGGATGCCGATGGCTGCGACAAAGCCCACCACGATCCACATGAAGGTGCGCATGGCCCGGCTACGCTCCTCGGGGGTGACGACGCGTGGCTGGGGAACGCCGGAGGGCTTGCTCATGAGCGCAGGCTAGCGCCTTGAATGGCCGGAACCCGGGCAGGAAAGTCCCGTCGGGTAGACTGCCTGCCATGAGCAAGGTCATCATTATCGGAGCGGGCGGCGTGGCCAACGTCGTGGCCAAGAAGTGCGCCCAGAACGACACGGTGTTCAGCGAAGTGCTGATCGCCACCCGGACGGTCAGCAAGGCCGACAAGATCGTCGCAGAAATCGCGCAGCACATGCCCGGCAGCAAAACCGTATTCAGCACCGCCACGGTAGATGCCGACAACGTGCCGGAACTGGTCGAGCTGATCCGTGGCTTCGGTCCGGTCATGGTCATCAATGTGGCCCTGCCCTACCAGGACCTGACCATCATGGACGCCTGCCTGGAAACCGGCGTGCATTACCTGGACACCGCCAACTACGAGCCCAAGGAAGTCGCCAAGTTCGAGTACTCCTGGCAGTGGGCCTACCAGGACCGCTTCCAGGAAAAGGGCCTGATGGCGCTGCTGGGCTGCGGCTTCGACCCGGGCGCCACGCAGGCGTTTACCGCCTACCACGCCAAGCATCACTTCCAGGAGATTCACTACCTGGACATCGTGGACTGCAACAACGGCAGCCACGGCAAGGCCTTCGCCACCAACTTCAACCCCGAAATCAACATCCGCGAGATCACCGCCAACGGCCGCTACTGGGAAAACGGCCAGTGGGTCGAAACCCAGCCGCTCGAAATTTCTCAGGACATCTACTATCCCAAGGTTGCCACGCGCAAAAGCTTTGTCCTGTACCACGAGGAACTCGAATCGCTGGTCAAGCACTTCCCGACCATCAAGCGCGCGCGTTTCTGGATGACCTTCGGTGAAGCGTACATCAAGCACCTCAATGTGCTTGAGGGGATCGGCATGACGTCCATCGAGCCGATCGACTTCCGTGGGCAGAAGATTGCGCCGATCGAGTTCCTCAAGGCCGTGCTGCCCGCGCCCGAGTCGCTGGCCGAGAACTACACCGGCCAGACCTGCATCGGCGTGCAGGCCAAGGGCATCGGCAAGGACGGCCAGCCGAAAGTGCACTTTGTCTACAACGTCAAGGATCACGCCGAGTGCTACCGCGAGGTGCAGGCCCAGGGCGTGAGCTACACGACAGGCGTGCCCGCCATGATCGGCGCCATGCTGATGCTGAAGGGAGTCTGGATGAAGCCTGGCGTATGGAACGTCGAGCAGCTTGACCCCGATCCCTTTATCGAAGCCATGAACACCTGGGGGCTGCCGGTGGACGAGCTCGCCGGAATCGAACTGGTCAAGGACTGAGCGTGCATTACCTGCTGTTCTACCGTGACCTCGTGCCAGATTACGTCACGCGCCGCGAAACACTGCGTGGAATGCACCTCGCGCACGCCCAGGCTGCCACAGAGCGCGGCGAACTGGTGCTGGGCGGTGCCCTGGCCGATCCGGCAGACGGGGCCGTACTGCTGTTTCAGGGTGACAGCCCCGCCGCTGCGGAAACATTCGCCCGCACCGACCCGTATGTCCTGAACGGCCTGATCGGCCGCTGGGAAGTCCGCCGCTGGCACACGGTTGCTGGCGCGGCCGCCGCTCACACCCCCTGAGCGTCAAGTCAGCGGAACGTGCAGGCCGGACAATAGCGTCCGGCCTGCACCTTTATGCCCGTGGAACATTAAGTGAGATTACTCCAGTGCGTCCAGGCGGCCCCAGCCCCATTTCAGGCTCAGCCAGGTGCCTGCAGCGGTCACCAGCAGCAATCCCAGCAGGCCCAGCACGCCTTCGGGAGTACCCAGCGCGGCAAATCCGGGGTACAGGTCCGGACGGAGAACGCTGGCGGCAGCGGGCCTTGCAAGCAGCAGCAGGCACAGCACCGAGTACATCAGACTCAGGCCCATAAAGGCCAGCCCGCCTGGACTGACGCCGATCTCGGCGGGGTTGTCGGCCTCGAACCGGGGAGCGGCTGCGCCCAGGCTGACTCCCAGCGCGGTAATCACCAGTGCGTTGCTGACACTGACCAGACCGCTGAGCAGCAGCAGGGTCGGCCCAAGGTTCATGCTGCGCGCGCTGACCAGGGCCATAACAAGTCCCAGGATCAGTGTGACCGGCAGCACGCCCAGAAATTTACTCAGGACAATCTGACGTGGGCTGACCGGCGCGGTACGCAGCAGCCAGTACGCGCGGGCCTCGGTGCTGACAGCTGGGAAGGCCAGCCGGACCGCGACGCCCGCGATGATGAACCCCTGAAAAGCGAGCTGCACATACCCCAGGATTCCCCGGAACTGCGGCACAGGAATGGGCACCGCCTGCACACTGACCAGATACACGCCGCCTAATGCCACAACCACCAGCAGCTGACTCCACTGGGTGGGGTCGCGCAGCGTGACCCTCAGGTCCTTGAACGCCAGACTTCCGCCCGCACCAAACCGGCTGAACAGGTGCTCAGGTGCGCCTGCACGGCGGGCAGTGGGGTCCAGTCGAGGCCGGCTGCTGTCCAGTGCCCGTGCCCAGCCCTCCTGATAGGCGCGCGTAGCCAGCAGAGTGGCGGCCAGCAGCAGGACAGCGGTTAGCACCACCAGAGGCAACAGGGACCAGGTGAGGGTGCCGTGGGCAGCCTGCCAGATCCCCTGGGCGGCCCAGGCTGGAGGCAGAAGCGGACTTGTCGGCCTGGCGAACGACCGCAACAGGGCCTCGAACCGCTCGGGGTCCTGGGCCTGCTGCACGATCAGCTCGGGACGCACGGCACGAATGGCATACACCAGCCCGGCACTGATCAGGACCCCGAGGGCCGTGCTGACCTCCCGCACCCGGCCGACCGGCGCCACACGCATGAGCAGCACCGCCAGCAGGGCACCCAGACCCACGGGCGCGGCAAAGGTCAGGAATGCTGCCAGGGCCATGACCGGGTAGGCCCAGATGGGCGCCTGGAAAAATGCTCCTACTGTCAAGATCAGCGGCAGGATCAGACACAATGGCACCACGGCCGTATTCAGAAAGGTCTCAAAGACCTTCAGAGCAAAGACCCGCCAGGTCGGCAGCGGCTGGGTCAGCAGAAAGTTCAGGTCGTCGCTGAGATACAGCGTCTGAATGGCCGCCGTGGTGGCACTGAAGGTCACGCCGCTGCACAGTGTGATCAGGCCGATTTCCAGGACGCGGGCGAACACATTCGTGCCGATATCTCCAAAGCGGGCCAGAAACACCAGCGCGCGCCAGCTGCCGTACACCTCTCCCCACACCAGCAGCACCGCAAGGAACGTGACCACCAGCAGCCCGGCCCGCGGTGCTTTCCGGAGGGCATGGCGAAGTGCGGTGGCTTTCAACCGGAGCAGGCTGGCAGGCGTGGCTGGAGCGTGGGACTGCACTGTCATGGGCTGACGGTCTCGGCGCGCCGGGCCTCCTCCGCCTGCTCTTCTTCGATCAGGCGAAAGAAAATCCGTTCCAGGCTGTCGCCATGAACTCCGCCGGCCTCGGTGCCAGTGTGGGCGTGCAGTTCATCCATGGTGCCCTGACCCAGCACGCGGCCACGGTCCAGGACGACCAGACGGTCACACACGGCCTCGGCCACCGGCAGGCTGTGGGTGGTCAGCAGCACCGTGCGGCCCCGGTCGGCGTGACCCCGCAGGAGTTCACGCACCTGCCGGGCAGCGTGAGGGTCCAGACCAACCATCGGCTCGTCCACGATCAGCACTGGCGGGTCGGGCAGCAGCGCAGCAACGATGGCGACCTTCTGACGCATGCCGTGCGAGTAGGTTTCAAGCAGTTCGTTGCCAAAGTCGGTCAGCCGGAAGAAGGAAAGCCAGCGGTCTATTTCGGCTTCAGCGCCGGGAACCCGGTACAGCTGCGCGACAAAGCGCAGCAACTCGCGCGCGGTCAGCTTGCCGTACAGGTAGGGCCGGTCGGGGATATAGCCGAAGGCGGCCTTGGCCTTCACCGGCTCCCGCCAGACGTCGTGACCCTGCACGCGCACGGTCCCCTCGGTGGGGCGGGTCAGGCCGACCAGAGCGCGGATGGTGGTGGTCTTCCCTGCCCCGTTACTTCCCAGCAGGCCAAACACCATGCCGGGCGGCACACTGAAACTCAGGTTGCTGACCGCCTCGTGCCGTCCATAGCGTTTGGTGTACCTGCTGACCTCGATCATTGAGTCGCAGCTTAGGGCTCATACCTTGTCCAGCGTCTGACAGCCGCGCCGGTTGAACGCTCAGGCCACCGGCTGGGGCGTGCTCCGGCCGTCTTCATAGGCGAGGTTTCCGGTCAGATGCAGCGTCAGCGCTTCCAGCGCTGCCTGCCTGCTGCGACCATCCCGCGCCTCCAGTAAGCGGCGCAGGTCAGTGGCCACACCCGCATCCCGGCGTTCCAGATCAGACAGCCAGTGCTCGCGTTTGACATCCCACCAGCCGCGCGAGGCATACAGCAAAGGCATCATCCGCCGCGATACGGCGGTCATGGCGGTCAGCACATGAGCCGGATCATCAACCTGGGCACGCCCGTCCATCACCTCCTCGATCAGGGCAAAGCGCTGCTCCGCAGTCACGGAACGGGGCGTGCGGCCTGCCTCGTATCTTGCCTGCGCTTCGCGCATCAACCCAGTCAGGTCAGGATGATGCAGGAGCACTCGCCCGTGGGCATACATGGCGACGCTAGCACTGTCTTCCTGCGCAATCAGGCTGCTGATCTGCCCGGCAGGATTATAAAAAACCTCCACAGGCACAGGCTGCCCATTCCCGTGCACGGTGAAGTGGCTGCGCCAGCGCTGATCTCCGGTGACAAGGGCATGAATGTCGAGGTCGCTGTATTCATTGGCTTCACCACGAGAAGCAGACCCGCACCAGAGCGCGGCGTAAACCCCAGGCGTGGTTGCAATCCGCCCCAGCGCTTCAGGAAGGGCGGCCTCCAGCCGAATCTGGGGAGCAGTAGAGCTCATGCCCAAAGATAGGACCGGAGCTGGGGATGTGCGGCCTCACTTCAGACGGGTCGTCTCCCCCGGCGGCGCACCAGTCGACCACCACGCCGTGTGAGGCCAGCCAGTTATTCAGAGAGTAGCCGGCCCGCGCCAGCCCGGACAGGGCCTGATGCGCTACAGCAACCGCCTGCTGCATGTCGCTCTCACTGAGGTAGCCGGCTGCCCGGGCGGCCAGCAGTTCATCCGTGTCCAGAATTTCAGCCCTCAGGCCGTCATGCACAATCAGATCGAGGTACAGGTCTTCGACAGTCCACAGGTGATTTTGGCTCGTAATACGCGCCACGTCCAGGTAGTAATCATGCTCGCGCAGGCCATGAAAGTCGTAGCGGCAGACCACCATGTTCAGTTCGGGCAACAGGTGAGCCTCCCAGTGACGAATGCGTGGGTGGCCTTCAAAGTGCCGGCCCACAAACAGACCGTATGGCGTTTCCCGGTAGGTATGCACCGGCCTGATTCCGGTGTTGGTGTGATGACGCATGGCCGCCATGTCGTGCCGCTCCACCTTGATCGGGTGGGCATGCACAGGTTGGATCACCGCCGGTTGTGCCAGATTCGCCATGTGCCAGCGTAGTCAGCTGGAGAGTGAGAAACCTTGACGCAACCTGAAGTTTTTGGAGCACTTGTCAGGACAGGATCGGCAGGGCGTCCAGCATGGCAAAGTCATTGGGTACGAACAGGCTGCCCTCGGTGGTTCCCTGGTCCGACAGTGCTGAGAGGCGCTCGGACAGTGCGCTGCGGCTCAGCTCGCCCTTCAGAAAGCTGCGGTGCAGGGCAATAACCTCGCGGACCTGGGCGGGAGTCTCGTGAACGAACTCCAGGCGGAACTCGCGCAGGCCAGCGTCCAGCCAGTCTTGCAGATGCGTGGCTGCCACCTGGGGCCGGCCCTCGAAGACGGTGTTGCGGCAGCCGACGTCAGCCATGACCGGATGCGCCACGCCGCGCTCGTCGCGCAGGGCCACGCGGTGGCTCTCACAGGGGTGCCCGCAGTTGGTGTAGTCGGTGCCCTCTGACAGGAACCGGCAGAACACGCAGTGCTCGGTGTGAAACACCGGCAGGTGCTGATACGCGATGACTTCAAGCGTGTGGGGCCCGACCAGCCCGGCCAGTTCAGTAATCTGCTGGGCGTTGAGGTCGTGGGTGGGGGTGATCCGGCTGAGGCCCAGGTCGAGCAGCGCGCGGGTGGTCAGCATATTCGCGGCGTTCAGGCTGAAGTCGCCGGTCAGCTCGGGGCCAGACCCACCAGGACCAGCCTCGGTCTGCAATCCTTCCAGCAGCCCGCCCGAGCGCACCAGGATCGGCGCGTCGAGCGACAGCAGGAACTTCTGCAGGTTCTGCTCGGTCGGCTTCAGGATGCGCGGGCTGGCCACCCGCACCGGAATTCCGGCAGTCTTCACGCGCTCCACGCTGGGCTTCAGGCCGTAAAGCTCCAGGTAGTCCAGGGTGATGGAGTCCGGCCTTTCCTCCAGGGCAGCGTCGAGCTGCTCCGGAGTGCGGACCAGAACGTGCAACCGGGGAGTGCCCTGGGCCGGGGCGGGCGCGAGTCCTCCAACTGTGTTCAGCACCTCGTCCAGGCGGGGAGCGACGCGGCGTTCCGGAGCCTGGGCACGCAGGGCGCTCAGCTGCTCTGAAGCGGCGCGGCGCAGGGCGTTCAGCGCACTGACCGGAAGGAAACCCGCACCCTGCAGGTCTGTGGTCAGGGCTCCCAGATGGTAGGGCGTCCCGCCCAGCTTGCCGAGTTGCTCCCGCAGGCTGGCCTCGTCCAGAGCACGGTTGCGGGATTCAGACAGCGGTGCGTCACCTGTCACGCTCACACTGCGGCCCTGCTCGTCCGTCAGGGTCAGGACCGGCGCTTGGCCCACATGGCCGGTAAAGTGAGCCTCCACCGGCCGGGTGTACAGGGGATCAGCAGTTTCCAGCAGGGGCCTTACGCGAGCGGCCAGCGTCGGGTCCTGCGTGCGCCACACCAGATCGCCCTCGCGCACACGGCGGCCGTCAACGGCACCACGCCCGAAACGCAGCTCGGCCACTGCGCCGGCCCGAACGTCCTCGACCTGCCGGCCACCTTGCCACAGGCCGTACAGGAACCCACCCTCTTCACGGCCCTCGGGGGTGCGCCAGTTGGCCGGGTCGAACACCAGGCCGTCACCGGGTTTTACGCTCTGGCTCAGTTCGACCAGCACGCCGCGCTCGGTCACGCCGCGCACGGTTCCCACCTGCACGCCACGGTGACGGGGGGCCCGGCCACGAACCACTGTCTGGTGGTTGGTGCCAGCCATGAAGTGCGGGCCCAGACCGCGCGAGTACACCTGTTCAAGGTCCTGCTCTTCCTGGGGGGTGACGCTCAGGGGCCGGCCAGCCCAGGCCTCGTCCACGGCCTTCCGGTAGGCGGCGGTGGTGAGCGCAACGAATTCGGCGTCCTTGTAGCGGCCCTCGATCTTCAGGCAGTCCACGCCGATGCGCACCAGTTCCGGTACCTGATGCAGGGCGTACAGGTCACCCGGCGAGAGCAGGTAGCGTGCGTCGCCCAGGTCACGCTCCTGGCCGTCTACCAGCAGATCGTAGGGCAGGCGGCAGGCCTGCGCGCACTGGCCCCGGTTGGCGCTGCGTCCACCCCAGGCCTCGCTGGAGAAGCACTGTCCGGAGTAGCTCACGCACAGCGCGCCGTGTACGAAGGTTTCCAGTTCGATGTCGGTGGCGCGGGCAATCCGCTCGATATCGCGCAGCGACAGTTCACGTCCCAGCACCACGCGGCTGGCGCCAAAGCGGCCCGCCAGTTCTGCGCCCTCGGCAGACGTGATGCTCATCTGGGTCGAGCCGTGGATCGGCAGGTCGGGGCAGATCTCGTGAGCCAGCCGGGCCACGCCGTGATCCTGCACGATAATGGCGTCTACGCCCGATTCCGCCAGGTGCATCAGCTGCCGCTCGGCCTGCCTGAGCTCGCGGTCGAACACCAGCACGTTGAAGGTCACGAAGCCCATCACACCGCGCTCGTGCAGCCCGCGCATGATGTCAGGCAGGGCCTCGGCCTCGAACCCGACCTTGGCGCGGGCGTGGAAGCCCCGCGCGTCACCCTTCGGGGCATTGACGCCAAAAAAGACCGCGTCCGCCCCAGCCTCCACGGCGGCGCGCAGTTGGGCCTCGCCGCCAACGGGGCTCATGACTTCAGGTTTTCCACGCACACGCGACATAACGGGTCAGTGTAGCGGTCTGGCGGGTGCACAGCCAACGTCAGGCGCCACAGTTGAGCGCCGGGAGTACCGGACGGAGCTCAGACCCTCAACGGCTCGAAGGAGGAGAGGCCTGTGGTGGGACCGGCAGACCACTGGGTCACAGGCTGACCGGCCCGGACCAGCATCACCGGAATGGGCGACTGGTGCGCGACCGCCTCTGCGACACTGCCCATCAGAGCGCGGCCCAGGCCACTGCGACCATGGGTGCTCATGACCAGCAAATTGGCCCCTTCTTCCTGCACCACATCCAGAATCGCGCGCGGAATGGAACGGCCACCCGCCGGAACCACCCGGACCTGGGCACCTGGAACGCAGGACTCCAGCCGCCGGCGCAAAGCCTGCTCCTGGGCCTGGCACTCGGCCGGCGACATTGCCGGGATGTAGCCGAATTCTCCTGCCAGGGGCGGGTCAGGGTCAGACTGGATGGCAACCACCTGCAACTCAGCGCCCAGCGACTGAGCAAGGCTGCAGGCATGGCCCAGCGCCTCGTTGGCAAGAGGACTGCAATCGGAAGTCACTATCACTTTGGTCATCTACATCGCCTCCTTTAAAAGGACGTGGAGTGCCTTATTGACAAAGTGAAACCGCAGGGTCAGCTGTATGTTACAGGGCGCACGGACGCGCGCGCGGTAGCCTGCAGCATGATTCGGGTCTTATTTGTAGGAGACGTCTTCGGGCAACCCGGGAGGCGCCTGCTTTCGGCGCATCTGCCGGACCTGCGCCGCACCGTTGATTTTGCTGTGGTGAACATGGAAAACGCTGCCGGTGGTTTCGGGCTGCACCGCGACGCCGCCGAGGCCGCACTCCGGGCTGGGGTGGACTGCATGACCCTGGGCAATCACGCCTGGCATCACAAGGACGTGTACTCGCTGATGCTCGACGAGATCAGCTACCCCATCGTGCGGCCGATCAACTATGCGGACCCCGGCACGCCTGGGGTCGGCTGGCGCACCTTCGAGGTCAAAAACGAGCGGCTGACGATTGTCAATGTCCTGGGCCGGGTTTTTATGGAAGCCGTGTCTAACCCCTTCCGGGCCATGGATGAGCTGCTGGAACGCAAAGATCTCGGCAATGTCTTCGTGGACATCCACGCCGAGGCCACCAGTGAGAAGCAGGCGCTGGCCTGGCACCTCGACGGCCGGGTTGCAGCTGTCATCGGCACCCATACGCATGTACCAACCGCCGATACCCGCATCCTGCCCAGGGGCACGGCGTACCAGACCGACGCCGGGTTTACCGGGCCGCACGACTCGGTGATCGGCAGTGACCAGGAAGGCCCGATCCAGAGATTTCTGACCGAGCGGCCTCACCGTTTTGGCGTTGCCGAGGGGCGCGCGGAGCTGAATGGAGTGATTGTCCAGATGGAGGGTGGCCGGGCACATAGTGTGGAGCGCTACCGTTACATCGAAGAGAGCTGAGGACGTAAAGAGCTGAGAACGTGATGCGCGGGGGCCAGTCCCAGCCGCAATGCACAGGGAGGGCTGAATGGGGATTCGCAGTGACGTGAACCTGCTGGGCAGAACGCTCGGGCAGGTTTTGAAAGAGCAGGAGGGCGAGGCCTTCTTCGAACTGGTGGAGCGCACGCGCGCCCTGGTGCGCGAGGTCCGCGCGGGAGGTGACGACACCGAACTGAGCGCCATGCTCGCGGAGCTCTCCGGGGCCGAGGCCGGGCGGCTGGCCCGGGCCTTCACGTGGTATTTCCAGCTGGTCAACCTGGCCGAGGAATACGAGCGGGTGCGGGTGCTCAGCAGCGTAGAGGGTGTCAGGCCCCAGAGTCTGGAGCAGGCCCTGATGGATCTCAAAGCGCAGGGCATGAGTGCCCAGGAGGTCGAGGCGCTGCTGTCGCGGCTGGACCTGGGTCTGACCTTCACGGCTCACCCCACCGAGATGCGCCGCCGCACCGTGCGCGGTCACCTGGTTGAAGTCGCGCGCGCCATTCCCGAGCTGAGCCAGCCCACGCTGGCCGAGGACGCCACCGAGCGGATTGCCGCCCATGTGGAGGCCATGTGGTCTACCCCGGAGCTTCGCCGCCTGAAACCCACCGTTCTGGACGAGGTCAAGGGCGGTCTGAGCTACATGCCCAACATCGCGCGGGCACTGCCGATGCTGCAACGCGACCTGTCGCGCGCCTTCGAAAGGGTGTACGGGCACAGCAGCGAGGCGCAGCTGCCGCTGAGCTTCACCTCCTGGATGGGCGGAGACCGCGACGGCAACCCCTTCGTGACTCCGCAGGCCACCCACGACGCCCTGGCGCTTCACCGCGAGCGGGCCCGCGAGGTGCTGATCTCCAGCATTGCGCAGGCCTACGCGGACCTCAGCCAGGAAAAGGAGGGCCAGGAGCCTTACCGTCAGGAACTCCGCGCCCTGCATAACGCTGTGCGCGACGGCGAACCGGTAGAACTGCTGCCGCGCCTGGAAGCGCTGCACCGGCGTCTGTGCGCCGAAGGGCAGCGGCGCAGCGCCGATCAGCTGCTGACGCCGCTGCTGACGGTAGCGCGGGTCTTCGGGCAGCACCTGGTCAGCCTGGACATCCGTGAGCACTCCGCGCAGACCGGCGCAGCTGTGGCCGCGCTGCTCAAGGCTGCAGGCGTGGAGAACGACTACGAGGCGCTGGCCGAGCATGCCCGGCAGGAGGTGCTGACCCGCGAGTTGCGTTCCCGCCGCCCGCTGTGGCCTGCCGGTGAGCCGTTCCCCGAGACGCTCGAAACCGCCATCGGGCCCATCCGGCAGGTGCAGGCCGCGACCCGGCAGGTGGGCCCCCGCGCTTTCGGACGGTACATCGTCAGCATGGCCGAGAGCGTCAGCGATGTCCTCGAACCCCTGATCCTGGCCCGCGAGGTAGGCTTCCGGGCCCTGCCGGTGCCGCTGTTCGAGACCCTGGATGACCTGCAGCGCGCCCCACAGGTGGTCTGGGAGCTGCTGAGCATTCCTGAGTACCGCGCCGCACTGGGCAGCGACGTTCAGGAGATCATGCTGGGCTACAGCGACAGCAACAAGGACGCGGGCTTCCTGGCGGCCAACTGGGCGCTGCACGAGGCGCAGCGTGCCATCAGTGAGGTGTGCCGGCGTGCCGGCGTGCGCTGGCGCTTTTTTCATGGGCGCGGCACCAGCATCGGGCGCGGCGGCGGCCCGGCGTCGCGGGCCATCCTGGGACAGCCGGCCGGCACCATCGACGCGGGGCTGCGCATTACCGAGCAGGGCGAGGCGCTGGCTGACAAGTACAGCCATCCGGTCCTGGCACGGCGCAATCTGGAGCAGGCCCTCTACGGGGTGCTGCTGGCGGCCGCGCGTCCGGCAGTGGCTCCGCCGGAGGCCTGGACCCGTGGCATGGACACAGCGGCCAGGGCCAGCGCGGCTGCGTACCGCGCCCTGGTGGACGACCCGGGCTTCCTGCCCTTTTTCGAGGCGGTCACGCCGATTCACGAGATTGCCCGCCTGAACATCGCTTCGCGTCCGGTCCGGCGGCCCGGTGCGCCGACCCTGGGGAACCTGCGGGCCATTCCCTGGGTCATGTGCTGGACCCAGAACCGGGCCAACCTGCCTGGCTGGTACGGCCTGCACGAGGGTCTCAGCACCCTGGGCGTGGATCTGGCCCGCGAGATGTACCGGGACTGGCCCTTTTTCCGTACCGTGCTGGACAACGCCCAGATGAGTCTGGCCAAGAGCGATCCGCTGATTTTCGACGAGTACCTGCGCTTGATGGGCGAGCATCCACTGGCCACGCAACTCAAGGCGGCCTATCAGGCCACGGTGGCCCTGGTGCAGGACGTGGTGGGCGCACCGCTGATGGCCGGCGAGCCGCGTCTGAAAGAAAGCATCGCCCTGCGCAACCCCTACATTGACCCGATTCACCGGATTCAGGTTGAGCTGCTTCGCCGCAGCCGCAGCAAGGAAGGCGGCCTGGACGAGTTCGAGGTCCCACTGCTGCTCAGTATTCAGGGCATCGCGGCGGGCGTGCGCAACACCGGCTGACGCAACACCTGTTAAAGCAAAATGTGTCCAGAGTGGCGCGCGGGCGGGCTAGGATTCGTCCATGCGCCGCTCTTTACTGCTGGCTGCCTTCCTGAGTGCAGGAAGCGCGCAGGCCCAGGCCTCCCTGCCCTCCTTTGAGGGCCAGATCATCTATCAGGTCATGCCGGACCGTTTCTTCGACGGCAACCCGAACAACAATGCTGGCGTGGACCGCAGCAATCTCCGTGCGTGGCACGGCGGTGACCTTCCCGGCCTGACCGCCAGACTGGGGCATATCACGCGCCTGGGCGCCACCGCGGTATGGCTGACGCCGGTCTACCGGCAACAGGCGGCCAACTCCTTTGATACTGCCGGATACCACGGCTACTGGCCGGCGGACTTCCGGGATGTCGATCCGCATTTCGGAACGCTGGCTGACTTCGACACCTTTGTCAAAGCGGCGCGTGCGGCCAACATGCGCGTGGTCCTGGATCAGGTCATCAACCACTACGGCTACGAAGCTCCGGCGGTCAAGGCCAAGCCAGAATGGTTTACGCCCCAGTCCCGTTGCGAAGCCAGCGCCGACAAGGACGTGGACTGTCCGCTCTCGGGGTTGCCCGATCTGGATCAGAGCCGCCCCGAGGTCCGTAAGATGCTGCTGGAAAACGCGGACTTCTGGCGCAACCGTGGCGTCAATGCTTTCCGTTACGACGCCATCAAACATGTGCCGGGCGACTTTCTCAAGGAGGTGCTGGCCCGCGACCGCGCCGCCGGCACCTGGACCCTGGGCGAATGGTTCGACGCCGATACCGGCACGGTAGCCGACTGGCAGAAGGCCGGGTTCGACAGTCTGTTTTTGTTCAGCTTGCAGCGGGCCATGCGCGACAGCCTGATGAGCGGCCAGAGCCTGAGCCGGGTCAGTGCCGTGCTGGAGCGAAACGGCGAACTCTCACGTCCCGGTGAGGTCGCCCTGTTTCTGGACAACCACGACATCCCCCGCTTTGCGCAGGGCAGCCTGTTTGAGGATGAGGGTCAGGCCCGCACACGCTACGCCCTGCGTGCACTGATGACCCTGAAAGGGGTGCCGGTGCTGTATCAGGGCATCGAGATTGCCATGCGCGGAGGCCCGGACCCCGACAACCGGCGCGACATGCGCTTCGAGGAGGCCTGGACACCCGCAGAGCGCGACGTGTTCGAAGCCGCCCGCAGTGCGGTGGCCGCCCGCAAGGCCAGCTCGGCCCTGAGCCTGGGATCCCAGACCCTGCTACCCGTCCCAGTCAGCCTGCAGGACGACCTGCTGCTGCTAACCCGCGAGAAGGACGGTCAGCGGGTCCTGGCGGCCTGGCATGGAGGCAAGGAGCGCAGGACCTACAGCATCAAGCTGGCTGGCCTGGGGCTCACAGCCAGCGATCAGGCGGTCACACAGTCGCTGTATGCCGGCCAGAATGCCAAGGTCAGCGTCCGGGGAGGGTACCTGCATCTGAGCCTGGACGGCAGGGACGCCGCAGCGTTTGCACTGAAGTGAGCCAAACCAGCGTCCTGCTGTGGCTGCCGGAGCTGGACCGGTGGATCGGGCACTGGCGTCAGACCCTCCCTGCCGCGAGGCGGGGTGTGGCGCCGCATGTCTCCCTGCTGTTTCCCTGGGTGTCACCAGAGCCCGCGCCGGAGCATCTGGCCCGGCTGGAGGCGTGCCTGAGAGGGACCAGGCCGGTCAGCCTGAGTTTCTCCCACCTTGGACGGTTTCCGGGATTGCTGTGGCTGGCGCCGGAGCCTGCCGCCGAGATCCGCGCCCTGATGCGTACCATTGCGCGGGCCTTTCCAGAGACACCTCCGTACAGCGGCAAGCATCCCGATCCGGAACCACACCTGACGGTTGCCAGGGGAGGCGAAGATGAGCTCGATGTCATTGCAGGCCAGCTGCAAGCACTTCTTCCCGAGCTTGCGGCAGTTCGGTATCTGGTGGACCGGGTCACCGTCGCACAAAAAGACGCGGATAACCGCTGGCGGGTGGCCCATGAAGTTCCACTTCAGGGTGGCTAGGCGGGAAAACCCACCCTTATCCCTCAGCGTGCTGTTTAATGCTCAGCACCCGGCTGGCGCCGGTCTGATCGGTGGTCACGCCCCACAGCGCCTGGGCCACTTCCATGGTCGCCTTCTGGTGCGTGACCAGCAGGAACTGCGCTCCCCGCTCGCTGAACAGCTTCAGAAAACCTGTAAAGCGGCGGATGTTGGCCTCGTCCAGCGGCGCGTCCACCTCGTCCAGCACGGCCAGGGGCAAACCACCCGCACTCCCCTCACCGCCGGCATGGTTCAGGGCGAACAGGAAGGCCAGCCCCGCCATGGTGCGCTCCCCGGCTGACAGCAGGGTCATGCTGCGGGTGCGTTTCCCGCGGGGCTGGACAGCCAGCCGTAGCCCCGAAAGACGCCCGGATTCTGTCAGTTCGGCTTCCAAGTCACCGTGGCCTCCCAGCAGCTCGGCGCTGTAGTCACGGAAAGCGGCGTTCACGCGTTCAAAGGCCGCGCGGGTGGCGACTGTTTCGGCCCGCTCCAGTTCTGCCAGGTGCGCACGCAGCTCATCGCTGGCAGACTGCGCGTCGTTCAGTTCTGTCTGCTGGTCCTGGAGAAGTGTCAGTTCCTCGGCATGGTCGGCCTCGGCACGCGCGTTGACTGGCCCCAGGGCTTCCAGGGTCGTGCGGGCGCGCGCAAGCTCTGCCGTCCATTCACGGGGGGTGCCCAGCGGGCTGACTCCATCAGGAATGTCATCCAGACTGCCCTCGCGCCGGGCAATCAGCAGCCGCAGTTCATCCAGACGGGCGCGGGTTTTGTTCTGGGTGCCGATCAGGTTGGCGTAGGCCTGAGCGGCCTGCTCCCGCGCATACTCGGCGCGGGGAAACTCATTCTCGTCCAGGGTGCCCAGGGCTGCCGTACGCCGCGCGACCTCAGCCGCAGAGGCACTCAGGTGGGCCTCCTGCGCCTCGGCCGCCTGGGTGTTGGCTTCCAGCCGACCTCTGAGGTCTCCGGCGCGCGCACGACCGGCCCGGTAGGCCTTCCAGGCAGTGTCCACTTCCCGCCCCAGGGCCAGTGCCTCGGCCGCCTGACGCTCCTGGGCCCGGGCCTGCTCTGCGGAGGCCCGGGCAGCGCTCAGGTCGGCCTCCAGGGCAGCCAGGTCCATATCGGGGGGCAGCGCGCCGGTGCGCTGTTCATCCGGCCCCAGGCGGTCCCACAACCGGTCGCGGTGCGTGGTCAGGCTGCGGATCTGCGCTTCGAGTTCCGTCACCCGGCGTTCGGCCTCCCGTTCCTCGCGGGCAGCACGCTCGCGGCTGGCCAGCAGGGCGTCGTGCTGCTCCGCATTGCCTTCAAGGCCGTTCCGGACCTTTTTCAGTTCGGTGCTGAGCCTGTGCGCGGCCGCGTCAGCGTCCTCAAGTTCGGCGTCCAGTTCCTGAAACCGGCGCTGGTCGGCCAGCACGCCGGTTCCCGTGTCGCGCAGGCGCCCGCCGGTAATGGCTCCACCGGGTTCCACCAGTTCTCCGTCCAGGGTCACCAGGCGTGGGCGGCTCTGGTGACTGCGCGCAATCCGGTTGGCTGCGCGCAGGTCCCGCACCACCAGCGTGTCGGCCAGAATAGCCTCGCCGACCAGAGGCGGATCGGTGGGACACAGGTCAGCCAGATTCCCGACCACGCCGTCCTCACGGAGGAGCCCCGCGTCACGGCGGGGACGGGCGCGGATCAGGTCCAGCGGCAGAAAGGTCGCGCGCCCGCCAGCACGCCGCAGTTCCTCAATAATTTCGCGGGCATCCTCAGCGTGTGAGACCACGATCTGTTCCAGGCGACGGCCCAGCGCAGCGCCGATGGCCACTTCGTACTCGGCAGGCACACTCAGCAGGTCCGCGACGCTGCCCACGATGCCCGGGTGATCAAGCCGCAGGGCGTTGCGCGCGCCTTCACCGTAGCGGGCGTAGCTGTTCAGTGCAGCCTCCAGCCTCTCCCGTTCCCGGCGCAGGGGCGCCACACTGGCATTGACCCGGGCCAGCTCGCTGCTGAGGTGCCGCTCGTGGTGAAGGGCGGCGTCCCGGCTGCCGCTCAGCGCCGCAAAGGCCTGTTCGGCCTGCTCGCGGGCCAGGCGTGCACTGCCCAGGCGTTCGGTAGCGGCAACCAGACTGTCGTGCGCCTGTTCCAGGTTGCCTTCGGCGCGCTGGAGTTCGGCATGCAGCGTCTCGCGGCTGGCGTCCGCACGGGCGAGTTGCTCGGCGACCCGCGCGGCCTGCGCACGGGCGCGGGTCAGTTCAGCGTCCAGAGTGCGTACCCGCTGCTCGGCAACCTCAGCGGCCAAGCGGGACGTGTGCACTGCCGCGTCCAAGGCCAGCAGATCCGGAGCAGGCTGCTCCGGCATCCGAGTCGGCAAGGCGCTCAGCTCAGCTTGCAGGGTCTCCCCTTCCCGTCTCAGGTGGGCGTGGTAACGCCCGGCCTGGGCCTGCGCCTCGCGCGCTGCGTTCAGGGCGTCCAGGGCACCGCCGTAGGCCTCACGCCGGGCCCGGGCCTCCTGAGCCCGGTCGCGCGCCGCTTCGACAGCTGCGGCGGCAGCCTGCACTTCTGCTCCCAGCACCACACTCCGGGCCTCCAGTGCCGACGCTTCCGAGCTGGCCCCGGCAATTTCGCGTCGCAGGGCCAGGTGCCGTTCGCGGCGCAGGGCATCTTCCAGGGTCAGCACGCGGGCACTCAGGTCACGGTGCTGACGCGCTGCCTGCGCCGCCTTCTCAAGCCGCACCACCGCTGCCTCGCGTTCATTCAGCACCAGGCGCAACTGCTCCAGAGCTGTGTCGGCGTCCCGCAGCCGGGCTTCGGTTTCCTGGCGGGCCGTCACAGCGCGCGACAGACCCGCCGCCTCCTGCACGTAGCCCAGCAGGGTCCTGCCTTCAGCCTGCACCACCCCGCTGACCTCTCCCTGGCCGATCACCGCCAATCCACCCGGGCCCAGGCCGGTTCCGCGCAGCGCGCCCTGCACATCACGGGCCCGTACCGGGCGTCCTCCCAGGTCCTGCTCGGCGGCGCCGTCACGGTAGATGCGCCGGGACAGATTGACACGGCCTTCGGGCGTGCTCAGTTCCAGCTGCACCTCGGCGAGGCCCAGTGGCGCCTTACCTCCGCTGCCATGAAAAATAAGCTCAGTGCCGCGCCCGGCGCGCAGTTCGCGGGCCCGGGCCTGATGGGTCACCCAGCGGATCGCCTCGACCACGTTGCTTTTGCCCGAGCCGTTGGGACCGATGACGGCACTGACCCCAGGGCCGAACTCCAGCCGGGTGCGGTCAGCAAAGCTTTTGAACCCCTGCAGGGTGATGCTGTGCAGCATAAGGAATTAGAGACCAACTCCGCAGCTCACCTCAGGTCGTACAGGACTGGAAGCCTGGACCGAAGGTTTGGGGCTGCTCAGGTCCTGGCCGCTCCCTTCTGGCGCTGGCGCTGCCCTGCCCTGATCACGCGGCTTATCACGGACGGTCCCATCACTGGTCCGCGCAGTCGCGCCCGGTAAAGGCCTCGCGCAGGTCCAGGTGGCCCAGAGTCTCGATGTTCTTGCCGTCGAGCAGGAAGGTGACGTCCTGCCCCTTAAGGTCAAGCAGGGTGCGGGTCATGCTGCACAGCAGCATGCGCTCGCCGCTGGTGCCATACCGCAGCTTGCCGTAAGAAGCCGGCATGTCCACGTAATAGTGACCACTGCGCAGGTAAACCTTCGGCGCTGCTGTTCCCTTTGGGACCAGTCCCAGGAGGTCACGGTCGTTTGGCCCACCGGCCCAGACATTCAGTGCCGCCTGCGCCAGCGTTCCGGCGTCCTGCTGGGTGACCTGCACCGTGCGGGTTTCGGTCTTCAGGGCCTGAACCTGTGGGTCGGTGAAGTACACCTTGACTTTTACAGCGGTGCGCTGGGCAAGTTCGAGCTTGGGGGCCTCAGGAGTATCGGGAGTCCGCTGCACTGCCTGCAGCGCCAGAACCGAAGCGCCCAGCAGAACCAGCGTTACCACGTTAAATAAAGAAAACAGGCGTTTCACCGCTCCACCCCCTGGGCGCCAAGACTGGCGTTGTTGTTGGCCCGGGCCGTCAGGTAGGTGGCAACGGACCGTGCCAGGGCGTTAGCCATGGCCTGCAGGCGCCGGTCGACTGCCAGCCTGGCCAGGTCCTCAGCACTGCTGGCCCAGCCGAGCTCCATCAGCAGCGCCGCCTGCGGTGCCTCGCGCAGGGTCAGGACGCGTGAGGTGGTGTCCTGCTTGGCCATTACCCCACCGCCCTTCAGCTCACCCCGCAACAGTTCGCCCAGCTTGCGGGTTCCGCCTGAGTTGCCGGCCACGAGGGCTCCGTAAGGGGGCGCATTGCCGGCGCGAATGGCATTGACAATCTGCGCGCTGGACTCACCGGACTGCTCATAGACCGTGACTCCACTGCGCTTGGCACCCGGCAGTCGGCCCAGATCCAGTGCAAGGAAGACGTCGCTCTGACGTGCCAGTTGCAGCTTGGTGCCCAGATTCATGGCGCTAGCCGAGTCACGCGTCACACGCACCTGCCACCCGGCGCCGCTCAGCAGTTCAGCGGCCCGGCGGGCAACCTCCAGCGTCACGTCGCGGCCCACACCTTCCACCCGCATGGGATCAATGACAATCAGCGGACGGGTCACGTGCTGCAGCAGAACAGGACTGGTGCGCTCGATGCCCGGTCCGGCATCAACCACGACCCGCACGCTGCCCGGACGCACCACCTTGAACACCCGCACGCCACTTGCGGCAGTCAGGGGAAAGCTCAGGACCAGATTGTCCTTCTCGCGGGTCACCTCAGCGCGGGGCACGAATGCGCCCCGGGTGGTGTATTTGCGCGGCTCACCCTTCAGCCCCCGCAGGGTTACCACCACTTTGGCCCCGCGCTGCTCATCTATCACTTCCACGTCGCGGCTCAAATCCAACACCAGACGGTCCGCGTCCTTGCCCGCCCGGCTGCTGACTCCCTGAAGGGTCGGGGCAGCCACACGGAATTTCCCGGTTTCGTAGGTGGCGCCCAAGCCGCGCGCAAGGGTATCGAGGGGGAGGTAGACGTTGCCATTGATCAGGGTGGCCGTCCGGGCCCGAACGCGACGGGTATCGAGCTGCACCGTATTGAAGTCGGTTGTGGCGCGCTGCTGGTCCTCGTCAATGGGCAGCAGCAGGGTATGCCCCAGCCCGGTCACGCGCAACAGGGCGCCGTCCCGCGACACATTCAGCAGAGCGCTGAGGGTTTCCTGGCTGGCGTATTCAGCACCGTACAGGTTGACACTCTGCACCTGCTTGCCTGCCAGTGTCAGTTTGCTCAGGGCAATCTGGGCTTCAGCAAGGCCAGCACCCAGCAGGCCAATCCCCAGTACAGCCGCCGGCAACAACGGCCACAGTGCCATACGGGCGCGCCGGATCACAGCTCCCTCAGCTCGCGCCGCACCGTTTTTTCGGCGTCTGCGCGGCGCTTGTCATGCAGCTTCTTGCCGCGGGCCAGAGCGAGCTCCACCTTGAAGTACTGACCTTTCTGGTAAAGCCGGGTTGGCACCAGGGTCAGGCCCTTCTGCTCCAAGCCTTTTTTAAGTTTCAGGATTTCCATGCGGTTCAGAAGCAGGCGCCGGGTGCGCCGGGGCTCGTGGTTGTTGTAGGTTGCTTCCTTGTACGCCGGTATGTAAAGGCCTTCGAGGTCGACATTGCCACCATGAAGCCGGGCGAAGGCGTCGCGAAAATCCACGCCACCCGCACGAATGCTCTTGACCTCGCTGCCTGTCAGGCTGATGCCCGCCTCGAAGCGCTCCAACAACTCGTACTCGTAATGAGCGCGGCGGTTCGTGTACACGCGCGGCATTCTACAGCATGGTGCGCCGGACTTTTCCGCAGAGCGGGCAGCGGATACGGGCACAGCACGACATGAACGCGCCTCCGCAGGAAAGACTGCGGAGGCGCACACTACAGACCGGCTATTTTCGGGGCGGTCGGCTGGGGCGAACCTCAATCCGGCTGGGGAGGGTCCGCTCAGGCATATTCAGCAGGTCTACCGTGAGCTGCGCAATGTCTTCTGGCTGGATTTTCCAGGCATCGGCCTCGCTGGGCGTATGACCACCGAAATACGTTGACACACTCCCTGGCATAATCTGCGTCACCTTGATGCCGCGGTCACGCAGGTCCAGGTTCAGCACTTCCGACAGGCCGTTCAGGCCAAATTTGCTGGCATTGTAGGCACCGCCTCCGGGAAACGGATTCTTGCCGGCCAGGCTGGAAAGCGTAAAGATATATCCGCCCCGCTTGGACAGAGCCTCGATCCCCGCCTTGACAGTGTAGAAAGCACCACTCAGGTTGGTTTCAATCATGGTGTCCCAGTCCTCAATGCTCAGCTCGGCCACGTTCGCGAAGTGGCCCACGCCCGCATTGACAAACAGCACGTCCAGACCACCGAAAGCCTGCACATGATCGTCCACTGCCTGCTGGAGGGACGCGGCGTCACGCACGTCGCAGGCTACCCCACGCGCCTGAGCGCCTTCCTGTTCATTGACAAGCCCGCCGGCCGCTGCTTCTACCTCATCCTGGTGACGGCTGGTGATGGTCACGGCGTAGCCCTCCCGGACCAGCGCCCGCGCCACCGCCAGACCAATGCCTTTGCTTGCGCCGGTAATAAATGCACTTCTGCCAGATGATGTCTGCGTCATGTGGGCACGCTAACATGCTCCCTCTCCGGGTGACATTGAGGCACTCCCAAGACAATACGGAAATGGGAGCAGGCTGTATAAACCTGCTCCCATTCGTACGGTCAGGACTCAAGGCAGGCGCTGGGCCAGCCGGTCAAATATGAAATTGGCTGCGTCGGCCTGATGCTGCCACAGCGTCAGCAGCGAGTGCTGCTCGTTCATGACCACCTTGGACCCTTCTGGAAGTGCGAAGGTCATCCGCGCCGTCAGCTTGGCCCAGGGCATCAGGGACCCGGGAGCCACCAGTTCCGGGCTGACCCGAATCGCGTCTGCGGCCTTGAGATCAGTCGTAATGGTCGCCTTGGGATAACGGCGCTTGATGGCGTCGCCGGAGTCTTTGCGCATGGCTTTCAGAACTCCCTCCCGCTGGTCACCACTGATCAGGTTAGGATTGCCCTTGATTTCCGGATCCAGAATCAGGTAGGTCGCATTTCCGAGGCGCTGAGCATTCCAGCTGGCCGGATTGCTCCCTTGGGCGGAGGCGCCGAGCGCAGCCCCAAGTATCACAGCGCCCGTGATGTATTTCGTCCGTTTGGTCATGGGGTCCAGTTCACCACATGATTGCTGATGCCTCGTGAAGCGTAGGTGAACCGCGTCAGTCTGGTGCCACAAGGTGCTCAGATAGGGAGGAACAGCCCGGTGGCAGGTTAGATTCAGAGCATGCATGAATTGCTGAACGTCATGCGGCGCCTGCGTGCTCCCGACGGCTGTCCGTGGGACCGCGAACAGACCCACGAGTCGCTGCGTCCCTACCTGCTTGAAGAAGCGGCCGAGGCTGTAGATGCCATCAGCAGCGGCAAGCTCGAAGAATTGCCCGGCGAACTGGGCGACGTATTGCTTCAGGTCGCCTTTCACAGCGTCGTGGCGCAGGAAGCCGGCACCTTTACCTATGACGATGTCGAGTCCGCCATTGTGGCCAAGCTGATCCGGCGCCACCCGCATGTCTTCGGAGACACAGTGGTCAGCGGCAGTGATCAGGTGGTCAGCAACTGGCAGGCCATCAAGGCCGCCGAGCAGGAGGGCAAGCCCCGGCGTGCGGCTGAGCGGGTCCCTGCTGCGCTGGGCGCCCTGGCCCGGGAGGCCCAGGCTCAGAAGCTGGCAAGGGTGCAGGGTGACCGCCAGAGTGTGCTGCGAGCTCTTCAGGAAGCCCCGGATTCCGAAGAAGGGGTCGCTCACGTGCTGTCGGCTGTGGTCGCCTGGGCCCGTTCTGCCGGGATAGATCCGGAAGTGGCACTGCGCTCCCACACCCATCAGACTCTCGAACAGTTGCCGGATGAGGCCTCACATGGCCAGCAGTGATCCGCTGGACGACGCGCTGGCCGATCCCTGGGCCTTGTGGCTGGGCGAGCGTGCGCGGCAGGCCCTGCATCTTCCGGACTTCCGCCGCGCTGCGGTTCTGGTTGGTCTGACCCGTGAAGCTGATCCGCGTGTGCTGCTGACCGTGCGGTCGACTGATCTGCCGACCCACAAAGGTCAGATCAGCTTTCCCGGGGGCAGTCTGGAGTCGGGTGAAGGGCCCGTCCAGGGAGCCCTGCGCGAAGCCTGGGAGGAAGTAGGCCTGGACCCGGATCGCGTACAGGTGCTGGGAGAGCTTGATGACGTCTTTACGCCGGTGGGTTTCCATGTGACACCGGTTCTGGCACGTATTGATCCGCAGCCGTCGCTCACCAAGTCCGGCGAGGTGGCGCAGGTGCTGATGCCCAGTCTGGCTGCCTTGCGTGCCGCGCCCTATACCAAAGAGTGGCGGTCGCTGCCAGATGGCACACAGGTTCCGGTCTACCACTACCCCTGGCAGGGCCATAACATCTGGGGCATGACAGCGCGGGTGCTCCACGACCTGGTGACCCAGGGCCCGGTCTCCCTGACAACATAAAAAGCCCCCACCGCGCGGGTGGGGGCTTTACTGGTCAGCCTAAGCGTAACTCTGTCGCTGCTTCAGCGGGTCGGGGTGATGGTGATCTGAGCGTTGCGGGTCACGTCATAGGTGCTGGAGAAGGTACGGTACCCGGGAGCCATGACCACGACTTCATGGGCGCCGCGACTCACACGGATGTTCAGCCCACCGTTTCGGATAACCCCAACCTGCTCACCGTCAACAAACACACGTGCGCCGTTCACGGGGCTGCGAATGCTCAGGGTGTACTGGGTGGCCACGGGAGCGGGGGCCGGAGCCGCCTGGGCAAACTCGACGTTCAGGTTGGTGGTGGTACCGCCACGGATCGTCAGCGTGGTGGTGAAGTCACGGTAACCACTGGCCTGGACCCGAACAGGGTAGGTGCCAGCACGCAGGTTGCTGTACGTGACGTTGGCGCCGCCGAGGCGCTGACCGTTGAGAATAACGGTGGCATTGTTCACGTTGGTACCGACAAACAGACTGCCCGTGGCCACCGGCGTACGGTCTGCGACCGTATAGAACGCGGTGTCGCTGACCCAGCTCTTCTGGGGCAGGGGGTTGACCACGATACTCAGCGCCTGAGCCAGGCCAGCCTGCGTCTTGGCGTTCACGGTGGCGAACTGATCCTGGGTGCTCTTGAAGCTGCTGATCTGGTTCAGGTCAAGCTCGCTGGTGCTGGCCAGCGCCAGTACCTTGTTCTGCCCGATGGGTCCAGCAATCGTGAAGTTGAAGTTGTCATCGGGAGCCGGGAACACCTTCGTCGTTCCGGCTTTCACGAAGTTGGTTTCGCTCAGGCGGTTGGGCAGGATCTGGTCCACGCTACCGTCAGGGTTGACGTTAAACAGGTACACATAGGCGTCACGGTTAACGGAAGTGCTGATGGTGATTTTCTCGCCAATGCGGTAAGCGGGGTTCTGGCTTCCGGTGGTGTCCTTGTCGACCCGTACGCTGACACTCAGGTCAGGCTGGCTGGGGTTGACGATAATGCTCTGGGCGCTGATCTTAGGGGCAGCCGCAGCGGTACTCAGCAGCATGGCTGCCGGAATCATCAGAAATTTCTTCATGTGGACCTCCTACCAAAGGGTAGGCGCAGCAACTTGACGGGCAATGAGCCCTCCAGTCCACAAGGTTAATGGTGCTTCAGACCACGGTCAGGTAGGTGGCCAGGACTGCTCTCTACGGAGAGAACCAAGAGGGCTGGGGGGCGGCGCAGAAGTTCAACCTTTCTCCGGCCCTGGCTACAGATCAGACTTTCTCTTGTCGTTCTGGGCCTCGTTCACTCAGGGGACCGTGGAATTCAGCGCGAAGCAGCTGAAGACATCCTCAATCATGTCAGAGCGCTTGATTCATTGAGGCACGTCGGCCCAGAGAAGGAGCCCTGCCCTTGCCCTGTCAACGGATAATCCGTGCCGGCTCGATGTTTGCAGCCCGGCGGGCGGGAATCAGCGCAGCCAGCAGGGTCGTCACAAGTCCTACAGCGTTGACTGCTACCAGGTCGCTCCACCGCACTTCCACCGGAAGCGAGGTGATGAAGTAAAGATCTCCCGGCAACTGAAAGGGCCTCACAGTGAAATAGGTGGTGATCCCCAGCCCGAGCAGATTGCCAACCAAGAGTCCACCGACTCCCAAAGCCAGACCCTCCAGCAGGAAAAGTTGCGTGATGAGTCCCCGGGTAGCACCAATAGCACGCAGAATGGCGATTTCCTGGGTCTTCTCGAATACCACCAGAGTCAGAACATTGGCAATGCCGAAGGCGGCGACAATGACGATCAGAAACACCACGAAGCCAATGACCTTTTTCTGAAGCGCCAGCTGTTCCAGAAGCGTCCCGTACAGACTCTGCCAGGGCAGCGGAGCATAGGCCCGGGCCCGGGACAGATCGTCGCCCAGAGCCACAGCCTGCTGTGGATCGTGTAGCCGTACCTGATAACCGGTGATATTCCGGGTTTTCTGCAGCTCCTGCAAGGTTTTCAGATTGGTAAAGGCATAGGCGCTGTCAATCAGGTAGTTGCCGGTGGTGAATACGCCTTTGACCTTCAGCACCGTCCGGCGTTGAGTGCTGCCCAGCAGCCGCACCTCATCACCGGTAAAGGCACTGACATTCCGGGCAAGCGCACTGCCCAGCAGAACCTCCCCGTCTTTCAGTGTGGCCAACAGAACGTTTCCCGGCGCCGGCAGACGAAGAACCCGGGCGCCGGTCGAAGGAACGCCAAACAGAGTGGCAAAGTCCACGCCTGCACGGCGACCCGGGCTCGCAGGCGTTGTCAGCAAACCTTTGTCAGCCAGAAACGGGGTAAATGCCTGTACGCGCCCATCATCCCGCATGGCCCTTTCGAGTTCAGCGTCCCGCCCGCTCGGGGTAAACGCACTCATGCTGAGATGTGGGCTGGCACGCAACGTCGCGTCGACCAGAGCCGCCGTGAAACCGTTGGTCAGGCTAAGCGCGGCGATCAGCGCCATAACTCCGACAGCAATCCCCAGGATAGTCAGGACATTCTGGGTGCGCCGACGGCGCAGATGGGCCCGGGCCAGGGTCCATGCCAGAGCCATGGAAGAGGTGGGGCGCGCGGGTACCGTCATGCGAAGCGGAGGATAGCAGAACGATTCCTCCAGCTCTTCTGCCCCGTGTTTCCACGGCGGTCCTGAGCAGCAAGGGCTGGAAAAGTGCCAGGGCGTGATGTGTCCTGCCGGTGCACAGTCTCCAGCACGATACGGGAGGCACTCCACGAGGAATTCAGACAACAAAGCAGGCACCCTGATGAAAGGGTGCCCTACCTGGTCAGACGGTTAGAAAATCAGCGTACTGCGGTGATACGAAGCTGGCGCGCGCCGAAGTTGATGGCCTCAGTGCGGGTACCCATCCAGATATCCAGGCTGTTTCTTTTGCGGGCGGCCATGGTGTCTTCGACAACAAAGACACGTCCTTTGAAGTTATAGCGGCCACTCAGGTCTTCGATCGTGATCCTGCTGCCGTAGGGAAACTGGCGTAACAGGTCACGGCTGAGGGCCACGACTCCAGGACGCACGCGGGTGCCCGTGGCAGTAATGAACGGAGTGCTGTCGGTCTGATTCGGCAGGCTGTTGTAGGCGGTGGCCCGAACAATAGCAGTGCGGCCGGTGCTGCGCGCCGCAGCAATTGGAGTCTCGGTGACCGCCGCAGAAGTGGAACGGGTGGCCTGAGCAACAGCTTCGGCACGTTTCTGAGCGGCATTGGAGGCAGCCTGCTGGGAAACTACCGGAGCAGGTGCGGCGGCACTCAGTGCATCACGCACGGCATTGGTCGCCAGACTGGTATTGGGAAGGGCGGGGGTTGCAGCAGCGAGGCCAGTCAGGCTCAGCACAAGCGCTTGCAGCCAGTTGAGAATTCGGGTCATAAGGTCTCCTGTCAGAGTGGGCCGAGCCACACCCTGGGGATTAAGTGAGAGGGGAATCAAGAGGTGCGAAACTATGAAGTTTCGCTCTTCGTCCTGAGTGAGACTAAGGAGGCAGGATGGCAACTTGATAAGAAAAACGCCTTTATGAACTCATCATAAAGGCGTTATATTTTTAGACCAGGTAAAGAATTAGAATCTTCCCACCATGCAGAGCGCATCCCTTTTTATGAGACAAGTTCTAATTCACTCACTAACGTTCTCATGATCTTTTCCGAAAAGCCAACCTGGAAGTGGTCAAAACTAGGATCCGTCAACGCGAGTTCGGGTTGAATTGTATTCACATACACAAATAAAACCTAAGGGCCCTGAGATGGACATTTATGATCCCGCCGTAATATCTCGAACCCGGATTTGAGCTCATATTTTACTCACTTGCTTCCGGCGCTATTGCTGGAGCGCTGCCCCAGCGGGACAGAATGTCGGCTGCAATGTTCTGATAGATCGGGGCCGCCAGCTGTGATCCTTGAAAGCGCACCTTGGCTCCGTGCACCATGACGGCGACAGTGACTCGAGGAGCGTCCGCAGGGAAGAAACCTGCAAATGTGCTGTTGTACACACTGTTGGAGTAACGGTTGCCGACCACAACCTGCGCTGTACCTGTTTTCCCAGCCAGGGCATATCCCCGAATCCCAGCCTGGGTCGGAATGCCATCCTCAATAACAAACTGCAGCATGTTGCGGGTTGTGCGGGCAACTTCGGGACGCAGTACCTCGTGGCGTTCCACACCTCCAGCACCCTCCACCAGCCGGGGCGACACGTACAGTCCATCATTTGCCAGGGCATTGTAGGCAGCCGCCATCTGAAGAGTCGTACTGCTCATCCCCTGTCCGAAGGCGTTCGTGGCGCGTACGAGGTCTCCCCAGTTGCGCAGCGGCTGCAGCCGGCCTGTCGCGGTCATCACGGTGGGAAGACTGACGTCGCGCCCGAAGCCAAATTGCGTCAGGTAATCACGCAGTTCTGCCGACGGAAAGTTCTCTACGATATGAGACATACCAACGTTACTGCTGTATCGCAGTATCTGCTGAGTGGTGAGGCGCAGCGGGTGCGCCACGACGTCTCCGATGGTGCTTCCCCAGCGGCCGCCGATATAGCGCCGCATCGGGGTCTCGTATTCGGTGTTCGGCGTGGTCAGACCTTCGTTCATGGCCGCGGCCACCACCAGACCTTTGATGGTTGAGCCCGGCTCGAAAACGTCCAGAAAGGGCCGGTTACGGCGGTCGTCCTGGCTGAAGTCCCGCCAGCGGTTGGGGTCGAACGAGGGGTAGCTGGCCGCAGCCAGAATGCGCCCGGTCCGGGTTTCCATGACCACCACCGAGCCATATTCGGCCTGGTGACGCGGAACGGCAGCGCTCAGTGCCGCTTCGGCAGAGGCCTGGATCCGGGTGTCCAGCGTCAGCCGCACGTCAGTGCCTGACTCAAGGACCCGGTTGTAGGCGAATTCCAGGCCCTCCAGACCCTCGGTGGCTCCCATCATGCCGACGATCTGACCCGCAAGCTTCCCCTGGGGATAGACCCGCTTGCCGTCCACACTGCTGCGTGCCAGCACTTTGCCGTCTGCCGTGGTGATGGTTCCGCGCAACTGCACCACCTTGCGCTTGACCCCCTGCGGCACCCCCCATTCCAGCTGGGCATAGGCCCACACCAGTGTCATGAAGATCAGGAGAGCAATGACCTGCATGATGCGCGAACGGTTTCGGATCTTTACTTCCATTGCGTTCTTACCTCCACGGTGCGCTTCGGAGCTGCAACTCGGGCTGCGGTGCTGGGGGCAGGAGGCAAGTCCTGCATGGTTTTGGGAGCCTGGGCAAACCGCTGCATGCCGTTAGCAAACGCCCAATCACGGACCAACTGCGGATTTTCCAGAATCTGAATGCGCAATTGCAGGTCGTCGCGCTGGCTGATCAGCGCAGCTTCGCGCTGTTGAGCAGTGATCAGGCCGGGGCGGATCTGCTGTGTTCCCATCCTGAGGCCGACCAGAGCGACTGCCAGAGCCAGATAAATCAGCACATAGCGCACTGCGCGTCCACGCCAGGTCACGAAGCTGAGGTCCACATCCGTCCACCAGCCGCCAGCCGGGGGACGGGCCATCATGAGGCCTCCTGAACCACGACGCGCTCTGCGGCGCGCAACTTGGCACTTCGGGACCGGGGATTGATTGCCTGTTCCTCGTCGGAGGCTACTACCGGCCGCTTGGTCAAAGGCTGAAGTACCTCGCTGCCCAGCAGGAAGCGTTTGACGATGCGGTCCTCGAGCGAATGGAAGCTGATGACCGCCAGACGGCCTCCCGGGCGCAGCAGGGTTTCAGCTGCCTGAAGCCCGTCACGCAGCGCGCCCAGTTCGTCGTTGACATGAATCCTGAGGGCCTGAAAGGTGCGCCGCGCCGGGTGGATGCCCTTGGAGAAGCCGGGGTAGGCCCGCTTCACGATCTCGGCGAGCTGCACGGTGGTCTCGATGGGCGCCTTCTGACGCGCCTGCCCAATGGCCCGGGCAATGCGGCGCGACAGGCGGTCTTCTCCATATTCGTAGATGATGGCGGCGAGATCCTCTTCTTCGTAGGTGTTCACGACGTCGGCGGCCGATTCTCCACTCTGGCTCATGCGCATGTCGAGAGGGGCTTCGGTGTGATAGGAAAACCCGCGACCAGCATCGTCAAGCTGAAAGCTGCTGACACCGATGTCGAGCAGGATGCCGTCCACCTGCGACACGCCTGCCTGCTCCAGCAGGGAGACCATATCGCGGTAGTTGCCCTGCAGCACGGTGAGATTCGGCAGTCCGGCCTCACGGGCACGGTCCAGAGCAAATGGGTCCTGGTCAATGCCGTACACGTGAGCACCGGCTTCCAGAAGCAGCCGCGTGTGCCCCGCGCCGCCAAGTGTGCCGTCAACAATTGTTTTTCCGGGGGTGGGGGCCAGAGCCTCCAGCACCTCGGCCGAGAGAACAGAGGTATGGATCAGGGATTCCGCGGTTGTTGTGTCTTCAGGTAGGGTCATAGTTATTACGCCACAAAGTTGGCGAGAAGGTCAGGTTTGGGAGGCGTGTGCTGCACTGCGTTGATGGCTTCTTCCCAGCGCCCCGGGTTCCACAGTTCAAGGCGACCGGGAGCCCCCGCCACGATCACGTCACCGTCCAGGCCTGCGAAGGTTCGGAGAGTCTGCGGTACTGAGACCCGGCTCTGGTTGTCCAGCCGGGCCTTGTTGGCCCCGGAGTAAAAAAAGCGCACGAACGCCCGAGATTCGGCGTCCGTGAGAGGAAGACCTTCGAGTTGTTCTTCAACGCGTCGCCAGCTGGCCAGCGGAAATACGTACAAACAGCCCTCCATTCCGCGCGTGAGAATCATTCCGTCCTCGACGAATTCTCTGAAGGGCGGTGGCATGACCACGCGTCCTTTGTCGTCGATGGTGTACGGGTACTCTCCGAACGGCACTGGGCTCCTTTCCCACGCGGTCCCACCAGAGCAGAGCAGGGGCCGTCAGGGCAAAGCAACCTGAAACATGCATGAGCAAAGACTTCAGGCTGCCAAAAGGAGTGTAACAAGCCTTACCACCATTTACCACTGGCTCCCACTTTTTCCCCCAAATTCTCCGGTCATCTCCTGCCTTTCCCACTCAGGGGTGGTTCTGCTGCTGGGCAACCGGACAGGAATTCGGGACAGAAGCACGCAGAAACGCCGCCCCTGACATCAAATTACCATTTCCGTACAGCGGGCCAGAGGATGGGCAGACGCGTGGGACAATTCCCCACCCGAGTCTCCCCTACCCTGCCCCTGATGCTTCCTCTGACACTTCTGCAAGCCGGCGTCCTTATGGCCGCCCTGGGTATAGCGCTGGGTGCATTCGGGGCCCATGGCCTGAAATCGCGGCTGGACCCACAGATGCTGGCTACATTTGAAATCGGCGTGCGGTACCACATGTACTCAGCCCTGGCTGTGATTGCGCTGGCACCACATGTCCAGCACACCCGGGGGCTGGTGCTGCTGCTTATAGGCCTGCTGATCTTCAGCGGCTCCCTGTACATCCTGGCGCTGACCGGGATGCGGTGGCTGGGCGCCGTCACCCCACTGGGGGGCCTCCTGTTGATTGCGGGACTCGTGATGTGCGCCCTGGACCTTCGCCGCTAAAAGTTGCTCACGTTCGACAGCGTGTGACAAAGAAGTTACCCCGGCCATGGCCGGGGTACTTTTCGGAGCGGGGGAACTGTAAGCCGGGTTCTGTCCACCGCCCCGGGGGGCGGCTGCACGGTCATCTCTCTGGGACAGCTGTTGCCAGCTGCCTCAAGCAACCATCCTGGCGGTCAACGGGCGGGCCACCCTCGCGCACTGTCGGGTCTTGCACCAGATGGGGTTTACCAGCGCCGCCTGTCTCCAGGCAGCCTGGTGCGCTCTTACCGCACCGTTTCACCCTGACCATGCCCGTGCGCGCCGGTGCACCCGTGGACATGGCGGTCTGGTTTCTGTGGCACTATCCTTCGGCTTCGCCGCCACCCGCATGCTGAAATCGGCGCACATGCAGGCGCTTGACTCACCGACCAGCCGTTAGCTGGCATCCTGCCCTGCGGTGCCCGGACTTTCCTCACCTGAACTCACGCTCAAGCGCGACCGAGCATTCCCCCGCAAAGAAACAGTATACCAGACCTGGCGCGGACCTATCCCCAGCGTTGCTGCGCGTGCTCCCAGGAGCGCTGCCAGCTGGCGCGCGGGATGCTTGCCGGGTTGACCAGCTCATCCAGGTCCTTGCGGGTCAGTTCGCGGTACTCGCCCACTTCCATATCTCCCAGCCACAGGCCACCGACGCGGTAACGCAGCAACCGGCTGACCGGATGCCCGACGGCCTCCAGCATCCGGCGCACCTGACGGTTGCGGCCCTCGCCCAGCACCACGAAGGCGCCACCATACGCCGGGCTGGCACTCACTGCCCTGGCAGGGCCATCTTCGAGTTCCACGCCGCTGACCAGGGTATCAAGCTCCCCCTGGGTCGGGTCATGAGGTCCCTCGGTCCAGGCCCGGTAAGCCTTTTCATGGCCGTAACGAGGGTGCGTCATGGTCAGGGTCAGCTGGCCGTCGGTGGTCAGCAGCAGCAGGCCCTCGGAATCCCTGTCCAGCCGGCCTACTGGATGCAGGCCAGGAATCTCGGGCATGGCGTCAAGCACGTTGCGGCGTCCATACTCGTCGCGCGCGGTGGTGACATATCCACGCGGTTTGTATAGCGCGTAGGTCACAGCCGGCACCGCTGTGGAGTCCACCAGGCTGCCGTCGACCCGCACGTCATCAGCGTCCGTAACGGTCTGTCCCAGGTGGGCGACCACGCCGTTGACCGTGACCCGGCCAGCAGTGATCATCTCTTCGGCCGCACGGCGAGAGGCAATTCCGGCGCGCGCCAGACGCTTCTGAAGACGCTCGCCGCTCACAGACGGCTCCGGCGTGAAGGCAGGGAAAGCAGTGTGACAACCGCCAGCAGAGTCAGCAGCGCGCACAGGGCCAGCAGGGCCGTTCGGACTGATGGCGGCATCTGCTCGCCCTGGCGGATGACCGCCGGAAGCAGGGTGGCCACGCTCAGCAGATTTCCAGCCACCAGGGCGCCGACCTTGAGGCCGTCAGGTGCCGCGCTGGCCGCCAGCAGAAAGGCACCCCACACAAACACCAGACCGCCGGAGGCGCGTGCCAGCCAGAGCGGGGAGACCCCGACCAGAGACGCCACTGTCGGTGGCAGAAAGTAGAGAAACAACCCCAACGGCACAAAAATCAGGGCGGTGAACCAGAAGGCGGCACGTAACACGCCCGCCAGTGTATGACGCCTGCTCCCGTTCCGGGCTGTGACTCCGCCAATGCTACGCTCCGTCCATGCCTGTACTTGCTGTGGACAAGCCGCTGAACCTCACGTCGCACGACGTGGTGAACCGCGCACGCCGCGCGCGCGGAACCCGGCGGGTAGGACACACCGGCACTCTGGACCCCCTGGCGACCGGCGTTCTGGTGCTGTGTGTGGATGACAGCACCAAGGTTGTGCAGTTCATGGAGCACGACAGCAAGGACTACCTTGCGTGGGTCAGCCTGGGTGCCGGCACACCGACTCTGGACGCTGAGGGTCCGGTGGACGCTACAGCGCCGGTTCCCCCACTCGATGAGGACCACATCCGAGGGATGCTGACCACGTTCTGCGGCCCGCAGCAGCAGATTCCTCCCCAGTACAGCGCCATTCAGCTGGGCGGGCAGCGCGCCTACGCTGTGGCGCGTGCTGGGGGCACACTCGAGTTGCCTGCACGGAACATCGTGATTCATTCGCTGGACCTGCTTAGGGTTTACCCCAGTGTGCAGGCAGCACCGCGCATGTTTTCCGCAACTCCTGAAGGCTGGTCGCCAGATCCACAGGGCCAGGCCTTTTCTCTGCCAGAGCCGCTGGGTGAGTTCCCCACGCTCCTGCTGCGGGCCAGCGTCGGCAGTGGCACCTATCTGCGCTCGCTGGCCCGTGATCTGGGCGCTGCCCTGGGCGTCCCCGCCCACCTGGCCGGACTGGTCCGCACCCGGGTCGGCCGGTACGACCTGAGCGGCGCGGTGTCACTTGAGGACCTGGCCGAAGCGCCGGGCATTCCCGATCTGGAAGCGCTGGACTTTCCCCGGATCCAGGCCAGCGAACGGCTGGCCCTGGAACTTCGGCAGGGAAAACGCCCCCGGCACACGGCGCAGGGGCGGCACGTCGTGACCCTGGAAGGTCAGCTGGTGGCAGTCGTGGACGGAGACGGAGAGCAGCTGAAGGTCGTGCGCGCCTGGGCCTGATCAGGGGGCTGCGTACCCGGCAGGGCTGTCGAGTTGAACGGCGCCTATGCCCTCCAGGGCCCCGGCAAGCTGCACCAGCAGTTCGTCTTTCAGTGCCGGAGCAATGAACTGAACGCCTACTGGCAGTCTCACACCGCCCTCGGCCAGGTCAAATCCGGCTGGAATACTGATGGCAGGCAACCCGGCGAGATTCACCGCCACCGTGTCCACGTCAGCGGCGTACATGGCCAGCGGATCACTGGTCTTTTCGCCGCGCCGGAAGGCCGGGAATGGGCTGGTGGGTGTGACCAGCACATCATATTCCTGAAAGGCACGGCTGAATTCCTGCGCGATCAGTCGCCGGACCTTCATCGCCTTGCTGTAGTAGGCGTCGTAATACCCGCTGGAGAGCGCATACGTTCCGATCATGATCCGGCGCTGTACCTCCCGGCCAAATCCGTGTTCGCGCGTCAGGGTCATGACTTCGCTCACGTCGCTGCCCGGAGCACGCTGACCATAGACCATGCCGTCGTAGCGGGCCAAGTTGCTGCTCGCCTCGGGCATGGCAATCAGGTAGTACGCAGCAATGGCGTGACTCAGGTCCGGAATGCTGACTTCACCGGTTGTGGCACCTCCTGCGCGCAGGGCTTCCAGGGTAGTGTTCAACGCAGCGTCAACAGCAGAGGTGTTCCCCCCGAGGCTCTCGCGGATCACGCCCACGCGCAGCCCCTTGAGGTCCTCGGGGGCTCCGGCCTGGAACCGGGCCGGAGCCTCCAGGCTGGTGGCGTCCCGGGGGTCATGCCCCGCCACGACATTCATCAGCAGCGCGAGGTCTGCAGCGCTGCGGGCAAACGGCCCGATCTGATCCAGGCTACTGGCATACGCGACCAGCCCGTAACGCGACACCCGGCCATAGGTGGGCTTAAGTCCGTACACGCCCGTCAGGGCCGCAGGCTGCCGGACGCTACCGCCGGTATCACTTCCCAGGCTGACCGGGGTGAGGTTGGCCGCAACCGCCACGGCGCTGCCGCCGCTGCTGCCGCCGGGAACACGCGACAGGTCCCAAGGATTGAGCGTAGGACCCGAAGCGCTGCTCTCGGTGCTGGAGCCCATGGCGAACTCGTCCATGTTGGCCTTGCCCACGATGACCGCCCCAGCGTCGATCAGGCGCTGCGCAGCGGTTGCCGTGTATGGACTGACATAGGTGGCCAGGATGCGGCTGCCGCAGGTGGTGCGCGTGCCGGACACATTAATGTTGTCCTTCACGATCACCGGTACCCCGGCGAGCGGCAGGGCTTCCCCACCCGCCAGTCGCCGGCTGACTTCAGCAGCCTGGGCGCCGGCCTGCTCGTTCAGGCTGACCAGTGCGTTGAGGGTGCTGGCAGCCTCAGCGCGGGCAACAGCCTGATCCAGCAGGGCCTGAGGGGTGGTTTCGCCGGCCGTGACGGCGCGGGCAAGGGCAGTGGCGGTGAACTGGACGGACATACCGCCGTCCAGTCTAACGGGGCACCTGTGCATGGATCTGCTGCCGGGTAGACCGGGGCGCACCAGCACCGCGCAACACCCGTGTCTTCAGACTGGCTGCACCAGCACGCTGTCTCCACCCTGAATGCCGGTCTGAAGTAACAGCTCAGGGGGAATCAGAAGTTGGCGGCCAAGGTCCGGCGCGGAGCACACGGCCAGCGTATGAACCATGCCACACCCGGTCTTGACGGCCACGCGCGCTGGAGGCCGTTGAAGCGCTTCGTGCCAGCGCCGGCAGATCACCTCGTCGACCAGCACCATGCCCTGAACCTGACGGGTCATGACCACGGTGAGCCGCGCCAGCCGCGAACGCGTTGGTACCAGCAGCCCCATCCGGATCAGGGTCAGAATCAGGCGTACGGCAGCCGGGCTGACAGCCAGTTCACCGACCGGGTGCTGCGCGTCAATCTGCCTCAGAATGTGCTGTTCCTCATCCGACCACTTCAGAACGTTTACCCTTGGCGGTTCAGTGATCCGGCCAGGCCCGCTGAACGGCAGTTCTGAAACCGGAATGTCATGCAGCAGGGCCTCAATGACCACCTCATCCAGCGTGGCGTTCAGTTCAAGCGGCGTGGGCAGCCGGGCGCCAGGCAGAAAACTGGAATGTCCATGGGGATCAAGCAGGAGCTGCCTCAGGGCCACACTGCCGCTCAGGGGCCCGAACCGCAGGGCCTGAACGCGCCCGTCTTCCATCCACATGGTGAACCGACCATCGTTATGGACCACCTGCAACGCCCCGGTGCGCCGCTGTCCCGCGAGCAGATATAACAGCTCCAGCACATCGAATGCCTCGAGGCTGATGGTGGTATTGACCATGGTCCGGTTCTCCTTCGTGGCCGTAGGTGCTTTATCGTGACCCATTCTCTACTCACAAGCGCCCTGCCTGTAACCCGCCCGGCTCCTGATCAGCCGCGCAACAGATGCGAGAAATCCGCGCCGTCCAGGGGCGGGAGGTCACCCAGGCCGGCCAGACCAAACTCCATTAAGAACCGTTCCGTGGTGCCGTACAGCAGCGGCTGTCCCACCGCGTCACTGCGTCCCACCACCTTGACCAGCTCACGCTCCTGAAGGGTGACCACGGTGCTGGCGCTCCCGCCGCGCATGGCCTCAATTTCAGCGCGGGTCACCGGCTGACGGTAGGCGATGACGGCCAGCACTTCCAGTGCAGCGCTGCTCAGGGCTGGCAGCGGCGGCGGGGCCAGCAGGGGCGACAGCTGAGCTGCAACTTCTCCCGGCACGACCAGTCGGTATCCGCCCGCTACCACCTCGACACGGAAACCCAGATCCGCTGCCGACAGCACGTCTGAAAAGGACTCCAACTCGCGCAGCATGGCTTCCTCTTCAAGCTGAAGGACGGTGGCCAGCTCCCGAACTGCGACGGGTCGCCCCGCTGCCAGCAGCGCTGCTCCAATCAACGCCTGGAGGGAAAGGCGAGGTGCAGTGTCGCTCACTGTTCCCGCTCTTCGTGCAGAACCAAAAGCTGCCGGAGAGTGACGGCAGATACGGCGCCCTCACGGACCACTTCACCAGCGGGCAGAAGAACCACTGTGCTTGCTATGCCGGCCGCGGGATGACCGCCGTCCGGCAGAACCAGGTCGCCCAGGCCGCTCGTGACAGCTTCCTCCCAGGTGCGGGCTGCAGGGAGACCACTGCGGTTACAGCTTGTGGTGGCCAGGGCGCCTCCACTCAGCTGCAGCAGTGCCAGGGCAACCGGATGGTCAGGCACCCGCAGTCCCACTTGGCCATGGGGGGCGAGATAGGCTGGACACTCAGGCCGTGCCGCCGTAACCAGCGTCAGGGGTCCGGGCCATAACGGAGCCAGGGCACTCAACGCAGGGCTCGGGACAGCGTAATGAAGCGCCTCGTCCACCCCCGCGCAGGACACCTGCACCGGTTTGTCTGCGGCGCGTCCCTTCAGGGCGTACAGCCGCTCGACAGCCTGCGGGTGCTGGGGATGCGCGGCCAGGCCCCACACGGTCTCCGAGGGATAGGCAACGACAGCTCCCCGCAGCAGGGCAGCGGCAGCGTTATGAACGGCAGTAAGCCAATCTGGTGGAGTGTTGGGTACCATAGAAATTACATCAAAGGTCATGGTTCATGAGGTTCCGGGCGGCGGGCAGTCAGGAGACTGCAAGTCCTTATGACTATACTCATCCTGTATGCCCGTCTTTGAATACCGCGCACGCGACCGCTCCGGCACTGTGCTGAAATCACAGATGGAGGCAGAGACGGCCGCTCAGGTCCGTGACATCTTGCGGTCCAAGAGCCTCATGATCCTCGAGATCAAGCCGCCCAAGAGCGGCCTGAACGCCGATATCAACATTCCCTTCCTGAATAACCGCCCGCCAGGACTCAAGCCGGTGGCTATTTTCAGCAAACAGCTTGCCACGCTGATCAACGCCGGAGTCCCGCTGGTGCAGTCACTGGCTATTCTGCAAAAGCAGATCGAGCATAAGGGCTTTCAGAAGGTTGTCAAGGACCTGCGCGGGGACGTCGAGTCGGGGATCCCGCTGAGCGAGGCCATCGCCAAGTACCCCAAAATCTTTGATCGCCTGTATGTCAACCTGATTCGTGCCGGTGAAACGAGTGGCACGCTTGACGCCATCCTCGAGCGGATTGCAAGCTTCCAGGAAAAGGATCTGGCCCTGCGCGGCAAGATCAAGAGTGCGATGACCTATCCGGTAATTGTGCTTATTTTTGCACTGGGCATCACCTACTTCCTGCTGACGACCATCGTGCCGCAGTTCGGGATGATTCTGGTTCAGCTCAACGCTCCACTGCCATTCATCACAAAAATGCTGATGGCCGTGTCGGACTTCCTGAAAAGTTCTACCTGGGTCATTGCCCTTGTCGTCACAGCACTCGTTTATGCCTACCGTGCCATTTACAAAACCCCCAAGGGCCGAATGCAGATCGACAAGATCAAACTCAGGATTCCTGTCTTCGGCAACCTGATCCAGAAAAGTGCCATCAGCTCATTTGCACGGACACTCGGCCTGCTGCTCAGCAGTGGGGTCAACATTATCGAGAGTCTGGAGATCACGAAGGGGACGGCAAACAATGCAGTGGTTGAGGAGACCCTGGACAATGCCAAGAACGTAGTGATGGTTGGTGAACAGATGAGTTCAAGTCTTGGGGCCAGCAAGGTCTTTCCGCCGATGGTGGTCAGCATGATTTCCATTGGTGAAGAAACCGGCTCCCTGGATTCGATGCTCGACAAGGTCGGAGACTTCTACGACCGCGAAGTCGACGAAGCCGTCGACGCCATGACTGCAGCTATCGAACCCCTGATGATCGTTTTCCTGGGGGTCATCATCGGCACAATCGTGGCTGGGATGTTCCTCCCCATGTTCAGCATTATTGGCGCCCTCAGCCAGTAAGGTTTTCCCCTGAAAAATCGCGGGTAAATTGAATATGACGCGCGGGTGGGAAATCACTTCCACTCGCGTTTATTATCCTTCTGGCGCGGCGTTAACGAAGAGCGATCTCCCCCGCCCCAGGTCAATCGGACAGCAGGACAGTCAGCTGCCGCTGCATGGCGTTCAACACTGGCTTGCTCCGCAGACAGTCCACCAGCGCCCGCGTGGCCTGGTGCTCACTGCCGCCCAGCGCGCGTTGCAGGTGCTCTGCAACAACCGGATGCAGACGACCGGATGTAAACAGCAGCCGGTCGAGCAGATCGGCGCCCCCCAGCCTGGTGCGCGTTGCGCCGTCAGCAGCTACAACGTGCAGCGCGATCTGCCCGAAAGCGTCCACCTCCAATTGGGTATGCAGAGGCCGCCCGGCCCGCCGGGAGACGTGCTCCACGGTCGGAACAAAGGCTCCGATCAGGTTACTGGCAAGGCTGTGGCCGATCAGCTGTATGCGGACCTGTTCGTCCAAAGAGGCGTGCAGGATCTGAGCCAGCCGCCTGGCCAGCCGGGCCCCTTCAGCCTGCAGAGCCGTTTCTGTGTCCGGAACGCCTGTCATACAGGACCGGCAAATAGAGAACGGTAGAAATGCATGGCGCATTGTGGCACCCGAACCTGGATTGGCGTGTAGTGAGAATGCGCTAAGCTCATCGGGTATGAACATCATTGGGAAAGTCACTGTCCTGCCCCAGCTGCCGGAGGAGATCGCGCGGCTCTCGGAGCTGGCCTACAACCTCTACTGGTCGTGGACCCCACGCGCTCAAGAGCTCTACCAGGCTTTGGACTACCCCACTTGGGAGCGCTTCCACCAGAACCCGGTCCGGACCCTGCTGGAGGTGCCGCGTGCGCGCCTGGACGAAGTCGCCGCGGACCCAGCGTACCTGGCACGCTACGCCGCTGTCATGGCTGATTTTGATGCCTATATGGGCAAGCGCGACACGTGGGCCACACAGAAGGCACCCGGGATGAACCCGGTCGCCTACTTCAGTATGGAATACGCGTTCCACGAGTCTCTGCCTATTTACAGCGGCGGCCTCGGTGTGCTTGCTGGTGACCATTGCAAGAGTGCATCCGACCTGGGCCTCCCGTTTACCGCCGTCGGCATGCTGTTCCACCAGGGATACTTCCGGCAGCTGTTCGACAAGGACGGCTGGCAGAACGAAGCCTACGACGAACTGGACCTGACTACCCTGCCTATCCGCCCGGCACTGACCCCAGCTGGTCACCAGGCACGCGTGAGTGTGCGCCTCGGGGCACGCACCGTGCAGGTACGCGTCTGGACCCTGCAGGTCGGCCGCATTCAGGTGCTGCTCCTCGACACCAACGTGCCCGAGAACAGCGAGGAAGACCGCAAGCTCACGGCCCGCCTGTACGGCGGTAACCAGGACCTGCGGGTCCAGCAATACGTCCTGCTGGGTGTCGCAGGCATCCGCGCCCTCAGGCTGCTGGGTATTGCTGCTGACGTGTATCACATGAACGAAGGCCACGCGGCGCTGCTGGGCCTCGAACGCATCCGTGAGGCAGTCGCCGGTGGCCTGGACTTCCGCACCGCGCTTGAGACCGTGGCAAGCAGCACCCTGTTTACTACCCATACCCCAGTGGCAGCCGGCAACGACGCCTTTACCTATGAGCTGATGGACAAATACATCGGCGATTGGCCCGCGCAGCTGGCCACCAGCCGGGACGACCTGTACGCCCTGGCCCGACACGACCAGTTCTGGGACAACCACTGGGTGCCGAGCTTCAGCATGACGGTCTTCGCGCTGAACCTGAGCCGGGCGGCCAACGGCGTCTCGGAGCTGCACGGCGAGGTCAGCCGCAGCATGTGGAACTTCCTGTACAGCGGCGCACAACCTGAGGAAGTTCCGATCGGCCACGTGACCAATGGTGCGCACAACCTGACCTTCACCAGTCAGGCCATGCGCGACCTGCTGTCTACCGTACTGCCGGCCGACTGGACCGAACGCCTGGAAGACGAGGCCATGTGGCAGGCGGTCGAAGGCCTGACGGACGAGCAGCTGCATGACGTGCAGCTCACCATGAAGCGCGAGATGATCGCCTTTGTGCGTTCCCGCATGCGGGAGCAGATGCTGCGCAACGGCGCCAGCGCCGCAGATGTGGCCGCTACCGAAACTGTGCTCAGCGAGAACGCTCTGACCATCGGCTTCGCGCGCCGCTTTGCAACCTACAAGCGCGCCACTCTGCTGTTCCGTGACAAAGCCCGGCTGAGCCGCATCGTCAATCACCCGGAGCATCCGGTGCAGTTTGTCTTTGCAGGTAAGGCCCACCCGGCCGACAACCCGGGCAAGGCCTTTATCCAGGAGATCTACAAGGTTTCTCAGGAGCCCGAGTTCCGCGGCAAGATCGTCATCCTGGAAAACTACGACATGAATGTCGCCCGCCACCTCGTGCAGGGTGTGGACATCTGGCTGAACAATCCGCGCCGTCCCCTGGAAGCCTCCGGCACCAGCGGCATGAAGGCCAGCTTCAACGGCTCACCCAACTTCAGCGTGCTTGACGGCTGGTGGCGGGAAGGCTTTGACGGCACCAACGGCTGGCCCATCGGCGAGGAGCGCGAGTATGCCGACCTGAGCGTGCAGGACGATGCGGACGCCTTCAGCCTGTACACCCACCTGGAAGAAGCCATCGTGCCGCGTTATTACGGCACCCTGCCTGGAGCCGAGTCGTGGGCCCACACGGTCCGCCGCGCGATCGAGACGGTCAGCCCACGCTTCTCCATGCAGCGGCAGGTCATCGACTACGTGCAGAAGTACTACCTGCCGGTGGCGCAACGCGGCGCTCAGCTGGCAGCGAACGGCAGTCAGCGCGCCCGCGAGATTGCCGGCTGGAAGAGCTGGGTACAGCAGCAGTGGCCCTATACGTCCATCACGGCACAGGCCGACTTCCCGGCCAGTGCCCAGCCTGGACAGGCCATTCCGGTGACGGCGCAGGTTCATCCCGCCGGGATCTCCCTGCAGGACCTGCGGGTCGAGGCGGTGCTTGACCGCGCCGGTCACCTGACCCACGTGCCTCTGCAGAGCCGTGGGGACGGCAGCTTCCATGCGGAGGTGCCCCTGCAGGACAGCGGCCTGTATTCAGTAGGCGTGCGCATGGTGCCTCAGATTGACGGTCTGAGCAACGAGCTGGAGGCCCGGCTGATCAAGTGGGCCTGAAGACAGGCCCAGGCTGATCATTCCCGCCCCCGTGACCTGCACAGGTCCGGGGGTTTTACGTATCCCAGGGGCATAATGCCGCCTGTGAACCGCGTGACCATCCCGCCTGTGCCGGCGCTGCTGATCTCCATGATCAGCATTCAGGCCGGTGCGGCGTTTGCCAAAACGCTCTTTCCGGTGCTGGGCGCAGCCGGCACCACAGCCATGCGGGTGGCACTGGCGGCCGCCCTACTGGTGGTCCTGTTGCGGCCCAGGCTCCGCGCATTGACCGCCGCCCAGTGGCGGGCCGTGGTGCCCTACGGGCTGGCCCTGGGCCTGATGAACCTGTGTTTCTATGCCTCCCTTGTTTACCTGCCGCTGGGGTTGGCCGTGACACTGGAGTTCGTGGGGCCACTGGTGTTGTCCCTGGCACTCTCACGCCGCGCTCTGGACTTCGTATGGGTGGCCCTGGCGGGCGTGGGAATCGCACTGATCATGCCGCACGGCGCGTCAGGAGGTGAGCCCCTGCACCTGGGAGGCGTCGCGCTGGCTCTGCTGGCTGGAGCACTGTGGGCGCTGTATATCGTGGCCGGTGGTGCGGTGGGCCGGCAGGTGCCCGGCACCACCGGCGTGGTGGCCGGCATGCTGGTGGCCGCGCTGGTCGCCCTGCCGTTCGGGCTGGTGCAGGCTGGAGCAGACCTGCTTTCCCCTGCCCTGCTGGCCGTCGGGCTGGGGGTGGCCATCATGTCCAGCGCCGTACCGTACACCATGGAAATGGTGGCCCTGAAGGCCATTCCCGCCCGTGTTTTTGGCGTGATGATGAGCCTGGAGCCGGCCCTGGCCGCCCTGAGCGGCCTGCTGTTCCTGGGCGAGCACCTGAACACCCTGCAGTGGGCAGCCATGGGGTGTGTCATCGCGGCCAGCGCCGGGATTCACCTCAGTGCGCCGCGCGTGGCCGAGCCGTCCACTCCGGCTGAGCTGATCACCTGAGCGGCAGAAGAAGGGCCACCCGGTGACCAGGGTGGCCCTTGCTGAGCTGCCTGTCTTACCGTTCGCCAGTGGCCTGCGACACGCTGACCTCGCCGCTGCGGCCACTGCTGCCTGCGCTGCCCGTCATCAGCAGGCCCAACTGGGTCTCGGTGGCGCTGGAGGCCTCCACCTCGCCCACCACGCGACCCTCGTACATCACGAGGATGCGGTCGGCGAGGTTCATAACTTCACCCAGGTCGGCGCTGACCAGCAGCACGGCCAGCCCCTGGTCCCGCGCTTCCACAATCCGCGCATGGATAAACTCGATCGCTCCGATGTCCACGCCACGGGTGGGCTGGCTGGCAACCAGAATTCTGGGCCCCTTGCGCATCTCGCGCGCCACAATCAGCTTCTGCGCGTTGCCCCCGCTGTACTTCCCGGCAGGAAGGCTGGCACTGCGCGGGCGCACGTCATACTTTTCCGACAGTTCACGGGCGTTCTTTTCGATCGCGTCCAGGTCAAGCATGCCGAACTTCCGGGCAAAGGGCGCGCGGTCGTGCTCACCCAGGATGTAGTTCTCGGCGGTGGTCATGTCCAGCACCAGGCCACGTTCATTGCGGTCCTCGGGGATGTGCGACAATCCGGCGGCCTCGACCTCGCGCACCCCACGCGCGGGGCGGCCCAGGTAGGTGATCTGCCCCGATGCCACGGCAGTCAGGCCGGTAATAGCTTCGACCAGTTCGCTCTGGCCGTTGCCTTCCACGCCGGCAATCCCGACGATCTCCCCCGCCCGCACCTGGAAACTCACGCCGTCCACCGCATTGCCGTGCTCTCCGGGAACAACCACGTTCTGCACGTCCAGCGCCACTTCGCCGGGCTGCGCAGGCTGCTTGTTCACCTTCAGGGTCACCTCGCGGCCCACCATCATCTGCGCCAGGGTTTCGGTGGTCGCGCCAGCTGCGGGAATCGTGCCGATCATCTTGCCGTCCCGGATCACGCTGATGGTGTCGCTGATGTGCAGCACCTCGTGCAACTTGTGCGAGATGAAGATCACCGCGTTGCCGCTCGCGGCGTACTGATTTTTCAGGAAGTCGAACAGCTCGTCGGTCTCGCTGGGCGTCAGCACGGCCGTGGGTTCGTCCAGAATCAGGATGCGTGCCCCGCGGTAAAGCGTCTTGAGAATCTCTACCTTCTGCTGGAGGCCCACCGGCAGGTCTCCGACCAGGGCGTCGGGCTTCAGGTCGAAGTTGAACTGCTTGATCAGCTCCGCCACACGCCGGCGCGCGGCCGCATAGTTGATGGACATACCGCTGGTGGGCTCGGCCCCCAGGATGACGTTCTCGGTCACGGTCAGGGTGTCGACCAGCATGAAGTGCTGAAAGACCATGCCGATTCCCCGCGCAATGGCGTCGGCAGGGTTGTCAAAGTGCACGACCTCGCCGTCCACGACGATCTCACCGCTGGTCGGCGGCTGGGCGCCATAGACGATTTTCATCAGGGTGCTTTTGCCTGCGCCGTTCTCGCCGCACAGGGCATGTACGCTGCCCCAGCGCACCGCCATGGAAATATTGTCATTGGCCAGGACCAGCGGAAAGCGTTTGGTAATACCACGCAGCTCCAGCGCGTGTTCTGAGCGATGCTGCACAGTCTGCAGCACGTCGGCAGGAAGTACCGTCATATCCTGAAGTGTAATCCTTCAGAATGATGACTATGGAGTCATTCTGGCTGGCAGTCACGACCCTGGGACGTGACGAGGTATTTATTGTGGCGCTCGCCCTGTACACCTGGCTGGTGCGGCCTCAGGGTGGCCGGGACCTTGGCGTGGCCTTCGCGCTGAGTTATCTGGTGAATTCCGGTCTCAAGTACGGTCTGGATCTTCCCCGTCCGTTCGTGGCTCAGCCTGAGCTGGCCTCAGAAGCGGCCAAAGCCACAGCGGGCGGACCGGGGCTTCCCAGTGGTCACGCCCAGATGGCCGCCACCCTGTGGGGTGGAATTGCCATCCAGGTCGGCCGGCGCGGAGTCTGGATCGCCGCAGTTGCCTTGATTGGCCTGATCGCAGTGTCGCGGCTGGCCCTGCAGGTTCATTACCCCAGTGACGTCATTGTGGGTCTGCTCCTGGGTGGCCTCTTTGCCCTGTCCGCACGTCATGGGTACTTCCCGCAGCACGACTGGACTCGCCTTGCCCTTCCACTTGTCCTGCTGGCCGTGGCGGCCCTGCTCCCCAGCAGCACACCACGTGAACTGGGAGCAGGACTCGGCATGCTGGCCGGATTCTGGTACGCCCGCCCCAGCTTTGTCCCTCCGCGTGAGTGGACCGGCCGTCTGGTGGTGGCGCTGCTTGGGCTGGTGATGGTGTTCGCCGTGTATTTCGGCCTTTCCGCCCTTCCTGAAGAGGTCCGTAACCTGGGGCTGGTGCGGGCGCTCCGCTACGCGCTGCTGGTCGTCGTGGCCGTGCAGGGCGTTCCCTTTGTGCTGCGCCGCTGGATGCCGCAGTCCGGCCCGCAGCTGAGCCCCATGCGAACGCCTGCCCAGGTCTGAGCTTCAGCGCACGCGTATCCCTTTTGTGACCGGCTGTTTGCGCAGCCAGGTCACGAATTTTTTGACCTCCGGGTGATTTCCCAGTGCGTCCAGGCTGTGATACTCGCCGGCCAGCTCAGCATTTGTAAAGGTGCGGTGCAGAAATTTATGACACGGGCTGCACAGCATGACGGTCGGAAGTTCTGTGACTGGGGTACCCCGGCGCCGTCCCTGCGAGCGGGGAATCAGATGGTGCTCGGTCAGCACCGGCACTGCCCGGCCACACAGACCACACAGCTCCGGCTGGCCCGGCGGGGGCGGCCAGGACGCAGGAGGCGCGCGGCGGGCCGCCATCAGCGTGACGCCCGACTTCGCAGCGCCTCGCTGTGGAAAAGCGGCCCAGCCATTAATTCAAAGCGCTGCCTCAGCATGTTGGCAACTCACCGCTCAGAGACGAGTGAGCTGGGGGTACTTGCGGATGGCCTCCTCCTCGCTGAGGAACTCGCCTTCCACATCCGGGCTCCAGATCACCTCGGCCCGGATCAGGTCACCGGGCGATACGCTGCTGATGGCCGCCAGCGCCGCTCGGGCTTCGGCGGCATTGGTGACTCCTGCCGGAGGGAGGTTACTCAGGGTGTGTGCGGCCACTGCGATGGTGACGGCCAGATACAGGTCGGTGCCGTCGGCCTGGAAGCTGTAATCGTCGCGGCGGACAAACCCGCTGTTGGGATCACGGTTCTGGTAGTTGCTGGTGGTCTGTTCCGTAAAGGCCGCCCGCGCTTCGGTGGCCCAGGTACCGACCTGGCTGTCTGCAGCGCTTGGATCGCCCTGAGCACGCTCGACATTGCCGTAGACCCAGCGCTCTGGATGGCGCAGGAGAACCAGCGCCGCCTCCTGCAACATGCGCGCCAGGCCGGCATTGGTGTCAGGGTCTCCGGACTGGGCCACGCGCTGCAGGGCGCGTTTGACCTCGTCACCTTCAGCCAGCAGCAATTGCACACTGACCGCCTGCGCCGTCCCGCTGATGCCGGCCAGCCCACGCGTTCCGCCACCAGCGTGGCTCATGCTGCGCCGCATGCCTCTTACCACTGAGAAGATCACGAATCCGAAAATCAGGAGAGGGACGATGCCCATGCCCCCCGCAAAGCCCATACCGCCGCCGTAGCCGCCACCGTTGATGATGATCGGGCCACGGTATCCCCCGCTGTAGCCGCCACCGCTGTAGCCTCCACCGCTATACCCACCGCCGGAATACCCGCCCCCACCGCTGTAGCCCCCACCTGAGGAACCGCCGGAGCCTCCTCCGGAGCTGCTGCCACCAAAACCGCCACCCGACTGTGCCAGGGCGCCGGGCGTCAGGCCGAGGCTGCCCACGCAAAGCAGGGCAGCGATCAGAAGCGTGCTCAGGGTCTTGCGGATTGCGGGCTGCATAGCGTGAGTCTACGGGGCGGCCATGACTCACGCTTCGGGAACACTGTTCAGAAATCTTTACGTGCGGGCCACAGGGGTACACTGCTCAGCGTGAACGCGCCTGAAAATCAGATCACCCTGAATGCCGACCAGTGGGAGAAACTTCTGGCTGGCCTGTACGAGCGCGATGACCGGCTCGAACTGCGCGAGGCCGGCCAGACCTACCCAAACCATGAAGCTGTGGATGCCTACGTGCTCAGTGGTCACGCCGAGGCCCTGCGCAGCGCCGACGTGGACGGCGACATCTGGGAAACACTGGAGGACCTGGACGAGACGGCTGCAGATGAGGAAGAGGCGTGGGCGAAAATCTGCGCTTTTTACCTGGAACGCGGCTGCGTGCTGGTGCGGGTCAGCGGTATGGAGGAGCCCGAAGAATGGATCCTGACCGCGGAGCTTGCCCGGCGGCTGGGCCTGATCTAAAGCTCCCGGGAGCCCGGAGAGAACAGCCTCATCAAGTGATGCTCTGCGCCCTGCGAGAATCACCTCAGACGGCGTGAAGTCGGGCATAACCCCCCCTCATCTGTTCATGAGAGCAGACCCGTAGGCTTCAGGAATGTCTGACCACTATGAATCCCATCACTTTCCTACCAAACGATTGCTGCTGCTGGGCGCCCTGATCGGTGCCGGGGCCTATTACCTGAGCCGCGAGCAGAACCGCAAGGCGCTGGACGCCAAGCTGGCCGAACTGGGACTCAAGGACGCCGCCACGGATATGGGGCAGAGCGTCGCCAAGGGCTGGGAAAAAACCGTGGACGCTGCCCAGAGCGCAGGTGCCGTGATTGCCGATAAGGCCGGTGAAGTGAAGGAGGCCGCCAGCGGTGGTCCCCAGGCGGCGCTGGACAAGGCCAAGGAAGTGGTCAGTGAGGTCAAGGGAGCTGTCAGTGGCGCGGCCAGTGAGGCCAAGGACGCTGCCAGCCAGGTAGCAACAGATGCCAAGGACAATGCCCAGAACGTAGGCGACAAGACCCGTGACGCTGCCCAGGATGCCAAAGCCAACGCTCAGGCAGCTGCCAAGGACGCCCAGACCACCCTGAAAGACGCTGCTCAGGATGCCCGCAGCGCCGCGCAGAAAGCCGCAGCTGAAGCCAACCAGGCAGCGAAGAAAACTGGCAATACTGCCCAGAATTCGGTGCGTGACGCCGAACGCAAAATGTAAGCCAGCTTGCCACGCATGAGCCTCCCCACCGGGGAGGTTTTTGCTTTGGTGAAGCAGGGACCACGGTCAGCCACAGGTACAGCCGGTAGACTTCAGCCATGACGCGAAGGGACGGCGAGAGCCATACACAGACACTGGAGAGAAGCGCCACGCAGCGCCCCAGGCTGTACCGCGTGCTGCTTCTCAATGACGATTACACCCCGATGGAATTCGTGGTGCGGGTACTGGAACTGTATTTCCGCAAAACCGAACAGGAAGCCGAGCTGATCATGCTGGCCGTCCACCATAAGGGGCAGGGAGTGGCTGGCATCTATACGCGTGACGTGGCCGAAACGAAAGTTGCGCAGGTCACCGACCGTGCCCGCCAGGAGGGCTATCCCCTGCGGCTGGTTTCCGAGCCGGAGACAGAAACATGATCAGCGAGCACCTGCAACTGGCCATTGGCCGCGCGGCAGCTCACGCCCGCGAAGCCGGTCACGAGTACGTGACGCAGGAACACCTGCTGCTGGCCCTGACCCACGACCCTGAAGCCCTGGAAGCCCTGCTGGCCATGGGAGCCGACGTAGAAGCCCTGCGTGAAACCCTGGAGGCCGAGCTCAAAGCCCTGGAGGTCGTCCCGGGCATCGAGCCAGATTTCACCCTTGGTCTGCACCGTGTCGTGCAGGGAGCCGTGTTACAGCTGCATGCCAGTGGCAAAGGCAGCCAGGAGGCCGACGGCGCACGCGTTCTGGTCGAAATGCTTGAAGAACCCGACAGCCCGGCGCGCGCTGCCCTTGAAGCCCAGGGGGTCAACCGGCTGGACATGCTGAACTACGTCTCGCACGGTGTGGCCAAGGTTGAAGGTCGCAGCCGCGAACGCCACGCGGTTGGAGTGGACAGCCCGGCCGAACTGGAAGGCAGCGCCGAGCAGAACCCGCTTGAGGCTTACACCACCGATCTGACTGCGCAGGCGCGAGCAGGGGGATTTGATCCGGTGATTGGCCGGACCACCGAGCTTGAGCGCACAGTGCACGTGCTTGCGCGGCGCAACAAGAACAATCCGGTGCTGGTCGGGGAACCCGGGGTTGGCAAGACGGCGCTGGCCGAGGGCCTGGCGCAGCGCGTGGCGGACGGCGACGCGCCGGGCTTCCTGAAAGGAGCCGGCATCTACGCCCTGGATCTGGGGGCCCTGCTGGCCGGAACCCGCTACCGGGGCGACTTCGAGGCGCGGCTGAAAGCAGTCCTCGCCGCCCTGGATGGCCAGAACGCCGTGCTGTTCATCGACGAACTGCATACCCTGGTGGGCGCCGGCGCCACCGAGGGAGGCAGCATGGACGCTGCCAACCTCCTCAAGCCTGCTCTGGCCCGTGGCAAGCTGCGGGTCCTGGGCGCCACCACACCGGCTGAGCTGCGTCATCTGGAAAAGGACCGGGCTCTGTGGCGGCGCTTTCAGACCGTAGACGTACCGGAGCCTTCTGAGGAAGATGCGCTGAGCATTCTGCGGGGGCTGGCTGGGCGCTACGCCTCGCACCACAAGGTGACTTACACGGACGGCGCCCTGGACGCGGCAGTGCGCCTCAGCGTGCGCCATCTGCGCGACCGGTTCCTGCCCGACAAGGCCATCGACGTGCTTGACGAAGCAGGGGCTGCTCGCAGCAGTGCCGGAAAGGGAGGCGTCATTGATGTCGCTGACATCGAAGCCACCGTCGCGCGCATGGCCCGGGTACCGCTGGGCGCCGTGAAGGCCGAGGAAGTGCAGTCGCTGGCCACGCTGGAACGGGATCTGAAAAGCCGTGTTTTTGGTCAGGACGAGGCCGTGGAGGCCGTAGCCAGTGCAGTCAAACTGGCCCGCGCCGGACTGCGCGACCAGACCAAACCGCAGGGCATGTTCCTGTTTGCCGGACCCACCGGAGTGGGTAAGACTGAACTGGCCCGCGCCCTGGCCGAACGGCTGGGCATTGAGCTGACGCGTTTTGACATGAGCGAGTATCAGGAAGCGCACACCGTTGCGCGGCTGATCGGGGCCCCTCCCGGGTACGTGGGTTTTGACCAGGGCGGCCTGCTGACCGACGCGGTGGCCCGCCACCCTCATGCCGTGCTGCTGCTCGACGAGATCGAGAAGGCCCATCCGGACGTGTACAACATCTTCCTGCAGCTGATGGACCACGGAACGCTGACCGATCACGCTGGCAAGAAGGTCGATGGGCGCGGTCTGGTGCTGATTTTTACCACCAACGCGGGTGCTGCCGACGCCAGCCGCCCTGCGCTGGGTTTTTCCCGTGAGGGACGCGCCGGGGAACAGGCTGAGGCCGTGAAGCGCACCTTCACGCCCGAGTTCCGCAACCGCCTGGACAGCGTGATTCACTTCCGTCCCCTGTCACGTGAAGTGATGGCCGGCGTGGTGGACAAATTCCTGCGAGATCTGCACCTGCAGCTGGCCGAGCGTCAGGTCAACCTGACTGTGACGCCTGCTGCCCGGACTCTGCTGGCCACCTTGGGCTACGACCCGCTGATGGGCGCCCGGCCGCTGGCACGTGTGATTGAGCAGCAGGTCAAGCGGCCCCTGGGTGACGAGCTGCTGTTCGGCCGGCTGAGCAAAGGCGGTAAGGTCACAGTGGGAGCTTCCGGAGACACCTTTACCTTCCGGTTCTGAGCTTCACGCCTGAACGGCTCCCAAGGGCAGAGGCGTTCTGAACTGTTACGACTATCGGTAGATAGGGCAGCGCACTTCTGCTCTGTCAAAGCCTGCTTTTATCCATCTGATGGTCCGTACGTTGACTGGCCATGGTGACGACCTGCGCCGTCTGAAGCTAAGCGCTATGTATGGTCCAGCTGTGCGCGATAGTCAGCGATTATTTTTGATCAGCTCTACACAAGTGAATGAACAATAGTCGTTCTTCATTAGGAACGACTTATTTAACCTTGCGGAATCGGGGGGTATGAAGCAGTATGGATCCACCCAACAGAACGTATGTCACAGCACTCCGCATCGGACTGGCTGGGAACTCACTGTACTGAGATGCATCGACGCTTGCCCTGTATACGGTCACCTGGGTCAAGCCGAGCGAATGGTGAGCCCGACTCAATGGAGAGGCGTATGCGTGCTCGAAAATTCGCGTTTGACGGTAACACCCCTAATTTTTGATTCCTGCTAGTGCGCTTTAGTCCGATGGTCCTCATCTCTTCCCATAACAGGTGCTAGGTGGAATCTGCTTATCGGTCTGTCGGCATGCCGCTTACTTGTTATCAACTCGAAAATTCTCGTATTTACCCGGTAAATAGATGATAGTTAAGAGACTTTGTTTGTTAAACCTAACGTTTTCGCCTGATGTCATAGTGCAAACCTCGTTAAGGAGGAAATCAATGAAAACTATAAGAGCAAGTGCAACGTTTATGGGAATATTGATCCTATCAGCTTGCGGGCAAACTACAGAAGATTCGTTTTCACAAAATATGACTGCCCCAAAGGTTTCTACCCTCAATACTGAACTCACACCGCCATGTCCATCCAATCCTATTCTATTCGTGCATGGCTATAACTCAGGCTCTGGCGTATGGGATACCATGAAATCCAGATTTATGGCCGCTGGTTACCCTGATCGTTGTCTGAGTGCATTCAACTACACTCCCAAAGGTTCAAATAGAGACATCGCCAAACAGATCATGACCGATATAGAGACCGCACTGGAAAAAGCATATGGATCCGGTCACACTTCTAGTAAAAAGGTTGATATTGTTGCTGTATCGATGGGTTCGCTTTCATCAAGGTACTACATTCGCTACTTGATGAAGCCAGATATAATCAAGGTGGGTACATGGGTTTCTTTGGCAGGTCCAAATCATGGGACGAAAACGACCTATCTATGTTCTGGCTCAGACATAGCCTGTACCGAGATGAAGCCTGGCTCAGCCTTTCTTACAAATTCGGTAGACGGATTAAACTATGGCGGCGATGATGCCGAAACACCTTACGACAAACCAACTGCACAATATCCCACGACTATACGCTATGGCACTTGGCGTTCTAAGTGCGATTTCGTTATAAACCCTGTAGATAGCGTTGTGCTGAAGCAGGGAGCTTATAATTACTACACTCCAAAATGCATTTCTCATGGCGACTTTGTTAATGAAGTAAATCTATATGAAGAAGTCAAATATTTCTTGACCGTCGGACCCTTAGCCAAGTCCACAAGTCCGTAACTATCGGTCGTCTGGGCAAATTTCTGGCATAACCATGATGAAAGATGGGAGACATAATCTAATTCATTCCACCCTGATTACTTAGGGCCAATAAAGGCGTTAGCCGGGCAAAACTGCTCCGCTTTCTTTACACATCAGCAGTAGTTGCTCTCCATTTCCCACGGTTTTCGCCTCCAGCCCCCGTCATTGAATTAATGCGCACTACTACGATCATGGCATTCCTTCAACCGCTCGGTCAGACTGCCTCAAGTCAGTCCCGGCCGGGCACCTCAGGAGCTGTGCCGCGGAAAGCATCTTTCCCCTGCCCACCCTTCAGCTTCACCACCTGTCCCGTGCGGGCACTTTCGTAAATGGCGTCCATCACCACATGGTCCTGCACGCCTTCCTCACCGGGGGTCCACGGCCGTTTGCCCTGGCGGATGCACTGCGCGAAGTGGTCGAATTCGCGGCTGAACTGGTCATACGTGGGAAAACTGGGGGTCAATTCTCCCTGTTCATCGGTCAGGCTCAGGCTCACACCCACATAGGGAAAGGCAGGGTCCATCAGCAGGCTGCCTTTCTCGCCAAGAACACGCAGAGTGCTGGTGGTCCGCGCTCCGTAGCTGGTCAGGCCGTTGGCCATCACGCCGCCGGGAAAGCCCAGCATGAAGCTCAGCGATTCCTCGACTTCTTCGAACCGGGGGTCACCTTCCGGCTGGTGCAGCGCAGCGAAGACCCATTCCGGCTCCTGACCCAGCACGAAGCGCATGGTGTTGAGGCAGTAAATACCCACGTCCACCAGGGGGCCGCCGCCTGCGAGTTCCTTTTTCAGGCGCCAGGCCTCCGGATGGTCCTCGACCTGCACATGCACGCTGTCGAGCAGTTTGACCTTGCCGAGTTTCACGTTCTGCACGGCGTCGCGCGCGGCCCAGTGTTCGGGGGTGTACTGGCAGCGGTAGGCGGTCATCAGCAGCACACCAGCGTTACCGCAGGCCTGCACCATGGCGCGGGCGTCGTCGGCGTTCATACCCAGGGGTTTTTCACACAGCACGTGCTTGCCGATCTTCGCAGCACGCTCCACGTACTCGCGGTGCAGGGCGTTGGGCAGTACGATGTACACGGCGTCCACGTCGCCGCGCTCGGCGATCTTCTCGAAATCGTCGTAGGTGTAGACGTCGTTCTCGCCCAGACCAACGGCGCGGGCCAGGGCCAGCCCTTTTTCGGTTTCGCTGGTCACGAACGCGACCACATGGGCATGTTCACTGGTGCGCACGGCCGGGACGAGTTCTTCGACCGTCAGCTGGCCGAGCCCGACGATGGCGTACCCTACGCGCTGCTGTTCGGCTTCCGGCTGGGGCAGATCAGGTTTGAGCGGCATGCCCTACCGTACCGGGCTGTGTTCACAGGCACTGATGACCGCAGTTCACCCTCTCTTGAGGTGAGCAGGCCACCGTGCCGATGCGTGCGGCGGGCAAGGTTTGTCACACTGAGCGCAATGAGCCTGGCGCTGCGCGAACGACACCCCGAAGACCGGCCTGTCGTGTGTTACTGAATGCAGGCTGAGCCGGCTCCCGAATGGAAACGCTGGGACGCGCCGTATTTTCACAGCTCAGCCGCGCCAAAAAGAACCTCGCTTGAAGCGTTTCTCGAGCAGGCGCAGGGCATGATGCCCAGTCCGCATCTGCACATTGTTGCCCTGAATGGCGAGTGCATCGGGCAGACCACGCGCTGGGAGGAAGCACCGGCGGGAGGCGGATGGTGGGAACTGGGAGTGCTGATTTTCGATCCGAGGTACTGGGGCGGCGGCCTGGGAACACAGGCGCTGCGTCAGTGCACTGACCTTACCTTCCACGACACTGACGCCCACGTTCTGACGCTGACCACCTGGAGCGGCAACGAGCGGATGCTGCGCGCAGCACTGCGCGCCGGCTGGCATGAGTGCCCCCGGATTCCGCAGGCTCGCGTGTGGCAGGGGCGGCGTCATGACAGCGTGAAGATGGCGCTGCTGCGCCGGGAGTGCCAGAATCGGTCCTGACATGACAGTCCGTATTCGCCCCGCCCAGCTTTTTGACGCCGGGTTTGCCGCACCACTGATCCAGTCCACCATCGGAGGGATCGGGCGGGCCCTGACAGGCACCACCACAGATGACGACGCTGCCCATGTCCTGGCCGAGTTCTTTCCGCTGAGGGGACACCGTCTGAGCTTTACCCATACCCTGATTGCGGAAACCGGCAATCAGCCTGTCGGGCTGCTCGTCTCCTACCCTGGAGAATTTGCCATGGCACTGGATGAGCCTTTCCGCGATCACCTGCGGGTCCTTGGCCAGCCAGCAACGACCGAACCCGAAGGGCAGCCCGGGGAGCTGTATCTGGATACCCTGGCCGTCAGTCCCGACTGGCGGGGCAGAGGTGTGGGCGGGGCCCTGCTGGAGGCAGCTGTCATTCGGGCTCAGACGCTGGGTCTGACGAGGCTGGGCCTGCTGTCCGAGGCCCACAACCCGGCCACGCGCCTGTACACCCGGCATGGCTTCATAGCGGCTGGAGAGCGTACGGTGTCGGGTATCCGCTTTATTCACCTCATCCACGAGCTCCCGGCGGCAGGAGCGGCTTCACCATCGGTTGAGGCAGGACGCTGAAGCCTGGGGCGGTGGCTACCCTGGGGCATGACCAGACCTATTTCCCGTCCCCTGGACGCCATTGCTCTGGGTGCCATCCGCTTCTATGGACGTTATCTCTCCCCGCATAAGGGTTTTCGCTGCGCTCACGCGGCGCTGCACGGCGGCGATTCCTGCTCGGCAGCAGTGGCACGCATCATCCGGGAGGACGGGCTGATCGGCGGGCGCCGCCGGGTAGCCACGCGCTTTGCCAGCTGCCGCCAGGCCCATAACGCCCTGCGCGAGGGCTCTCCCCTGGCGTTTGGAACAAGCGGGCCACAGGTACGTGGGGTGTGCTGCTGCGGCCCTCTGCCGATCCCCTTCCGCTGCGGCTGAGGACCATCCTCCTTCTGGGTGATACGCCGTGAGCTACTTAGAGGTATGCTCCGCCCGTGCTCCGCGTCGTCGTTCTTGCTGCCCTTGCTGGTCTGGTGGCCCTGTCTGCCCCTGCTGCTCCCGCCCTGATGAAGTACGGTGCCCTGCCCCGCAAGGCCGAGGGTCCCGTGACTCTGCTGCTGGCGGGCGTGGCGCCCGAGTACGACGAGAATGCGCCGGTGTGGCCTTACCCGGTTAAACCGGAAGACTACAAGGGCAACACAGATACCCTGGTCCTGGCACAGCTGCGCCCGGACGGCACCGTCAACCTGCTGAGCATTCCGCGCGACACATGGCTGAATGTGCCCGGCTGGGGCTGGGGCAAGATCAACGGTGCCAATCCCCACGGTGGCCCGGAAATGGTCATGAACGCGGTGCAGAGCCTGACGGGCGTCAAACCCGACGCTTACGTGTTTCTATCGCTGTACGCGGTGCGGGCCCTGACAGATGCGGCAGGGGGCGTGACGCTGGATGTCCAGCAGAGAATGAAGTACGACGACAATGCCGGAAAACTGCATGTGGACCTGCAACCTGGCCGGCAGACCCTCAATGGCGTGCAGGCCGAGGGATACCTGCGTTTTCGCAATGACAACCTTGGGGACATTGGCCGGGTGGGACGTCAGCAGCAGTTCATGACAGCCATGGGCAATCAGGTCAAGAACCCGCTGAACTGGTGGCGCCTGCCCATGATTGCCGGCGCGCTGGACCGGACCACCAAAACCAACATCAGCCGGGAGCAGTTCGGTGCGCTCCTTGGAGGAGCGTTGAGTGGCCTGAAGGTACAGACACATACGGTTCCAGGGAACTTCGGCCGCAGTGGCCGGCTCAGTATCTGGGAAACAGACCGGGCCGCTCTGAACGCACTGATCGCCAAACACTTCCGCGATCCCAACGACCCGCGCAGCCTGGGGATTGCCGTAGTGAATATCGACGCTCCGGCGGGCAGCGCGGCTCGCCTGAAGACAAAGCTCGAAAGTCTGGGCTACAGGAATGTCTGGATCGCCTCGGAACCTCGCGGCCCGGCACCGACCACCATCACAGGCAGCGCGGCGCCACGTCTGCTGCAGGATGTCGGCCACGGCACGGTGACCTCGGCGGCAGGGGTCTCCGGCGCTGATGTCACCGTGCGCCTGGGCACGGATACGCCAGCCAACTGAGATCACTTCAACCTCTGTTCAGGAGTTTGGGGACACAGCTTACGCCGAGCCGGCCTGGCGACCAGCTCAGTCCGCCCCGTTCCTGAATGCAACCCACGACCTGATCGCGGACGTTGATGCTCTGGGCGCCGGTCCCAGGAAGAACTGGGATTCAGCCTTGACGTAGTTTCACATGCTTCAGTTTCCCCGAAGGGCAGCCTGTCTTTTTGTACTTAATCGATACAGAAAAAATTTGCTAGGCTGACCCTATGACCCTGACAGCGCAGTTGAAGTGGTGGCAGAGCGGCATCATCTATCAGATCTATCCACGGTCCTTTCAGGACGCCAGCGGCGACGGCGTTGGGGATCTGCGTGGGATCACGGCCAGGCTGCCCTACGTAGCCAGCCTGGGAGTGCAGGCTGTCTGGCTCTCCCCCATTTTCACCAGTCCGATGCGGGACTTCGGGTACGACGTCGCCGATTACTGCGATATCGATCCGCTGTTTGGCAGCCTCGAAGACTTCGACGCTCTGGTCGCTGAGGCCCACCGCCTGGGGCTGAAGGTCATGCTGGACTATGTTCCCAACCATACCTCCAGCGACCATGCCTGGTTTCAGGAGGCGTTGCAGGGCAAAGGCAGCCCGAAGCGTGACTGGTACGTGTGGCGCGATCCAGGCCCGGACGGCGGACTGCCCAACAACTGGAAATCCTTTTTCGGGGGGCCGGCCTGGACCCTGGACGAGGCAAGCGGCCAGTATTACCTGCATCAGTTCCTGCCGTCACAGCCGGATCTGAACTGGCGCAATCCGGACGTCCGGGAGGCCATGTTCGAGGTGCTGCGCTTCTGGATGCGGCGCGGCGTTGACGGCTTCCGGGTCGATGTGATCTGGCTGCTGGCAGAAGACGAACGCTTTCTCGATGAACCCGCCAATCCCAACTGGCGTCCCGGCGATATCGAGCACGCCAGCGTGGAGCACATCTATACCCAGGATCAACCCGAAACGCACGAGTACATCCGGGAAATGCGCGCAGTGATCGACGAATTCGATGACCGCATGATGGTCGGTGAAATTTACCTGCCGGTCGAAAAGCTGCTGCCCTTTGCCGGGACTCCCGACGAGCCGATGGTGCACCTTCCATTCAACTTTCACCTGATTCTGATGCCCTGGGACGCTGCCCAGATCCGCACATTCACCGACAGTTACGACGCAGAGTGCCGCAAGGCCCACACGTGGCCGAACTGGGTGCTGGGCAACCACGACCAGCACCGCTTCCGGTCACGTGTAGGTGACGCCCAGTACCGTGTGGCCCAGACCCTGCTGCTGACCCTGCGCGGCACTCCCACCGTGTATTACGGCGACGAGATCGGCATGAGCAACGTGCACATTCCACTGCACCGCATGGTTGACCCGGCTGGCCTTCAGCAGCCCGAAAGCCCCACCGCCAGCCGCGATCCTGAGCGCACCCCCATGCAATGGGACGACAGCGCCAACGCAGGCTTCAGCGCCGCAGGTACCGAGCCCTGGCTCCCCGTGGGCGACAATTACACCACGCTGAATGTCCAGGCCCAGGAGAACGATCCGTCCAGTGACCTCAGCTACTTCCGGGCCCTGACCCGGCTGCGTCAGGAGCATCCTGCACTGTTGGCCGGCGACTACCGGAGTCTGGACGCCGGTCACGACAAGGTGTTTGCTTTCGAGCGAACTCTGGATGGCGACCGGCTGATTGTGGTGCTGAATTTCGGATCCGAGGAACTCGACCTGAGCAACGGTACCCACGGCGAGACCCTACTTAGCAGCCTGGGCGACCAGCCGGAGGCGGGCGCGCCACTTCGGCCCAACGAGGCCCGGGTGCTGCGGGTTTAGTCAGAGCCGATAGTGTTGCCGGGGAGGTACTGGCCTTGTACAGTACCTCCCCGGCAGCGACCACAGGGACAGGTCAGTACGGCAGGCCTGCGAGGCGCAGCAGCTCTTCGCGGGCCCACAGCGCGTCGTTGGGCCGCCTGGTACGGTCGAAGCGGATCAGGCTCAGGTAGAGGCCCTCCAGGGGATCCTGGATCGGTGGGAGTGGCTCTTCAGGGTCGGGCAGCGCGCCATGCAGGCCCCAGCCCAGGAGCACCCCGACCCCATACAGATCGCTCTCTGGGCCCAACGGCTCGCCGCGTGACGCTTCAGGGCTCTGAAAGGCTGCCGTCCCAAACCTGGTGGGCACCTCCAGCAGTTCAAATGCCGGTCCAGCCAGGTCAAAATCAACGAGTTTGGCGCCGCCGTCGGGCTCTACCAGTATGTTTTCAGGCTTGATGTCACGGTGAACCAGCCCATTCTCATGCAGGTAGGCCAGTCCATCCAGGACATGCGCCAGCGTCAACAGAAAGGCGCGGCGCTCATGGACTGCCGCCGGCCTCTGGGTATAACGGGTAAACATCACCTCGCCTCGTGCAAGGGTGCCGATCAGGGCGGGGTTTCCATCAACTTCTGTGCGGCCGATCACCCGCGCCAGACGGGGATGGTCCAGACGGCTGGCATGAGCTTCCTCACGGTTGGCAAAGGCCGCCAGATGTGCGGGGAAGATTTTTACGACACGAGGCTGGCCGGCACTGTCTACAGCAAAGTACACCAGGCTGTGTGACCCCCGCCCGAGAGGACGGACCAGTCTTAGGCCCCCCTCTATCATTTGTCCCGCGATTGGCATTCGCCTCACGCTACCTCACATGGGGGTCCTGCGGGAAGGCATAGGGGTGAGAACTGCCCCCAACGGTGTTACACAGTTTTACTTATTGCGCCTCAAGTGGGGCCGACATCTGACTCCTGTGCCGGCTGGACTCGGTGGGCTGCCCTTCCCGAGTAGCCAGTGCACTCCCATGTGAAGTCTTTCTGCTGGGGCTTGTCCGGATGGCTGGCATCGTACATGGAACTACCACTTTGAAACCGTCGCCTGGCTCGGCGACAGGTTCAGCTGCGTGTCGGGCAAGAGTACGGAAGTCGCCGGCTGGAGCGCTTCCGCACGAGATGTCCGGCCATCTGTCTGCGCTACCGCGCCACCTGTGACACGGCGGATAGAGGCACATGGGCTATGCTCTGCGATGCATGACCAGACTCGACTCGGCCACCCCTCCTCCCCGCAAGCACGGGCCCATGCAAAAGCTGTGGAAGGATTTTCTGGAACCCATCGTCTTTGCTGTGGTGATTACGCAGTTCGTGGCCACACTGGTCGGTGTCGAGGGCGTCAGCATGATGCCTAACCTGCGAGACCGCGAACGCGTGTTTGTCCCCAAATACGAGACCTGGCTGCACAAGGCCGGCGTCGGCGACTTCCAGCGCGGAGACATCGTGATTTTCAAGCCGCCTCGGTCCGCTGCTGAGCGCATCCCCAATCTGAACCGTAGTGCGCTGGGCCTGTGGACCTACCGTCCCTTTCTGATCAAGCGGCTGATCGGGTTACCCGGCGACCGCATTGCGATCTCGGGCGGCGAGGTCACCGTTAACGGGGTCCGGCTGGATTCGAGCTGGACCACCGACTACTGGCGCCAGCAGGGCTGCTGGGACAACCAGAGCGACCTGGCCATGCAGGCCACCTCCAGCCGCAACGGAGTGGTGCCCGATCAGCCGGAGTTCACGGTGCCCGCCGGCAGCTACTTTGTGATGGGGGACAACCGCACCCCCAACGGCAGCGAGGATTCGCGCCTGTTCGGTGCGGTGCCGCAGCGGGATATTGCCGGACGTGCCGCCGCCGTGGTCTGGCCGATCATGCGCAAGACCGATGCGCGGTACGACTGCACAGCCGAGCGCGTTGCCAGCCTGACCGGCGAGAACAAGCTCAACCTGCGCATGCTGACCCGCCCCGAAGCTTTCCAGGACCTTAAGACACAGCTCGCCAAGTAAGGCCGATAGGAACGCAGCAGGGAAGCCTGGGGAGCAGACCCAGGCTTCCCTGATGTGCTGTTCTTTTACGATCTCTCCTGCCTGCTGGTGAGGCACACGTTAGACCGACGGCCCCGCTTTTACGTGACACTCCAGTTCCAGCACACGGGGTTGTGGTGCGCTGTGTCTTAGTCTTCGAACTCTTCTTCGGCGCCAAGAACGGTAATTTCCGTGGACTCGCTGACGACCCGGTACTGTCCCTCACGGGCAATAAAGTCAGCAGCCATGCGCAGGGTCTCTTCGACCCAGCCGTAATCGTTGGACAGGGTCGCCACGCCGATCACTTCCCAGTCATGGGCATCCAGACCATCGAGGCGGGCCACGGTCAGCGGATAGCGGGCCTTGAGGCGCTCGACCACCGGACGCACCAGCGCCCGTTTCTCTTTCAGGTTTCCGACCCAGGGCATTTCTACCCGGACCGTCAAAACTCCGACATACCCCAGTGCCACGCTCAGAGCATCCCAGCGAGAAAGCCCTGCGTCCGAACGGTGCGTACCAGATCCATCACCGTGTGGCAGGAGGGGTCGTAGTGCACCTCGATCTGGGCCTCATCCGGCGTGGCTCTCGATACCCCAGGCATGGCCAGTAGGGCAGCAGCTACTTTTTCTCCGGCTTCGCGGTTCATTCCGCGCACCCCGAGCAAGACGCGGGTGGCTTTGGCTGTCATCCGGATATTATGCGCCCCCAAGCCTGAGTTGCTGTCCTGGCGCAGTGCCGTTCCGGCTCCCCAGATGCTGCACCGCATACTGACCGATCACGTTGGCTCCCTCCTGCTGCGCAGCATCCAGCAGCGCTGGGGTCAACGGATAATGAAGCTCATAGACGGCAGTGTCGTAGGCGCTTTTGACCACGGCGTGCATCAGCCCCGCAGCGGTCCCGGCCGGTGCATCCGGCGAGAGGGTCAGGGTCCGCATCAGCACCACTGGCCGGTCGCCCTGCCACACAGGCTGAGCAAACACAAAGCCCTGCAGGGTGCCCTGCGGGTCCTGCGCCACGAACGAATGCTCGCTGCGTTCATAGAATTTCAGCGCTGGCAGGCTGGTGTGCAGTCTGCCCTCCCGCTCGCGTTCGGGCAGACTGTCAAAGGATGGATCGGTGTGCCGCTGCACCCGAAGGTCCAGCGCCTGAAGCGCGGCGTGGTCAGCCTCTCCAAAAGTGCGGTAAAGCATCATGCGGGCAGGCTAGCAGGCTGCTGCTGGCCGCTTTCCGAACTGGTGCGAAAACAGGGTTCCGCCTGGGACGATCAGGCGTCAAGCAGCGCCCGGATCTCTGCCCAGTCCGGCATCGCATCCTGCGCTCCTGAACGGGTGCAGGCCAGACTGGCTGCTACCCCGGCTGCCCGCAGCGCCGCACGCAGCCCTTCACCGTGATCCAGCCGGGCGGCGAGAACCCCGCAGAAGGTGTCTCCTGCACCGGTGGTGTCCACGGGGGTCACTGGATGCGCCGGGAAACGCAGTGTTTCATTGGCTGTCACGGTCAGGTGACCCGCCGCGCCCAGCGTGACCGTCACGGCATCTGGTCCGCGGACAAGCAGGGTCCGGGCTGCAGTTTCCAGTTCGGCGGCTTCAGGTTTCAGGTCTCGCCCGCATAACACGGCCAGTTCGTGTTCGTTGACAACCAGAAGGTGGACATGGCGGAGCAGTTCCAGGTCTGCACCTCGCGCAGGCGCCGCGTTCAGCACAACGTGCAGGCCGTCTGCGTGACCCTGGCGCGCCGCCGCAAGCGTTACCTCCGGTCCAAGCTCCTGTTGCAGCAGCAGATGCGTAAAGGCGTCCAGTCGTTCAGGCAGGTGGGCTGGTCCCAGCAGGGCATTGGCACCGCTGGCCACTGTGATGGCATTCTCCGCAGCTGGATCAACCGTAATAAGAGCAAGACCTGTAGGCGCGTTGAAAAGCTGCACTCTGCCCAGGTCCACCCCGCTGCGTCTGAGACCAGCCAGGGCCACATCCTGAAAGGCGTCCTGGCCGACTGCGCCGACCATCTGCACAGCAGCACCGGCCAGCGCTGCCGCCACAGCCTGATTGGCGCCCTTTCCTCCGGGGGACAGCTGGGCGTCCTGACCCAGTACGGTCTCGCCGGGAGCCGGAATGCGCTCGGCCCGCACAGTGATATCTACATTGATACTCCCCACAACCAGCAGACTCACCGGATTCCTCCTGACGAAATCACACCGAGGCTCTGCTCTAGGCGGCCGGATTGAAGCTCAAGCACCATAGGCCAAGTCTGACAGGCGCAGCCATCTGCAGGAAAAAACAGTTGCGCATGAAAAGCCGGTTGAACCCGGACCAAATTAGCTTATACTAAGTTCAATTTCATCGAGTCTTCACCGCCGTGCTGATGGTTTGACGCCAGATTCGCGGCCTTCCTCTCCCTTTTTCAGGAGTGATATGACCCCAACTCTTCCTTTAGACCGGCCCTGGCTTTCACACTACGAAGCAGGCGTTCCGCATGACTTCACGCCCAGCGACCGCACGCTGCCACAGGTGCTGGAGCGCGCCGCCAGCCAGTTTCCGGACCGGGTGGCCCTGGAATTTCTGGGAGCAAAGACCACCTACCGACAGCTGCTGCAAGACGCCCTGCGTTTTGCCAGCGCCCTGCAGTCTCTGGGTGTCAGGCCCGGGGAGCGGGTAGCGATTATGCTGCCCAATTGCCCGCAATTCGTGGTCGCCTTCTATGGAACGCTGCTGGCAGGTGCCGTGGCTGTCAACACCAGTCCGCTGTATACCCCGAACGAGCTGCAGCACCAGCTCCGGGACAGCAGCAGTGAAACACTGGTCATGCTGGACGCCTTTTTCCCGCGTTACCAGGAAATTGCCGGCAACGTCAGCGTCAAACGCGTGATCGTGACCGGGATTCAGGACGCCCTGCCGTTTCCCAAGAACATCCTGTATCCCATCAAGGCCCGCAAGGACGGCACCTGGGTCAATGTCAAGGCAGGCGGCACGGTGCATGGGTACAAGGCCCTGCTGGGCCGTCAGGCCCCGCGCCCGCAGCCAGTGGCCCTGCGCTCACAGGACCTCGCCCTGCTGCAGTACACCGGAGGAACCACCGGCGTGCCCAAGGGCGCCATGCTGACTCACCGCAATCTGATCGCCAACAGCGAGCAGTCCCGCGCCTGGATGAGCGATCTCAAAGAAGGCCAGGAGATCACGCTCGCGGCCATTCCGTTTTTCCACGTGTACGGCATGACGGTGGCCATGAACCTCAGCGTGCTGATCGGAGCGACCATCGTGCTGGTGCCAAACCCGCGTGACATTCCCATGGTGCTCGCGCAGATCCAGGCCAGCGGCGCGACGCTGTTTCCCGGCGTTCCCACCCTGTATAACGCCATCAACAACCATCCCGACACCCCCCGGTTCAAGTTGACGTCCATCCGCGCCTGTATCAGCGGCAGCGCTCCACTGATGGCTGAAACGGCGCGCAGGTTTCGGGAAATTACCGGGGGTGCCAATCTGGTTGAGGGCTATGGTCTGACCGAAACCAGTCCGGTGACCCACGTCAACCCGATTTTTGGCGAACAGCACGAGGGCAGCATCGGATTGCCGCTGCCGGGCGTGGACGCCCTGGTGATGAACAACCAGGAGCAGCCGGTGGCCCCCGGCGAGATTGGAGAGCTCTGGGTTGCCGGCCCACAGGTCATGCTGGGCTACTGGCAGAAGCCCGAGGAGACCGCCAAGACCATGCGTGAGGCTTACGGACGCACTTGGCTGCTGACCGGCGACATGGCGGTCATGGACGAGGACGGCTATTTCCGCATCGTGGACCGCAAGAAGGAACTGATCATCGCCGGCGGCTTCAACATCTATCCGCGTGAGGTCGAGGAAGTGCTGATGAAGCATCCGGCTGTGCTGGAAGCGGCAGCCGTGGGCGTTCCAGATACCTACCGTGGCGAGAGCGTGCATGCTGTGGTGGTGCTCAAGCCTGGTCAGCAGGCCACGGAGGCGGACGTGATCGCGCACTGCCGCACCGAGCTCAGTGCCTACAAGGTGCCGCGCAGCGTGGAGTTCCGCTCGGAACTGCCAAAGACTGCAGTCGGGAAGATCCTGCGCCGGCAGCTGGCCAGCGAAGCCTGTGAAGCACGCACGGTCTGAACCCAGAAGCTTAAAACTGGTTTGTCCCTGGCCTCAGTGCCGGGGACTTGCTGCTTTCCCGACCGCAGAGTTTGTGCCGGATGCTAGGTCTGGCTCTACTCTCAGCCGGGTCACCATGCGCAAACAGGCTGCTGCTTTATCATGGGAGATATGCCGTACACCATTCTCGTCGTAGACGATGAACCTGCCATCCTGACCATGCTGGAGGTCATTCTGTCGGCAGACGGGCACCGGATTGTCACGGCGAACGACGGTCGGGCTGCGCTGGAGTACCTGAGGGACAACACTCCGGATGCCATGCTGCTGGACATCAAACTCCCACACATGGACGGCTTCGAGATCTGCTCGCGGGTCAAGCGAATCTCCAGGCTCAAAAACACCCCGGTGCTACTGCTGACGGCTTTTGACGACGATCATACCCGGGACCATGCCCGAATGGTCGGCGCGGACGATGTGGTGTACAAACCGCTGTCCGGCAAGAACCTGCGAGGACGCATAACACAGCTGATCGCGGCGCGGCGCTACTGATGACCACGCTGAGCCCTGACCACAACATTCCATCCAGAACGGAGATTGCCGCATGATTTTCCTGGTGCGTTTTCTGAAATTCCTGACTTCTTTCCTGCTGGCTGCGCTGGTCGCAGGAATGGGAGTTGCCGCCGCGTACGCCGGAAAATGGGCCCGGGAACTCCCGGACTACCGGCAGCTCGACAACCTGACCCGCTCGCTGGGTGCGGAGACCAGGGTCTATGCCCGCGATAACACGCCGCTGGGCAGCCTGATTCCCAAAATCGGAGAGCAGGCCATCAGCCGCACGCTGGTCACACTCGATGAGATCAGCCCATTTATGATCTCGGCGCTGATCAGCAACGAGGACCGGCGCTTCTTCGAGCACTATGGGCTCGACCCGTACGGCCTGCTCCGGCAGTTCCGCCGGCTTTCGCAGGGCGAGAACGTGCAGGGCGGCTCGACGCTGACCAACCAGCTGGTCAAGAACACCCTGCTGCTGGAGGAGTACAACCAGGCCAGAACGCCCGACCGCAAGCTCAAGGAATGGATGCTCAGCGTTCAGATCGAGCGCTCGTTTACCAAAGCAGAGATTCTACAGAACTATCTCAATACTATTTATTGGGGTGACGGCGGCCCGGTGGAACTGTACGGCATCTACTCGGCGGCACAGGCCTACTTCCGGACCACGCCCAAGGCGCTGACCCTGGCACAGAGCGCCTACCTGACCGCGCTGGTGCCCCGTGCCGGGCGCTACTTCGATTACAAAACAGTGCGGCCCATCATGAAAATCCTGCTGGCCCGCATGGTGGAAGACAAGTGGATTACCCAGGCTCAGGCGGACGCCGCGTGGCAGGAAAAACTCCAGCCGCGCGGCTGGCAGATCACCTACGACGCGGCAGGCAACGTCAGCAGCGCCAAACTTGTGGATCCCTCGGCCAAGGAGCTCAAGGCCGTGACCTCGACCCGCGCGCCACACTTTGTCAGGCAGGTGGAGCAGGAACTGGTCCGGCACTTCGGGCAGGATGTGGTGTACGGCTCCGGTGGCCTGCGGGTGTACACCACCCTGGACCCCAAGCTGCAGAATGCCGTGGAAACGGCCAGCCGCGAGGCACGTGGCCTGCCGCCCGGCGCCACGCTGGCCGCGACCATCATCGATCCCTACACAGGTGAGGTGCTGGGCATGGTCGGACAGAAGCTCAATGGCACGCAGCCGCCAGACGACTGGAACAATGCCGCGCAGGGCCAGCGGCAGATCGGCTCGACCATCAAACCGCTCCTCTACACCACGGCCCTTTCCACCGGGCTGCGCCAGGACCACCGCGAGGAGGACCGCCCGGTATCCTTCCCGTGCCCTGTAGGCTGCAAGAACGGAGTGTACGAGCCCCAGAACTTTGAAGGGGCCACCACCTACCGCAACATGACCATCCGCGAGGCACTGGACCGTTCCCTGAACCTGGTGACGGTCCGGCTGGCTGACCGCATTGGCCTCGAAACCCTGTTTGCCAAGATCCGTCAGCTGGGCATTCCGCCGAACGACGGCACCGGGCTGGCGGCAGCACTGGGCGCGGTAGAGACCACCCCGATCAAGATGGCAGCCGCCTACGCCCCGTTCGTCAATGGGGGCAGCTACCGGCCTCCCCGGTACATCACGCGTGTGACCAACGCCCGCGGAGAGGTGCTGTACGACGCCGCCAATGATCCTCTGCGTCCCGTGCGGGTGTGGTCGCCCCAGGTGGCCTACCTGGGACTGAACATGATCGAGGGAGTGGTCAATGACCTGACCCCCGCACAGGGTGGTCTGGCCAGCCAGGCGAAGTTCGGCGACTGGCCGGTGGCCGGCAAGACCGGAACCAGCAATGGTCCCAAGGACTTCTGGTTCGTGGGCACCACGCCGCTGTACACGGGCGCGGTGTGGGTCGGCAAACAGAAGGGCGGCGAGATGCCGGTGAACTACTACTCCGGAGTGGTCAACGCTCCGATCTGGCGGCGGATGATGGAAATTGCTCATACCGGACGAAGCGTGACGCAGTTCACGCCTCCTCCTGGAATCGTATTTGATGATGCCCCGGACCCGGGCTACCTGCCAGGGGTCAAGATGGCCTTCCTGGACCCGCGCTACCGCGACGCCGCCGACACCGCCACCGAGGCGCAGGCACCAGCGCCCACGATCTACCGCGAGACCTCCTACACCCAGGTGAACACTGACCCCCGAACGGTGCTGATCAGTCTGGACCGCACCACCAACCGGCTGGCCACCGAGTTCACGCCGCCGCAGAACGTGGTCGAGCGGCGGATCTATGTGGAGGAGCTGCCGGCCTACGCCCCTGAGGAGGCGCCCAAGCCGCTGGCCGACGAGCAGCCGGACCCTGACGCCCTGAAAGCAGCGCGCAATGAGGGCGGCGCCCCCGAAGCAAAAACCACCCCCCTGAGCAACGAACCTGCGGATGCCCCGGCGCCACAGAGCAAACCCAGTACTCCCTGAGCCTGACGGACTCTGCTGCCCCTTTCCGTAAGCTGCCTGGTCCGACAGGCGGACGCCCGGAAGGGGGCTCTCACATGTTGGTCATACATCCTGGGCACATCAGGGCGCATCATGCGGTCCATGAAACGCGCTCCACTGCTCTCGCTGCTGCTGGCCCTGGGGGTCTCACACGCCGACGCCCGGGTCCGGCTGGGCGACACGCTTCCCACCCACCCCTGGACCTCGGCCGGGCGGGAAGTCGTGGTGGTGTACAGCCACGACTGTGGTGACCTGGGTGACCTCTGGTCGGCGGTGCTGGCCAGCGGTCTGCCGGTGCGGGCAGTCAATGCCGAGAACATCACCTCCCCTGCCCCAGGAGGTCTGAAGGCCTGGAGCGGACCGGACGCCACAGCCTTTGCACGGGCATTGAAGGTAGGGGCCTATCCCACCGTACTGCTTGTGCAGGGTGAGCGCATCCTGAACGCGTGGGAAGGCACTTTCACCGGCGATCTGGGCCTGATGGACTAACTCCGACCCAGCCAAGGGGAAAGGGGACGCGCGCCCCGGCGCAGATCAGGACCAGCCGCTAGACTCGCCCCATGATGTCCACAGGCGCTCCGACGCTGACCGTGGCTTTTCTGGCAGGGCTGGTGTCGTTTCTCAGCCCGTGTGTGCTTCCGCTGGTGCCCAGTTATCTGGGTGCCATCGGTGGGACCCGGGCACCCCTGGCCAGAGCGCTCGGATTTATCGCGGGCTTCGGACTGGTGTTTATCGCTCTGGGGGCCACAGCCAGCACGTTAGGCTCGGTCCTGGCTCCTCACAAAATTCTGCTGGGACAGGTGGCCGGCGGTCTGATCGTCTTTTTTGGCCTGGTGATGCTGGGCCTGATCCGGGTGCCCCTGCTGATGCGTGACACCCGCGCCCTGGCAGGCGCAGGCAGCTACAGCCCAGTGGCCCTGGGCGCTGCTTTCGCCTTCGGCTGGAGCCCCTGCCTGGGACCGGCGCTGGGCAGCATCCTGGGTCTGGCCGCCAGCAGCGCCAGTCTCAGCAGCGGCGTGGTGCTGCTGGCGGCTTACACGCTGGGGCTGGCAGTGCCATTTCTGCTGGCGGCCCTGCTGTGGCACCGGCTGAACCTGCGGCGCCTGAACCGCTACTCCCCGGTGTTCGAGAAGGTGGGAGGTGTGGTGCTCGTGGCTATGGGGCTGCTGATGCTCAGCGGAGAATTTACGCGTCTGGCGTCGTTCTTCTTTACTATCATGCCGGACTGGATGCGTATTTGAGCCGGCCCTTTTCCTCACCGTACGCCCTGCAGCTGCGCGACGTGTGGCTGCGCCTCGGCCGGGAAGTCATCCTGCGCGGCGTCACGCTGGACGTGGCGGTTGGTGAGGGGGTGACGCTGCTGGGCGAGAACGGCGCGGGCAAGACCACCCTGCTGCGCCTGCTGGCCTCGGGGCTCCGGCCCACACGCGGAGAGGGGCGCATCATGGATTTCGACCTGCGTGACAGCCGTGCGGTCCGCGACTTCGTTCACCTGATGCCGGTAGACGCAGGGCTGTATCCGGACCTGACCTGCACCGAGAATCTGGAATTTGCCCTGCGGATGCACGGACAGACGGGCAACGTTCTGGGAGCGCTGCAGCGGGTGGGGCTTGAAAAGGTGGCGGCCCGCCGTGGCCGGTTTCTCTCAGCGGGTATGCGCAAGCGGCTGGCGCTGTCGCGCGCCCATCTGCTGCGGCGTCCCCTCACCCTGGTGGATGAGCCGTTTGCCAATCTGGATGACGCCGGACGAGCCCTGGTACAGGACCTGTTGGGTGAGCTGAGAGGAAGTGGTGTGACTCTGGTGATTGCCGCGCATGAACCGGCACTGGCCCGCCAGATTGCCCCACGGACCCTGGTCCTGGGCAATGGCCAGCTGGTCGAGGCATGAACCGCACCGTACCCCACGACACCGGGCGGCGGCCAGCAGGGTGGCCCGGTCTGCTGGCCGTGGCAGCCAAGGACCTGCGCGTGGCTGGGCGTACCCGAGACACCCTGCTGGCCACGGCGTTCTTTGCGGGGCTGGTGCTGCTGGTGCTGGGGCTGGCGCTGGGAGGCAACGTCGGGCGGGGCCTCGAAGAGACGGCAGGAACCGCTGCCGGCGCCGTCTGGACCGCCCTGGCGCTGTCCGCAGCGGTAGGGGCCCAGCGTGCTTTTGCCCTGGAGCAGGAAGCCGGCGCCCTGGAGCAGCTGACCCTGTACCCGGGGCCTCACGGCGCGCTGTATCTGGGCAAACTGCTGGGCCTGCTGGGACCGCTGCTGCTGGTCGCGGCGTTCACGCTGCCGGCAGGACTGGTGCTGTTTGGCGCCGCAGGAGCGGGGCGGACGCTGCCGTGGGTGGCCCTGGCCCTGACGACGCTGTTGGGTGTGCTGGGCTTCGCGGCCGGCACCACCTTTTACGGCAGCATCACGGTCAGCCTGCGCGCGCGTGAGGCGCTGCTGCCTGCCCTGGCCTTTCCGATTCTGGTCCCCGTGGTGATCGCCACGGTCAAGGCCACCACGACCCTTATCGCGGCCGGGTGGACCCCTGAGGTGACCAGCTGGCTGGTGTTTCTCGCCGCCTTTGATCTGGGCACGGTCATCCTGGCCACACTGCTGTTTCCCTACGCGCTGGAAGGGTAGTTTCCGGGGACAGTCGCACTTGTCCGCAGTTCGTCCAGGCGGCATGGTGCAGGTATTCACGGCCCGGCGCGAGTGCGCGGGGCAGAATAGGGAGCGTAATGAGAAAAGACCTCACGACAACGCTGCTGGGCGGCGCCACGCTGCTGGCCCTGCTGGTGGCTGTGGCTCTGGGCCTCCAGGCTCCGCTGGACGTGAACCAGGGCTCGCTGGTGCGGCTGATGTTTGTTCATGTGCCTTCGGCGTGGCTGAGCTACCTGGCCTACGGCGGCACTGGTCTGTTCGGACTGCTGTACCTGGTGCGCCGTCAGCGCCGCTGGGACCGGCTGGCGATGGCCAGTGCCGAGATCGGGGTGCTGTTCACGCTGGCAACGATTCTGGGTGGCATGCTGTGGGCCAAGCCGACCTGGGGCACGTACTGGGTCTGGGACGCCCGGCTGACCACCACCGCGCTCAGTCTGGTGGTCTACGGAGGCTACCTGCTGATCCGCACCCTGATTGACGACCCCGACCGCCGGGCGCGAGTTTCTGCCGTGATTGGCATTGTAGGCACGCTGTATGTGCCGGTGAACTATATGGCGGTGGAATGGTGGCGCGGCGTGCACCAGACCCAGACCCTGCGCCTGCTGGGCAAGGTGAGCTTTGAGGCTGCTCCGGTGTACGGCTGGGTGCTGCTGGTGGCCACAGTGGCATTTACCCTGCTGTACGTGTATCTGCTGCGGGTGCGCGGCATTCTGGCTGCCCACGAGGACGCGCGCGAGGAACGCGAACTGATGGAAGACCTGCGGGGCCTGGAGGGCGCACGTGGATAAGTACTCGGCTTACGTAGTGATTGTGTACACCGTGACGTTGGCGCTGCTGGTGGGCTACCTGCTCTGGATCTGGTGGCGCCTGAAGAGCATGCGCAATGAGGGTTCTGAAGGAGAGAGGCAGTCATGACCCGACCAGACTCCGGCTCTTCTCCCGCGCCGCTGTCCGAGGCGCGGCGGCGCAAACGCAATCCGCTGCCGACCGTGCTGGGCATCACGGCCCTGCTGGGGCTGGCCGGCTTTATCGCCTTCGGGAACCTTAACAAGAGCCTGGAGTACTTCGTTACGCCCACGGAATATCAGCAGCAGGCTGCGCAGCTCAAGGGCCGCCCGGTGCGTATTGGCGGACTGGTCAAGGCCGTGAAATACAACCCGCAGAGCCTGGAACTGAGCTTTACCGTTACTGACGGCGGTGCCAGCTTCCCTGTCCGCTACCGCGGGGCCGTGAGTGACCTGTTCAAGGAGAACCAGGGCGTGGTCGTGCGCGGAGAATTTGAGGGCCAGACGTTCCAGGCCCGCGAGCTGATCGTGAAGCACAGCGAGCAGTACGACGTGCCCAAAACGCAGGCCGAGCTCCGGGACCTGCTTGAGCAGTCCGAGTGAGACAGCCATGCCGGGAGCTGGTGAGATGCTGAACCTGATTTCCTTTTCCGCGAGTCCGCTGGGGGCGCTGGGTCAGCTGGCGCTGCTCGCGGCGCTGGCGTTTACCCTGGCGGGCCTGTGGCTCTCGGCGGTTGGGGGCCGGCATGGCGATGCACGCGCCACCGAAGCTGCGCGCAGAGCAACCTGGGCGGTGTTTGCCCTGCTGAGTCTGTCCAGTCTGGTTCTGATGGTCGGGCTGCTGCGTGACGACTTTACGGTGCGCTACGTCGCCGAGCATTCCATGCGCGCCTCCCCTACCTGGGTGAAAATCACCAGCCTGTGGGGAGCCCTGGAGGGCAGCATTCTGCTGTGGGCCTGGCTGCTTGCGGGCTTTACCTTCATCCTGAGCCTGACCCTGCGCCGGGACGCCCTGCGCCCGTGGGCCCTTGGGGCCATGTTTGCCAGCCTGCTGTTCTTCGTGGGCGTGTGCGCCACGGTAGCGTCCCCCTTTACGCCGGTGGCGGCGGTGCTCTCTGACGGCCGAGGCCCCAACCCGGCGCTGCAGAACCACTGGATGATGGCCGTGCACCCGGTACTGCTGTACCTGGGGTTCGTCGGGCTGAGCGTGCCGTTCGCCTACGCGGTGGCAGCACTGATCACAGGCCGCCTGTCCGACCACTGGGTGGTGGTCACTCGCCGCTGGACGCTGGTGGCCTGGGCCTTCCTGACGGCGGCCATCGTCGCCGGCGGCTGGTGGAGCTACGAAACGCTGGGATGGGGCGGCTACTGGGCCTGGGACCCGGTCGAGAACGCTTCCCTGATTCCCTGGCTGCTGACCACCGCGTTCCTGCATTCCATTCAGATTCAGGAACGGCGCGGCCTGCTGCGGTCCTGGAACGTGTGGCTGATCGTGCTGGCCTACGCGAGCACGGTGCTGGGAACCTTCCTGAACCGCAGCGGCATCGTGCAGAGCGTGCACGCCTTTGCCGGTGGTCCGGTGGGTCCGGTGTTCCTGGGGTTTCTGGCGTTTCTGCTGATTTCCGGCATAGGACTGGCAGCCTGGCGGGCCCCGCACCTGCGTGACGAGGGCGAGCCCCCGGCGGCGCTGAGCCGTGAGGGAGCGTTCCTGGCTGGCAACTGGCTGTTTCTGGTCTTCGCTTTCATGGTGCTGCTGGGTACCCTGTTTCCGACCTTCATAGAGTTCGCACAGGGCCGGCGCGACACCAGCGTAGGCCCGGCCTTCTACAACGCCTTTGCCATCCCGCTGGGCCTGGGGCTGCTGCTGCTGATGGGCGTGGGGCCGCTGCTGCCCTGGCGCCGCGCTGAGGGTCAGACGCTGGCCCGCGCCTTGCGTCCGCTGCTGCTGGCGGGACTGGGCGCGGCGGTGCTGGCCTTTGGGCTGGGAGTGCGGGGCTGGGGAGTGCTGCTCACCGTGGCGCTCAGTGCGTACAACCTGGTTGGCCTGAGCCTGCTGACTGCCCGGGCTGCGCGCCAGAGCGGCAGTCTGCTGGGCACCCTGCGCGCCCAGCCCCGCCGCTACGGCGCCTACCTAGCCCATATTGGCCTGCTGGTGATGGCGCTGGGCCTGGCCTTCAGCACCGCCTACCGCCGCGACGCGCAGGTCACCCTGAACCTGGGCGCTCCCGTGACCCTGCTGCGCGAGCGGCTGGAACTGCACCGGGTCGACGTCGTGGACCGGGGCTTTGGTCACTCCCGGGTGGCTCATGTGACGATTGATGGCCGGCCCTTCGAGACCCGGATGAACACCTACACCCAGTCCGGCAGCACACCCTTTCCTGCCCCGGCGGTGCGCTACGGCCTGCTGGGCGACACCTATCTGGTCATGACCAGCGTGGACCCGGCCGGGAAGTGGGCCAGCGTGCGCCTGATCCAGAGCCCGCTGGTGTCCTGGATCTGGTGGGGCACGCTCATCATCTGCGCGGGGGCGGCGCTGACCCTGGTAACTCCACCTCGCGCAGCGCTTCGCCGGGTGCCGGCCGTCATGGCCCCTGCAAGTGACTGACCCCTGCTGGGCGCCGTGTGCTCCGGCTGCCTGGTCTCCAAGGATTTCCTGACATGACTCAACCTGCTGCATCCTCTACCAACTCTGCTCCTGTGCCGGCCTGGAAACGCCTGCTGCCCCCGCTGATCGCAGCGGGGCTGGTAGGCGTCCTGGGGGTGGCGCTCTTCCGGCCTGCCGACGACGCCACGACTGGCGGGCCCCTGGTCGGCAAGACAGCGCCGGATTTCATCCTGCAGAGCCTGGACGGCCCCGAACTGCGCCTCTCTTCCCTGAAAGGTCGGCCCGTGGTGGTGAACTTCTGGGCCTCATGGTGTGTGCCGTGCCGGGAGGAGGCGCCGCTGTTCCGCGACCTGAGCGCCCGGCAGGCACCGGGCACCGGTCTGGCGGTTGTCGGGGTGCTGTTTCAGGAGCCTCGTGAGGACGCGGCGCGCACCTTTATCCAGGAGTACGCGCTGGCCTATCCGAACCTGCGGGACCCGAAAGCCCGGACCGCAATCAACTACGGCGTGGCGGGCATTCCGGAGACGGTCTTTATTGACGCCAAAGGAGTGATTCAACATGTGGACCGTGGGGGGCTCGACCGTGCACGGCTGAACGTCGGGCTGGAAAAAATCGGGGTGAAGGGGCTGTGAGATGCCTGGTCCGCCGCCTGGCCGTACCGGCCTTTCTGCTGCTGACTCTGGCCGCCGCGACTCCGCCGGCGCTGAGTCCGGCGCAGGAGGCGCGCGCCGAGCGCCTGGGGACCAATCTGCGCTGCCCGATCTGCACCGGAGTGCCGATCACCGAATCCACCAACGACATCAGCCGCGAAATGCTGCGCGAGGTTCGCGAACAGGTGGCCGCTGGACGCAGTGACCGGGACGTGTACGAGTATTTTGTGGCCCGTTACGGAAACTTTGTCCTGCTTGATCCTCCAAAGGAAGGGGCTGGAGTGCTGTTGTGGGGTGCCCCGTTGCTGGCCCTGGGCGCCGGCGGCGCTGTGCTGTGGCGCGTGCTGCGCCGCCGCACCCCGGCAACCATGGCTGCGCCGCCCATGACAGAGCCCGAACCCTTTGATCCTTTCCTGGCCCAGGTGCAGCGGGACACAGCGCGCCTTGCCGGAAGCGATACGGAGAGCAAGTCATGATCCTGAGCGTCATTCTGCTGATCCTGATCGTGGTAATCGCCGGAGGGCTGATGCTCTCACCGCTACGCGCGGCCACGGCGCCGGATCCGGACGCTTTGCAACGCGCCGCACTTGAAGCCGAACGCGACCGTCTGTACGACGAACTGGCCACCCTGAAGGACGAAACCCGGCGCCCCGATCTCGAACGGCGTGCCGCACTGGCCTTGCGTGAACTGGACGCGCTGGCCCCGGCTCCCAGAACACGCAGCACCGGAACCCGCCGGATGGCCCTGACGGGGGTGGCGCTGGCTGGGCTGCTCACGGTGGCGGGCGCGGTGACGTTCATTCCCCGCTGGCAGCTCAAGTCGCTGGACGCCGGCGAGGCCCAGGACGTGCTGGCGGTACTGAACCTGCCCAGACTGAAAGCGGAAGCCGAGCGCACCCAAGGCGCCGCCGCGTATATGGCCTGGGGCAAGGCGGCCTTTGACTCCGGTACCTATGACCAGGCCCTGACCGCCTATGGCAATGCCCTGAAGCAAAATCCCCGTCAGCCGGAGGCCCTGCGGCGTCTGGGCATTCTGCTGCTGACCGGGGGCGAGCGTACCGGACGCGAGCTCAGCGCAGAGGAAGCCAACCAGGCAGCGCTGCTGATTCGTACCGCCGCGCAGCTCGCTCCGGATGAAGCCGAGTCGCAACTGCTGCTGGGTTTTGCCTTTGCGCGCTTCGGCCAGGACGAAGACGCCCTGGCAGCGCTGGAGCGCTACCGCACTTTGGAACCCAAGGGCCGCGACGCCGACGAGATGATCACTGCCATCCGCGCACGCCAGACCACCCAGGACCCCACATTGCGCACCTACGCGGCCAGTTGCGCCTCCTGCCATGGACCAACCGGCGCCGGGGGGCTGGGGCCCAGCCTGCGCGCCAGTACGCTCAGTCGGGAGCAATTACGGCAGATTACCGTGCAGGGACGCGGCGCCATGCCCGCGTTCCCCGACCTGAGCGCCTCGCAGCTCAATGGTCTGCTGGACCTGATGCAGCGGTGGCAGAAGGAAGGTGAGTGAAGCTGCCGGAAGTCCCCGGACCTCAGGTTTCGGCCGGCGCAAAGCGGCTGACCCGGCGGGCCGTGCTGGAACGCTGGTGGATGCTCCCGGTGGCCGGCACGGTGGGGGCCTTCGGGTTTATGGGCTGGTACGCCTCACAGGTCACGCTGGGCAAGCGCGGCGCCGGTGAGCCCGGTTTTCAGCCAGGGCCAGCCATGCGCGTGGCAACGCTTTCGGCGCTGTCCCGGGACTGGGCCGACGTCAATTTCTCCTATGCTGGGCGACCCTGCACTCTGCTGCGGGTACCGCAGGCGGTTCCTGGCGGGCTTGAAGCCCCCGAAGGCAGGCATGTGGTCGCCTTCTCGCGGGTGTGCACGCATCTGGGCTGCGCGGTGAATCTGGTACGGGACCCCGAAGTGCTGGCCTTTGCATTTAATTACCGGCCGCCACGCGGGGAACAGCATCCGCAACTGGGCTGCCGCTGCCACTACAGCGTGTTCGATCCGCTGCGCGCCGGAGCCGCAGTCTTCGGAAAAGCCAATGGGCCGCTGCCACGGGTGCGCCTGGAACTGCGCGGCGACGATATCTATGCCACTGGCATCGAACCTGCCCCTCAGCTTGGCACCTGAGTGAAACTGGAGCCATGCTCCTGTCTCCTCTGACCTTCACACACGGCGATGTGGCGGCCGCGTCCAGTGTCCTGATGGCCAGTGCCGTTGACCGCACGGCGCGTGGTGAGGAACTCTGGCTGCCCCAGAGCCTGACGCCCGAACGCCTGGGGAAATACTATCCGCCTGAAGGCTGGCAGGTCGCGTGGCACGGTGGTCAGCCAGTCGGGTGCTACGTGCTGCTGGACCAGGACCCCCTGTTCTGGCCAGACGACCCCGAGGGTGAAGCCCTTTACCTTCACAAGCTGGCCGTGCATCCCGAAGTTCAGGGCCGGCGCCTGGCATGGACGCTGTTGCAGCGCGCCGCGCAACAGGCCGCTGACCGAAGGCGTGCCTATCTGCGGCTGGACACCGCGACCCACCGTCCCAAACTGCGCGCCGTGTACGAGTCCATCGGTTTTGAGCATGTGGCCGACCGGATCGTCAAGAGCTGGGCGGTGTCGCTGTATGAGCTGCCGGTACAGACGGGTGCCCATGGGTGAGGCCTCCGGAGTGTGCCCAGGCGCTACCATGCATGCCACCATGACATGGCCACTCATTGTCAGCGCCGGGGAGGCCCTTACCGATCTGGTTACTGCCGGAGGCCAGAGCTGGACTGCCCATCCGGGGGGAGCCGGCTGGAACGTGGCGCGCGCCTGCGCACGGCTGGGGGTCCCGAGCGCATTTGCAGGTGCGATCGGCCGCGACAACTTCGGAGAGGACCTGTACGCCTCTACTGTGGACTCCGGGCTGGATTCGCGCTTTCTTCAGCGCGTGGACGCCCCCACCCTGATGGCGGTGGTGTACAGCCTCCAGCCTCCGGCCTACCGCTTTCTGGGTGAAAACAGCGCCGACCTGCATTTCGACCCGGCAGCGCTGCCTGAAGGCTGGATGGCCGAGGCACGCTGGCTGCATCTGGGCGGAATCAGCCTGAGCCGCTGGCCCCTGGCCGACACCCTGCTGACGCTTATGGACAAGGCCGTGGCGGCTGGCGTCAAGGTCAGTTTTGATCCCAACGCACGCATCACGCACCGGCACCCGGATTACCCGGCTGTCTTCGCACGGGTGGCGCGTCAGGCCAGCCTGATCAAGCTGAGCGACGAGGACCTGCAATTCTTCTTTCCAGGGCTGAGTGAGGCCGACGCCCTGCGCGATCTGCGCGGCATGAACGCCCGCTGCCCGATCGTTATTACTCGTGGCAGTGAAGGGGCCACCCTTTACCACTCTGCAGGCCGGGCAGATCTTCCGGCTGTCAGGGTTCCGGTGGTCGACACGGTCGGCGCTGGGGACGCTCTGTGTGCTGGCCTGCTGGTCAGCGCCACGGAACGCCCGCAGGCCTTATGGACCGAACACCTGCAGTTTGCTCTAAATACCGCAGCCGCGGCCTGTGCCCGCGCCGGTGCCTACGCGCCGACAAGGGCCGACCTGCAGATTCTGAGCTCCTGAACGAGACACTCTCATCGGCGGGAGCCATGACCCCAATCCGGACTGCTCCTGCCATCTCTATTCCCTGATCATCATTGCCTCGGCACGGTTGAAAGCAGCCGCCTGCCAGAGGCCTTCGGAGCCCTGTACCAGGTCAGCTGACCAGCTGAGCCTCGTCCTGTTCGACCATCAGCTCCAGAAAGGCATCGACAAAAAACGGGTCAAACTGCCGGCCCGCCTGCTCACGGAGTTCCTGCGCGGCTCTTTCGCAGGACCAGGCGGCCTTGTAAGGACGGGCGTGCGTCAGGGCGTCGTAAACATCAATAATGCTGAACAGCCGTGCCCCCTCAGGAATCTGATGGCCCCGAAGGCCGGCCGGGTAACCTTTGCCATCCCAGCGCTCATGGTGATAGCGCACCAGGTCCAGCGTCTCAGCCGGCAGAAACTGCAGGTTTTGAAGCATGTCGTGTCCACGGGTCGCGTGCGTCTGGATCACCCGACGCTCCTCTTCACTCAGCGTACCGGCCTTATGCAGAATATCGTCTGGAATGGCGATTTTTCCCAGATCATGCAGATAGGCACCGCAGCGCAACGCGTGGATCTGGCGCTCGTTCCAGCCCAGATGACGCGCCAGACGAACCGCAAGACTTACCACCCGGTTGGTGTGGCCGCCCGTGTTGTCATCCCGCAGTTCCAGAGCTGATCCCAGAGCACGCAGCGTCTGGTCGTTGGCTTCATACAGATCAGAGATGGCCTGCCACTGCCCAAGCTGCCCGCCCAGCAACCGGGCAAACGCCTGCACGGCATTCTTTTCCTCCGGGGTAAATGGCAGGTCTTCTGAACGGCTCAGCAGCAGCAGGCCCAGATGTATTCCTGCATGACCGTGGACGGGTGCCATATGGGTATGCCGGGCGGCCTGAGGCCGCAGCAGCGCGGCTGCGTGTTCCGCAACGAGCAGATCAGTCTGTACACTGTGGCCGGCCGACCCGTCGCGGAATGAATGAACAGGTGTATCCACTACCGCGCCGTATGCTCCTCGCCCCGCCAGAATCATGGGGGTACCTTCCCGGTAAGCCACGAAAGCCAGATGAGGCGCGATCTTCAGGACATCCAGCGTATCCAGCCCCGCCCGGATGATGCCCATAGAGTCCCGGGCTGCGGGGAGGCGCTGGCTGCCCTTATGCAGCGCAGTGACGACCCGCTGCTGCCAGCGGTCTTCTTTGGCCGCCTGCTGCCGCCCCAGGACCAGAACACCAACCCCACCGCTGACCAGGAGAGCGCCCAGCAGGTCCGCAACTCCAAGGGCCACCCCGTGCCAGGTCAAGCTCAGGAAGAAGGCGACCGGATAGGCTGACAATACTGCCAGACGCTTGACCGGCGCCTCCAGGGGCGCGGCCATGGCCATCACCAGGGCTGCCCCTGCCATCAGCGGAGCGCTGCGGGTCAGGGCTCCGACCACCAGAAGGCCAGCCCCCATCAGCGCCAGGCTGGTGGGCAAGGGTGAAATTTGCCACATTCCACAATGGTATCAGCCGGAGCCGCTTCGTGTCCTCCCCTACCGGGTGCGAACTTTCGCGTGCGTCTGAACCTTTGCAGTCAAGTCTGAGAGTCTGGGGGAGGACTGGTCAGGCCGGCTCCAGTTCCAGCAACCGGTTCCTGGCGTCCACCAGCACCACTTTGGGCTCCAGCACACGGGCTTCTTCCTCGGTAAAGTTTCCGAACGCGGCGATGATCACCATGTCGCCAGGTCGCATCAGGTGAGCTGCGGCGCCGTTGATGCCGATCACACCGCTGCCGCGTGGGCCGCTCAGCGCATAGGTATGCAGCCGGTTGCCATTGGTGATGTTCCAGATATCGACCTTTTCATTTACCAGGATGTCAGCGGCATCCAGCAGGTCCTGGTCGATGGTCACACTGCCGACGTAATCCAGGTCCGCCTGGGTCACGGTTGCGCGGTGAATCTTGGCCCTGAACATGATGCGTTCCACAACGCAGCATTGTACCCGGCTGCGCCCGGAAGTCATGCAGATAAGTGCACGGTCTCTGACTTCTGTCAGGCCTCCGGAGACACGCCATCCACCCAGACCGTCTTCTGATCGGTGTAGTGGACCTGTCCAGCCGGCGCACCCTTGGGGCGCCAGACAAACTTGATCCGGGTGTAATCCACCGCCACATTGCTGCTGCCGCGCGCCTTGCTGTGCGCCGCAGCCAGCTGCGCGGCATAGAGGATGTCCGGCAAGGGCAGTTCACGGCCCCCTGTGCGCACCAGCACGTGGCTGCCCGGGTACCCCTGGGTATGAAACCAGTAGTCCATCGAGCGGCCCACCCGGTGCGTCAGCGTGGCGTTTTCCTTGTTGTTGCGGCCCACCAGAACCTCGAACCCACCGGGAGTGGTGAAGCGCGCGCCGTACTGGCTTTTCTCCGGGCGTTCCTGTTGCAGCTGCGCCGCCAGAGCCTCCAGGGTACCCAGCTCGGCCTGTTCCAGCTGCGATACGCGGGCGTGAGCCTCGGCGAGCTCGGCACGCAGCACCGGCTCGCGTTCGGCCAGGCGCTCGTAGACCTCCTCACGGCGCCGGGCCCGGGTGTAGCGCTTCTCGGCGTTCTGAACTGCGCTGAGCTGCGGCTCCAGACTGACCGGCCGCTCACCGCTGCCGTCAAAGGAGGGCAGCACAGCCACGCTGCTGCCGGGCTCAATGGTGTGGGCGTACGCCATCAGCAGATCCGCCTCCTCCCGGTCCTGGGCAGCGGCCTCCAGCCCCTCCTCAGCGCGGGTCACGTCATTGAGCTGGTTGGTGAGCAGTGTTACCCGCTTTTCCAATGGTTCGCGCAGGGCCTTGCGCAGAGCTTCGGCCTTCTCTGTGCGTGCGGCCTCGCGGGCGCCGCCGTGCATGACGCCTTCACTGACGGTAGGGTCAGCCACAAGGTCCCGCAGGGCTGCCAGCGCCTGTGGCCAGGCCTCCTCTGGTGCCGCTGAAAACGGAAGGCCCGCCCGCCGCGCCAGTTCAGCACTCAGGAGTGGCCCCAGTCCATCAACCCGCTCACGCCAGCGGCCCAGCGGCAGGCCCGACAGTTCCCGGGCCTCGGCCTCGCTTATGGTGCGCGGGTCGAGCTTCTCGTACGGCGGCGGCGGACTGTACTGACCGCCCGTGCGGATGGTGCGGAAGCGGTTTCGGCTCCCGGTAATCTCGCGCGCAGCCATCACGATGCGCCCGTTGAAGCCCTCGCCATCCTCAAGCACCAGCACGTTGGCGTTGCGGCCCGTGACCTCGAAAACGATCCGGGTGGGCGCCTGATCCACAAATCCGCTTTCGCCGGAAAAGTGCAGGACCACCACCCGGTCGAGCTTGAGCTGGCTGACGACCGTGAGGTCCCCGCGAACCCGCGCGGCCAGATAGCGCTGAAAGGGGCTGCGCGGATCGCCCCTCAGGCGCTCACGCGAAACGAACAGCACCGGCTGCGGCGGACGGTAAGACAGCACCAGGTTGCCCAGGCCCTCAATCAGCAGGGCGGCCGTCGTTTCGTCCGGGAAGGCCCAGCCCAGGGTCCGGGCCGGCAGGTGAGGCTGCAGGTCGCGTAGAACCCGGTCAAGCATCAGTCCTTCCATGCGGGGCCTCCGGAAACGAAGCGAAAGTCAGAGGCAGTCATCCGGGCATGCTAGCGCGGGCTCCAGCAGGTACAGCGGCGCTGCGGGTGACCCGGTCGTCGTGACACGATCAACCCCGCACGTTAGGACAACCGCAAAGCGGCGCGCCTTCCCGCAGGAAGACGCGCCGTACAAGGCCGGACTCGGGTCAGGCGTTTACCAGAAGTTGCCCAGACGGAAGTAGAACTTCCCGGTACCGTTCTGGGGGCTGAAGCCGTAGTCAAAGCGCAGGCTGGGCAGGCGTGCACCGCCAAAGCCCAGATCAAGCTGCACTCCGGCTCCCACACCGTACTTCAGGTCAAAGTTGGGGTTATTGGTGGTCCCCCAGGCACTGCCTGCGTCTGCAAACACGACGCCGTACAGACCCTGCGCCACCCCGACATTCAGCCCGAAGTCGTACCGGTATTCGGCACTGGTGGTGAAGTAGTTGGTGCCGAACAGTTCACCGTCGGCCAGACCGCGGATCTGACGGGCTGCCAGAGGGCTGCTGCCGCCGCCCACCGCGTAACCGGTGCCTTCGGGGAAGTTGCCGAAGGTGGTGCCAGCGTTGGCGCGAACCGCGAAGACCTGCTGACGGCTGGTGGCGCCCGCAGATTTTTCCGTGATGCGGCCGAAGCCGTAGTAGGTGCTCGCACCGCTCTGCACGTCGGTCCAGCCCAGGGGCGTCTCACCGCTGCGGCCAAAGGAGTAGGTGGAGCTCAGTCCGGCGCGTATGCCACGGGTAGGAAATTCTCCGCTGTCGGTGCTGTCGTAGTTGAGGCTGCCTGTCAGGTTGGTGGTCAGTGACTGGTCGGGCACCAGTGTGGCTGCCGCCTCGGGGGTGACCCCCTCGGCAGGCTTGTCCGCCTTCTGAACCGGCTCCAGGAAGTAGGTCCGCTGAGACACCCCGACGCCCACACTGGCGCGCAGGTACTGCGACAGGTTACGCCCGGCGTTGACACTGAAGCCGGTGGTTCGCACGGTGTAGTCGTAGCCGGTGTCGGAAGCCTTGTCGTTGGCCGGATCGGTGTCTTTGGTGTTGCCGGGCTGCACCACCGGGTTATTTCCGGCGACGTTGCTGCCCACATTGAAGCTCAGGCTGGTGGGCGTCTTGCGGAAATCCAGGAAATCCAGATCCAGCCAGGGAATGGTGTAGCTGGCATTGCCCACGAAGTTCTGCCGGGCTTCGTTCTGCTGTGCCCCGGCATTGAGGCTGAAGTTGTGGCCCAGACCGAACACGTTGGGGTTGCTGTAGCCGGCCTCGCCGCCCAGGCCGCCGGCCAGACTGTCGTATGACAGGGCCAGGTTGACCGGAATGCCGCTGGAGGTTTCGGCCAGGGTAAGGACATAGGTGACGTTCTCGGGATTCTTGGGATCACTCCTGACCGTAGCGCCCACCGGACGCACGAAGCCCAGTCGGCCGATGCGGCCCAGCGCCTCCTGAATGGTCTTCTGATTGTAGGCGCCGCCAGGAGCAGGCAGTTCCCTCAGAATCACGCGGTCGCGGGTAGAGTGCTTGCCCTGCCACTGCAGCTCGTAGCCGACCAGTTTGACTTCGCGGACATTGAAGGTCAGGGCGCCTTCCTGGAAGGTGATGGCGTCGCGGGTGCTGATTTCATAGCCAGCCTTGCGGTAGGCATCGCGAAGGGCAAGGAAGTCATCCTGCGCCAGCTGAGGGCTGTAGGTGTCTCCCACCTTGGTCTTGACTGCCGCGAGCAGCGTGGCGGTGGGCACCAGGGTGTTGCCGCGCACGTTGATGCTGCGTACAGGACCCGTGGCGATGTCAGCGGCGCCGAACAGCACCGTGACCCGAGAAGGGTCCTGAGGGTTGGGCTGAATCGCAAAGCCCACCGGCTTGCCGGTCTGGTTGGACAGCGTGCGCACATCGGCACGCAGGCGCTCGAGATTCAGTGGCTGGCCCAGCTGGGTCTGCAGCGTCACCGTGGGCTGGGGGCTCCCCAGATCGCTGAGGTCGATGTCTGCAACTTTGCCCTCGATCACGCGAACTTTCAGGACACCGTTTTCCAGCGTTGTGTTGCGGCTGTCTACCCCCGCCTGCAGGATACCGGCGGCGTTGTAGGCCTGCTGCAGCGCCTCGACGGCCTGAAAGAAGGCCTCCGGCGTGAACTTCCTGGCGTCGTACAGCGGCTTGAAAATTCCCGTGACTGTGCTCTGCGGCAGCAGGGTCACACCGCTGACTTCCACGCGGCTGATCTTGGCGGCCTCATCGACCACGAAATTTATGGTAACAGTGCCGTCCGGGTTGGTCTTGACCTCACTGCTGATGCTGGGCTGGAAGGGGTAGCCCTCGGACTGGTAGTTCTGTGCCAGAGCTTCTTTGGCCTGCTCGATGCGCTGGGTATTCAGCGTGGCGCCCGGAGCGACGTTCAGCAGCTCACCGATCGATTTCTTGAAGCCTTCTGCAGGCAGGAAGGTCAGGCCGCTTGCCTCCACCCTGGAAATGGTGGGGTTGGGGGTCACCGTCACGACCAGGACGTCCCGGCCACCAACGGTGCGCAGTTCAGCCACAGCCGTCTTGAAGTATCCGCTGGCAATAACTTCCTGCTCCACCTGCCGGACATTGACACTGGACAGAGGGGCGCCTTGCTGAACGGTCAGGGTGGCCCGCAGGAAGTTGGCGAGCAACTCACTGGTACCGACGATGGTGATGTCCTGCACAGTTCCGGCCGTCTGGGCCACAGCGGGCGCAGCCATCAAGACGGTTACAGCAAGGGTCATGGGGTGTCGCATTCTTCTCCTAGAGTAGCCTCATCGTTCCTGAACTGGCCCGGGCACCAACCGGGCCCGGGCGAAACGCGGCAAACGCTCTGCTCACACTTGCCTCTTCATCTCTGAGAAGGGTGAAGGTTTGCTGCTCTGTTCTGTCGGCTTTGGTGCCGACCGGTGGGGGACTGCCTCCAGGCTTGAGCCAGGGGCAGTCAGTGGGTGAGAATAGTCCGTGTTTTCCTTATACGAGCAGGACCGGGTCACGGGAGGGACGCCGTGAGCCTGCCAGAGGTGCTTGCGGCTATCCGGCAGGCTGAGGCCGCCTCTGGCCGCGAGCCAGGAAGTGCCCGGCTGGTGGCGGTGACCAAGGGACAGGACTTTCTCAGCATTGAACGCTCGGTCCTGAAATACGGCGCCTTCCCCCTGGGTGAGGGCCGGGCTCAGGAACTGCGTGACAAGGCAGCGGCACGCCCGGACCTGGAATGGCACTTTCTGGGTCCCCTGCAGCGCAACAAGGTCAAGTATCTGCGCCCCGTGACGCTGGTGCATAGCCTGGAAGAAATCTGGCAGGCCGAAGCCATTGCCCAGGCGGCGCAGAGCTGGGGCCGGGCCCCCGACGTCCTGATTCAGGTGCACAATGGCGAAGTGCAGAAACATGGCGTAGACCCGGAGAAGTTACCTGGGTTTTATAGCAGTGTCCGTGAAACCGGCCTGACGGTCCGCGGTCTGATGGTCATGGCGCCCGAGGCCGATGAAGCGCAGGTCCGGCGAGTCTTCGAGGATACGGCGCGCCGCGCGCATGACCTGGGCCTGAGTGAACTCAGCATGGGCATGAGCGGCGATTACCCACTGGCCGTACAAGCGGGGTCCACCCTGGTCCGGGTGGGAAGGAGTCTGTTTACATGAAACTGAGCCCTCTCGATATCCGCCATCAGGATTTTCCCTCCCGGCTGGGCGGCTATGACCGCAACAGCGTGCGTGCCTTTCTGGCCCAGATCGCCGATCAGTTCGAGGACATGCTGCAGGCTGAACACGCCCAGAGCGAGCATCTGCTGAATCTCGAACGCCAGATCGAAGAGCAGCGCCAGGCTGAAGACGAGATCCGCCGCGCCGTGGTGTCAGCCGAGCGAATCGGGCATGAGCTGCGCGAGAACGCCGTGCGGGAAAGTGACCTGCTGATCGCCCAGGCCACCACCCAGCGTGAAAGCCTGCTGCGCGAGGCCGAAGCCCGTAACGTGGAACTTGAAGCCCAGTACGGCGCCCGCATGGCCGCCTTGGAGGGCGCCTTCCGCACCCGATTTGCCGAACTGGAAACCCAGCACCATCAGCTGGTTCTGGAACGGGAGCGCATTCAGGCCGAGCGCCTCGCCTCACTGGAACGCACCTACCTGGAACGCCACGCCGAACTGACCAGCCGCCTCACGGCCGCCCGCCAGGAATATGCCCATTTCCTCAGTGGCTACCGCGCACTGATGGCCTCGTTTACCGAGCTGTCTGCCCATCATGTCCTTCCGGAAGGCGCCCTGCTGCCCAACGATGCCCTGCCCCCTTCCCCAGCGCCTGACGGGCCAGTCCCCTCCGGGGTGCTCCCCGGTGAACTGACCCGCATGATGAATGCGGCGATGCTGCCTCCAGGCGTGACAGACCGGCACCACCTGGGTACACAGAACAGAATTGACAGTGATGCTGCGCCCCGCCTGGACGAGCCCACGCTTGGCACACCAGCTGAAGACACCACATCCGATGGAATCCGGGTCAAAAGCCAGCAATTCCTATGACGGATCAGGCCTCCGCGGTGCCTCAGGTCGTCTTACCCTTGGCAGACCCGGCTTTCGTGGCTGATCCCTATCCCCTGCTGACTGAACTGCGGGAGTCGTCCCCTGTCTTTTATGACCGGGGCATGAACCGGGTGGTGCTGACCCGCCATGCCGACATCAGTGCCCTGCTGCGCGACCGCAGATTCGGACGCAGCGCCCTGCACCGTTATTCCCGTGATGAACTGGGGTGGCCTCCAGCCGACCCGCGGCAGGCCAACTTCGACGCTTTCAACAGCAACCATCTGCTCGACAGCGAGCCGCCCAAGCACACCCGCCTGCGCTCTCTGGTGCAGCTGGCCTTCACACCAAAGCGGGTTGAGCGCCTGCAGGGCCGCATCGAGGACATTCTGGCTGCGCAGCTTGAGGGTCTGCGGCCCGGGAGTTCCTTCGATCTGGTCGAGCGCTACGCGGAGCCTCTTCCGGTGATCGTGATTGCTGAACTGCTCGGCGTGCCTGAGGAAGCGCGGGGGCACCTGCGGCCCTGGTCGGCCGCGATCGTGAAACTCTACGAACCTGGAGTGTCGCCCCAGGCCCAGGCCGAAGCCGAGCAGGCGGTGCTGGACTTCAGTGCCCTGCTGCGCGAACTGGTGGCTCTGCGCCGCACACGTCCACAGGACGACCTGATTACCGCCCTCGTTCAGGCCGAGGAAGGCGGCGACCGCCTGACTGAGCAGGAGCTGATCGACACCTGCATTCTGCTGCTGAACGCTGGTCATGAGGCCAGTGTCAATGGCCTGTCAGCGGGCGTGCTGGCCCTGCTGCGCCAGCCGGAGCACTGGCAAGCCCTGGTAGAGGCCGCACCACGCGAAGACAGCCTGCCGCTGTTCCGCCTTGCCATTGAAGAGCTGCTGCGCTATGACACGCCGCTGCCCATGTTCGAGCGAATCGCGCTGGAGAAGATGCAGCTTTTCGGCACGGATCTCCGGCCCGGTGACCGTGTGGCTCTGCTGTATGCCAGTGGCAACCGTGACCCCCGCCGGTTTGAACGTCCCAACGAGCTGGTCCTGAGCCGTGACCCCAATCCCCATCTGACCTTTGGCCTGGGCATTCACTATTGCCTGGGTGCCCCCCTGGCCCGGCTAGAGCTGGCCCTGAGCCTGCGGGCCCTGTGCCGCGCCATGCCGGATCTGCGGCTCAACGACCCGGACGGATCAGCGCACTACACCGGTGGCTTTGTTATCCGGGGGCTGGCGCGGCTGGACGTACGGAGCGGGTAAACAGCGCAGAACCCACCGTGGCAGACCTGGCCACATGGAGGGCAACTGGTCCGGTCAAGCAGATTTGGCTCCCGGTAGAGGCAGCGTCAACGGCGCTTAGCGCGTGCAGAGCGGAAATGGTACCTGTCACGGGCGTGTTTACCGCTCGCCGGACTGGATGTAGGTCGAACGCGAACATGTGGCCATAGCTGAGCTGCCGCGCTGGTCGCCGATTTTCCTAATCCAGCCCATGATGGCGGACCTGTGGCCCGATTGCAGGGAGCCTGAGCTGCGCTGTTTTGCCAGGCTCCCGGTGCCTTATTTCACGGGTTGCTCTTTGCAGAAACACCGCGTCAGCATTGGGCACCTGTTCAGCGTCGGTGCACAACCGCCTGCCGCTGGAAGTCCCGTTTGCCGTGCCGACTTTATATGCAGCCAGTGTGGAATGCACCACCAAGAGGCTTCACAGCATTGAGCAGGCCATCCTGGCTCTTCCAGCTCCTGACAAGGTGGCCGGCGAGCTCTGACGCGTATCCGCCACGGCTTATCCGTCCACCGCCGTATGTGCCGTTCCTGACGCGCTGGCAGACCCTGATGGCATAAATCCCCGCCACCAGACCGGAGCCAGCTCCCCCGCCTTTGCCTGTGTCAGGGCTTCTTCTGGCTGCTCCAGCGCGAGTAAGGCCAGGACCCGTGCAGGGCTTCCGGGAAGACTGCGCTCTAAGCCCTTCTCGGCCGTGCGCCGGCCTTTGCTGCTGCCAAGCCGTAACTGAGCGTGTCCCAGCACGGCAAGCAGATGCGCATCTGCCGGGTCACCGGTCATTTCTGCGACCTTCAGGCCTTCAGCCAGGGCTCGCAAAGCTGCGAAAGGATCACTCAGGCGCTGCTCGCCGCGCAATGTAGCCACAGCCACCAGGGCTGCGGCGTCGCCCTCTGCCTGAGCCAGCCGACGGGCCTCTTCTGCTTCTGTGATTGCACCGCTGCTTTGCTGCTGCCATGCAGCGCGGGCCCTCAGGGCAGCGGGCCTGGCTGCATGCTCCTGCTCCCGGAGCGCTTCCAGGGCCGCGGCTGCTTCTCCCAGACGCAGCAGGGCGGCTGCCCTGACCACCGGAATGTCGGTCCAGGCAGCGGCCAGACGTGGCCGGCCAAGCTGTAAGGCCAGGGGCGCGGCCTGCTGCCGATGTTCTGGACTCAGGACCTCCAGCGTTGCCAGGGCTCTGGGGAAATCCCCTGCTGTCATGGCAAGCTGAAGGTCCTGAATCGTCTGTGACGGTGGTTCGCCGGAATTCACGCCGGCAGTGTAGGTCTTCTGTCAGGCAATCGGTCGAAGCCGGGGCAGCTCAGGCGCTCAGGGCCATATCCAGCCCCAGAAAACGCCAGAGCGCGCGGCGCGGTACCCGCAGACCGCTTGGATGCTCGACAGCGCCCAGCCGTCCATCCCGGATCCAGCGCCGGACCGTACGTTCGTGAGTGCCGGTAAAATCGGCAACCTCGCTGACTTTCAGGAGTTTGGGCAGATTCTGGAACTGATCGGATAGGGTCATAGTCTCAGGCCTCCAAAAGAGCGTGGGGCCACCACACGGCAGCCCCACACGAGATTTCTGAATCAAGGATGTTCCGCGCGCCGCCTGGCCCGCCCGCATCGGGGCGCTGGCAACAAATAGGGCAGGCAACACGTTTCAACTTGGGGCGAGCGTACCATACACCTGGTCAGCCCGGTGTCAACTCTCAAGGGGAGCTCTAGGACATCCAGCGACGCCTGCGCTCATACATACGCAAAGCTGAGATCCAGCGTTCGGGGCGGAGCTGCTGCACCGTTGCTCCTGACAAGTCTCAGGGAACAGTTCTTGGGTACGTTCATGAATATTTGTGTCGTGCTGCTGGCACTTTGATGGGTTTGACAGGAGGAGCACGCCTGCCTGAATCACCCGGCGAATCCTGTGGCAGCCGTGAGTCTTATGACCTTTTTTGTTGCGCTGGATATGGCCGGCAACCTGAACGGGACAGATAGTGACGCATGCCCGGCGACATTCTGGCTTTTATCATCCTCGCCGCAGGCGCCGTGCGGGGAAAAGCCCCAGGTACCAAGGAAAGTCTCGGGCAAATGGGTGAAAATCCAAATGCCGCTTTTGGAGTGAAGGCCGCTTCACAGAAGGACATGTGGCGGCAAGTCCGTTGTTCTGCATTGGCCGAATGATTGTCGTCCGAGGTTTACAGTACGAACTGACCTGTGACAACGGCACCTACACCGTGAGAAGCACACTGCACGGAATTGCGATCCTGGCATTGTCAGGGGGCTATGGCATTGGCGTGGGGTTCACTGTGCAGGCGCACCACCAACTTCTCCAGACCAGTTCTGAACTGCTGGGCATGCCTCAGGCAGTGGTCATGAATGACACTGTTGGATGCGAGGCACCTTTTGGTTGACATACGACCAAGCAGCATGGACCACAAACCCGAGATAGGATCATCTAAACGTCACCCTCTGCTGTTCTTTTTCAGGGTCAGATATATCCTTCCCCTCCATAGAAAAAAACTCGTCAGCGGCACTGACCTCGCCAAACTTCATCAGAGCAGCCTTACCCGCCGCCCACAAAGCCTGCCTCTTCTTGATAGACCGTTGAGGCAGACTTTATTTTCGTTGTTGTCAACGTGATTTTCAGTGACTGGTCAGATTCAGGCCGTAGGGTCAGGCGTACCAAGGAGGTTCACCCATGCATAGGAACGTTCGAGGCATCCTGACCCTGACCAGCCTGCTTGGCCTGAGTGCCGCAAGCGCAGGGCCAGCCAAGATTACTGCCCAAAGCATCATCGTTAATCCGGTCGAGACCAAGCTGGACGTTCAGGTGTGGGTTAACCGGGACGCGAGCGGAAAAGGGAATCCCCTGTACCGTAAAGGCGAGGACCTCACTATCGGCCTGAAAACCAATCAGGACGCCTATGTGTACCTGTTCAACATCAACGCGAACGGCGTAGTGGACCTGTTTTTCCCCAACAACTATGAGGAAAGCAACTTCGTGAAGGCGGGTGTGACCCGGATCTTTCCTACGAAGGGCGCCAAGTACACCTTCACTGTCGGTGGCCCGAACGGACAGGACAAACTCCTGGCTCTGGCCAGCACCCGTGAACTTGACCTGGATGACATCGCCACCTTTGCTGAAAACCAGGGCTTTGCCGAAGTGCGTCTGAAAGGGCAGGAGAACCTGGCCAGGGCGCTGAGCATTGTGGTCAACCCCTTGCCAGCCGACGGCTGGACCACCGACGTAGCGACGTTCCGTGTAGGCACCGAAGAGAAAGGAAGTGCTACAGGTACGGTCTCGCAGACTCCCGAGAACTCCACACAGCCTGTAACCCAGCCTCAGACCCAGCCCCGGGAAACTGAAAAGGAACAGACACCGACCACGCAGATCCAGGCAGGTGAACGCCGGGACGGTACCATCGACCGGGCCATGGCGGAAGCCTATGACCGCCTGAAGGGTGACGAGTCCCTGGGTGCTGCCACCACCTACGCTGTTCCCTGGGGTGACGGCTGGTGGCAGAAGTTCAAAGGGATCGGCGCCTACGGTGACGCTGTGCTTCTGCACGCCAATGGCAGCAGCCGCTCCTACGCTGTACACGGCCGCCTGCTCGAACGTTATCTGGCTATGGCGCGCGCTGAGAACGGCGCCACGCGTCCACCGAGCCGTCTGGGCTGGGCTGCCGGCGACGAAAAGGTCATCCCACGTAACCCTTACGGCACCAGTGGACTGTACGGCTTCTTCCAGAATGGCGCGTTGTACGGCACCGAGAAGTACGGCACCTTCTGGCTCCAGGGCGCAGTACTCAAAACTTACCAGGGCCTGGGTGGGTCCGGCAGTTTCCTGGGCTTCCCGACCCGCGACCAGTTCCTGCTGAACGGCGGCTGGGCAGCAGACTTCGAGGGCGGCACCATCCGCACTATCGGTGGCGTGCCCAAGATCTACCGCAAGTAAGATTTAATGATCTGACCTTCCACGCTGGGAGTGACTGATGCGCGCAGCACCGCGTCCCACCCCTGGCATGTATCTTCCCGATGCGCGTCTGGTGTGAATGAGACGCCCGGGTTCCAATCGGCGCGTGATAACGCAGGTTTCCGTTCTCTCACCGAGTTTTCCAGCAAGAGAAAGGCTCCAGCCACCCGGCCGGAGCCTTTCTCTTGACGCATTTCAGCTGAGTTTGGCCTTGAACTCCTCGTAGCCGAAGGTTTTGATGCGGTCGTAGCGGCCGTCGGGGCGGAGGATGCCGATGTCCGGATGTTTGACGCCGTTGAAGAACGTCGTCTTGACCATGGTGTAGTGAATCATGTCGTCAAAGACCACGCGGTCCCCGACCTGCAGGGGCTGCGGGAAGATGTACTCACCGATAACGTCCCCGGCCAGACAGGTCGTGCCCCCGATGATGTAGGGGTGCCCGGCTGCTACAGCGGTGCCGTCGTCCGAGCGATGCTGCCCCTGCTCCGGCGGATCGCCGGCACCCAGGATGCGTGGGCGGTAGGGCATTTCCAGCACGTCGGGCATGTGCGCTGACACGGAAACGTCCAGTACCGCAGCGTCCTTGACATTGTGTACAACGTCAAGGACGCTGCTGACCAGCCAGCCAGTCTGCCATCCAAACGCACTGCCGGGCTCCAGGATCACGTGAACGTCGTGCCGGGCCTTGAAGTCACGGATCACGCGAATCAGGCGTGGGATGTCGTACCCGGCCCGCGTCATCAGGTGGCCCCCGCCGAAGTTGACCCACTTCATGCGCCCCAGGAACTCCCCGAACTTTTCCTCGAAGGCAACCAGCGTCCGTTCCAGGGTGGTCGAGTCGTTCTCGCACAGGCTGTGAAAATGCAGGCCGTCCACGCCGTCAAGCAGGTCCTCGCGGAACTCGCGGCGCGTTACCCCCAGGCGGGAAAACGGGCCGGCGGGATTGTACAGGTCCGTTTCTACTTCGCCGTATTCGTGATTGACACGGATACCGACATGCAGGACGCGGCCCTGCTCCCGGGCCGCCTGCACCTGAGGGCGGAACCGTTCCCACTGCCCGAAGGAGTTGAACACCAGGTGGTCCGCCAGTTCCAGAATCCGGGGGAAATCCTCGTCGCTGTACGCCGGGGCGTACACATGGACTTCGCCCTGCATCTCCTGACGGGCCAGGATCGCCTCGTTGAGGCTGCTGGCGGTAGCGCCTGTGATGCCGTATTCACGCAGCAGCGGAAAGGCACTCCACATCGCAAAGCCCTTGAACGCCACGATGATCTGGGCGCCGCTTTCACGCTGCACCTGCGAGATCAGCGAGAGATTCCTGCGCAGCCTCGATTCATCCAGCACGAAAGCCGGACTGGGGATGTCCGCCCAGTTCACCGCTTCTACAGGGGTTACAGGGGGAAGGTCAAAATCAGTCACGCGCTACAGGGTACCGGACAAGGCCCGTGTGACGCAGCCACGCGGGGAACGATTGCAACCGTCTGTTCCTTCATCCCCGGTAAATTCGCGCACCACAATGCTTTCCAGCCAAGGAGCCTGGCAATGGCCAGCACAGGTTGGAAAGGGCTTTTGGGACTGCTGGGGCGATTGACGCTTCTGGCGTCCAGGAACGCAAAACAACACTTCCTGGACACTCTTACACTTGCAAGCCAGGTGGTCTCCGGCGGCCTGCTCCAGCAGACAGCTTCAGGCTCTTCCGCAGAGAGCCCTATGTTCATGGGCCACACGGCGCCTTCGTCAAATGGAACCCGGAATGCTTGTTGACCCGGCCACGCTTATACAGGCCGCCGAGTTCTACCGCGTGAATTTAAAGGTCTGCAGGAACGTTGCCCGGGGGGTTTTCAGTGCAACCTCCTGTCCCTTGACCGTCGTGAAGGTGATCAGGTAAGCCTTGTTTCCCTTGACCACGTAGGTCGCCATGAAATGCAGCAGGTACTCCCCCTGCCGTCCGGTATACACCAGTTCATTTGCTTTCTGGCCGCTCAGTGTCACTGGACGGTGGCTGACAATCTTGCCCTCAGGGAACACTTTGGGAATCTGGGCCATGCTGAGCTGGTGATACTGCGCCTGCGTCATGCCCGTGGGAAGGTTCTGTACCACTACGTACACATTTGGGGTGAATTGCTGCACAGGCTGCGGCGCAACGTATACCAGGACCGTTCCGGGATGAGCAGTCTTTTTCCACGTGGCCGGTGGCGTGACGCTGAATCCGTTCGTGGCATCGGTGTAGGCAGCGGCGGCGCTCCAGCTGGTGAGCAGCGCAGCAAGCAGAGCGTGACGGGGCATTCAGGCAGTCTAGAGGTGACCTATGAGCCGCCCCCTAGAGTGCCCCCAATACTGCCCCTGGGCAGCCGGTGCTCAGCCAGCCGTAAATTTGAGTGTGCCTTCCGGCACGTCCTCGCCGGAAACCAGGACAGGCACCAGCGTACTGGTGCTGACCTGAGCGGCGTACCGCACGTCTTCGCCCAGACCCAGTTGCCCCAGGCGCTCGCCGTGGACACTGCTCGACAGGGCTTCAATTGGGTTCCCGACGTTCCGGCGCATCGTCAGCGCAATGCGTGCGCCGTCGTCGATGCTGAATCCACCCAGCGCAAGCAGATACTCGGCCAGCACGCCGGCGGCATACACGTCTTCCAGGCTGACGCGGGCGTCGGTGCCCGCACACACAATGGCAATTTCCTCCGTGGCCAGGGCGCGGGCGCGGCGGGCGGCAGCGTGAGCGTTGGTCAGGCTGGCCAGCAGGATGTGCTTGCCGGTCTGCGCCGCAACATGCGCGGCGTCAGTGCCGTTGGTCGTGTTCATGACCACGGTTTTGCCCGTAAAGTTCTGCGCCGCCGCTTCGACCGGGCTGTTGCCGAAATCGAAACCTGGGATCGGCAGGCCGCCGCGCTCGCCGCCCAGCACCAGCGGCCGGTTCTCCCCTGCCTCACCGACCTCCGGGCGCAGAGCCAGGGCCACTTCAGGCGTGCGGGTCAGCAGCAGGGCGTCCGCGCCGCGCTCCAGGTAGGCCACAGCAGTGGTGGTGGCCCTCAGCACATCAATGACGACCACCACGTCGGGGTAGTTTCCGTGGGGCAGCAGGTCAACCCGAAGTCTCACTTGAGGGCCTCGCGAAGGCGCTCGAGCCCGGCCTGAGCGCCGTCCGGGCCGTACACGGCGCTGCCGGCCACCAGGCAGGTGGCGCCGGCATGAACCACCGCGCGGGCGTTCTGCGGAGTCACGCCCCCGTCAACCTGAATCTCGGCCGCGCTGCCCAGATCGTCCAGCCAGCGGCGCAGGGTCCGGATGCGCTCGAGGCTGGACGGGATAAACTTCTGACCGCCAAAACCCGGATTGACACTCATGATCAGGACCAGGTCGACATCGGCCAGCACGGGCCTGAGCGCTTCGAGGGGCGTGCCGGGATTCAGGGTGACACCCGCTTTCTTGCCCAGTTCGCGGATCTGCTGCACTGCGCGGTGCAGATGCGGGGTGGACTCCACATGGACCGTCAGGCCGTCAGCACCAGCTTCGGCAAAGTCGCGCAGATAGCGTTCAGGGTGCTGGATCATCAGGTGGACGTCCATGAACAGCGAACTGGCCCGCCGGGCTGCGGCCAGAATCGGCAACCCGAAGCTGATATTCGGCACGAAGGCGCCGTCCATCACGTCTACATGCGCCCAGTCCGCTCCCTGAATGGCCTGCAGTTCCTCTCCAAGACGGGCGAAGTCGCAGGCCAGGAGGCTTGGAGCGAGTTTGACGGGGTGGGGCACGGCGGGGTCGGTCACAGGCTGCACTCTACCAAGCCGGGACGCCCTGCTCATGAACCTCAGAATATGAGCGGCTGACCTGCAACTGTTACGCATCCAGGCACGTGCGCTGACCTCCACAACCGAACGCCCGTTAGGGAGGCGTGGCAGAATCGGAAGGAACGGAGGACTCACATGACCGACCTGAGCGCGTGGAAAGCCCTGGCGCAGAAGGATCTGAAGGGCGGCGACCCCGCAACCCTGAACCGCGAGACACCTGAAGGCCTGACCCTCAAGGCGCTGTACACCCGTGCCGATCTGCCTGAAGGGGGCGCGGCGGATACCCTTCCGGGCCTGCCGCCCTTTACCCGTGGCCCCCGCGCCACCATGTACGCCGCCCGGCCGTGGACCATCCGGCAATACGCGGGCTTTTCCACCGCCGAGGAATCCAACGCTTTTTACCGCCGCAACTTGGCCGCCGGGCAAAAAGGTCTGTCGGTGGCGTTTGATCTGGCGACCCACCGAGGCTACGACTCGGACCACCCCCGGGTGGTGGGTGACGTGGGCAAGGCTGGCGTGGCTATTGACTCGGTCGAGGATATGAAGCTTCTGTTCGCTGACATTCCCCTCTCGGAGATGTCGGTGTCCATGACCATGAACGGCGCGGTGCTGCCGATTCTGGCAGGCTATATCGTGGCTGCGCAGGAGCAGGGTGCGGCCCTGGATCAGCTGTCCGGCACCATCCAGAACGACATTCTCAAAGAGTTCATGGTGCGCAACACCTACATCTACCCGCCCGAGCCCAGCATGCGCATCATCGCGGACATCATCAGCTACACCGCCCGCAACATGCCGCGCTTTAATTCCATCTCCATCTCGGGTTACCACCTGCAGGAAGCGGGGGCCAACGCCGCGCTGGAACTCGCCTATACCCTGGCCGACGGCCTGGAGTACGTGCGGGCTGCATTGAAGGCCGGACTGAACATCGACGAGTTCGCCGGGCGCCTCAGCTTTTTCTTCGGCATCGGCATGAACTTCTACACCGAGGTCGCCAAGCTGCGCGCCGCACGGCTGTTGTGGAGCGAACTGATCGAGCAGTTCGGCCCGCAGAAGCCCATGAGCCGGGCGCTGCGCACCCACTGTCAGACCTCCGGATGGTCCCTGACCGAGCAGGACGCCTACAACAACATCGTGCGCACAACCATCGAGGCCATGGCCGCCGTGTTCGGCGGGACCCAGAGCCTGCACACCAATGCCTTCGACGAAGCGATTGGACTGCCAACTGACTTTTCCGCCCGGATTGCGCGCAATACCCAGCTTGTACTGCAGGAAGAGACCGGCATTCCAGACGTGATCGACCCCTGGGGCGGCAGCTACATGATGGAGCGCCTGACGGCTGATCTGGCCGACAAAGCCCGCGAGCTGATGCGGGAGGTCGAGGAACTGGGCGGCATGGCCAAGGCCATCGAGTCCGGGGTGCCCAAATTGCGCATCGAGGAATCGGCTGCGCGCAAACAGGCCCGGATTGACCGCGGCGAAGACGTGATTGTCGGCGTGAACAAGTACCGGCCCACCATGGAAACGCCCATCGAGGTGCTGGACATCGACAACGCCGCCGTACGCGACTCGCAGATCGCCCGTTTGCAGCGCATCCGCGCCGAGCGCGACGGAAACGCAGTGGAGCAGGCCCTGCACGCGCTGGAAGAGTGCGCCCGCAGCGGACAGGGCAACCTGCTCGCGCTGAGCGTGGAGGCCATGCGCGTGCGCGCCACCGTAGGCGAGGTCAGCGACGCACTGGAACGGGTCTGGGGGCGCCATTCCGCCGAGATCCGGACCCTCAGTGGCGTGTACGCCGCCGGATACGCCGGGGACGAAGGTTTCGCTGCCCTGCAACGCGACATCGAGGCCTTTGCCGAGGCCGAGGGCCGCCGGCCACGCATTCTGGTGGTCAAGATGGGCCAGGACGGTCACGACCGCGGGGCCAAGGTGATTGCCACCGGCTTTGCCGACCTGGGCTTCGACGTGGATGTGGGCCCACTGTTCCAGACCCCCGAGGAGGCTGCCCGCCAGGCGGTCGAAAACGACGTTCACGTGGTGGGCGTCAGCAGTCAGGCGGCCGGGCACAGAACCCTGGTGCCCCAGCTGATCCAGGCCCTGCGTGCCCAGGGAGCCGGGGACGTCCTGGTGGTCGTGGGCGGCGTGATTCCGCAGCAAGACTACGCAGCCCTGCGCGACGCAGGCGCCGCCGGGATCTTCGGCCCCGGCACACCCATCCTGCATAGCGCACGGGAAGTTCTGGAACTGTTGCGTGACCGTCAACCCGTCTGAGGCTGGCGGCGTACCTGTGCCCATGAGCCGTGTTCTGATCTGCCTGTGCCTGACTGCCACGTTGTCGGGTGCTGCCGCTTGGGGTCTGCCTCCGGTGCCCCAGTTCCGGCCCTCGGCCTCTCCACCTGCTGCTGGTCTGCGGGCCTGCGTGAAGGGTGACGTCCGGCTGCTGGTCGACGCGTCCGGGCGGGTGCGCTTTCTGGAACACGGACACCTGTACCCGGACAACCAGCTATGGGTCCGGCAGAGCTACGACCGGGCTGGGCGTCTGAGCGGCGTACGGGTGCAGTGGAGCGGCTTTGCCGGTGAGCTGCTCAACGTGCGCGGCGCCTTTGATTCCCGCGGGCGGCTGGTCCGGGAAACCGGGTACCGGCACAGGGAGGTTGTGCGGCCCCTGCGCAGCTACCTACGTCCGCTGCCACGAGGAGCAGCGTGCTGAAGAGCCATGCCTGAGCATCCCCTGACTGCTGCCCTGCTCGCCGGCGAGCGGCGTGCGCTGGCCAAGGCCATCACGCTCAGCGAGTCCACCCGCCCGGAGCATGAAGCCCAGGCCCAGCAGCTTCTGGCTGAGGTCACCCCGCAAGCTGTGCCGTCCATACGCGTGGGGCTGACGGGCGTGCCGGGGGTTGGCAAGAGCACCTTTATCGAGGCACTTGGGTTGCACCTGGCAGACGCCGGACACCGGGTCGCGGTGCTGGCGGTAGACCCCAGCAGTGTCCGCACGGGCGGCAGCATCATGGGGGACAAGACGCGCATGCCCCGGCTGACCGTTCACCCAGGGGCCTTCATCCGGCCCAGTCCATCGGGCGGGGCACTCGGCGGGGTTACCCGCCGGACCCGTGAGGCCATCGCGCTGTGTGAAGCGGCCGGCTATGACGTCCTGTTGGTAGAAACCGTCGGAGTCGGGCAAAGCGAGACCCAGGTGGCGAACATGACCGACCTGTTTGTGCTGCTGACCCTGCCCAACGCCGGGGACGAACTGCAGGGCATCAAACGCGGAATCATGGAGTTGGCCGACCTATGCGTGGTCAACAAGGCCGACAGCGACCCCAAAGCAGCCACCCGGGCGCAGACGGAACTCACGGCGGCCCTCAAGCTGCTGACCCCCGCTGCGGCCTCCTGGCGTCCACGCGCGCTTCAGGCCTCAGCACTGACAGGCGCAGGCATCGTTGAAGTCTGGAATGCGGTGGAAGCGTACCGCACTACCGTGGATGTCGCCGAAAAACGCCGCACCCAGACCGCCCTGTGGTTCGACGAGCTGCTGCGCGAGGCTGCGTGGCGTGCTTTTCAGGCAGGAGTGGACACCGGACGTCTGCAACAGCTCCGGGCAGAAGTCCTCGCTGGAACTCTGACGCCGGTGCAGGGAATTCATGCCCTGGTCGAGGACCTGACCTCAGGGAAAAAGCCCCACACCTGATGAAGCGACGGGCCAGCTGCCTGACTGTTCTCCCCCACCGACTCAGGTGGGCTCAGACGGAGAGCGCAGGCACCGGACGGCGCGAATCAGGGTAAAGGTGATTGCTGCCCCATGAAACTGGAGCGGGATAGCAATAGAAGTGGAGCCTTTTTGCCAGCCCGTTAGAGGCACTCAGGCGAGTGGATTTCGTCTGACAGCGTGTTGAGTGCAAGTACCATCTGCCCTGTTTGCGGGCACCCATGATCTGGCTCCTGTGGCCGTCAGATTGTTCATCTGCGCCGTGTGCTTAAAAGCAGGATGAGTTGTTCTCTGCTCTCCGAGACAGCAGAACACGCAGGGCCGGAACGGTAAGACGCCGTTCCGGCCCTGCGTAACGCTGAATTACTTGATGCTGCCGTTCAGGCCGTTGGGGTAGAAGCCGCCCTTACGCGCGCCGGGAGCCAGGTACACGATGTTCAGAACTTCACGGGTCGAGCGTGGGTAGGCGATGCCGTTCTGGTCTGCTGGAGCAAACACGGCGTTGCCACGTGCGTCGGTCAGGCCCATATCCTTGCCTCCACCGACCTTGCCGCGCAGATTGCTGATGGCCTGCACAACCTGGCCTACGTACAGCCCGGCTGCCGCCGTTACCTGCCGCTCCTGATACAGCATGCCGCGAATGACCCCGCCGTGATACGCCTCGACCGCCAGAATGCCGGCCGCTGCCTGCAGGAAAGCCGGGTTGGTCAGCAGGGTGGCTGCGCCGTTATAGGCTGTCACGCCCACGTCCTCGAAAATGAAGGCGCCGTGCAGGAAGAACAGATCGTTGGCGTAAGGATTGAAGCCCTTGATGGCGCCCCCACTGGCGGCCTGTCCTGCGGCGTCGAAAGCGGCCGACAGGTCCAGCACGGGGCGGCGAACGGCGGCCTTGCCCAGGGCGCCATACAGGAACTTGACGTGCTGGAACTCGTCCTCAGCGATATCCTTGGCCAGAGCCTGGACATTGCTGTCCTTGAACTGCATGCCGCGGGTGCGGTCGAGGCCGGCGGGCAGACGGATCTCAGCGTCGCCGCCGAAGGCCCGCAGTTCGTTGATGCGCCCCACTGCAGCCATGTAGAAGGCCGCTTCCAGGTACTCCAGATTGAGAGCGAAGTTCAGCACATCGACATCGATGTTCTTGGCCGGGGCTGCCAGGGCACCTGTTCCGGCAAGACCGAAGGCCGCGACTCCCAGCCCGAACTTGCCGAGCGTGCTCAGGGCGCTGCGGCGATCAAAAGTCTGAGCGTCGGTGCTGGGGGTCTCGAGGCTCTGGTCAGTCATCATGCTCTGGTCTTCGGTCATAGGGGTTCCTCCTGAATTGTCCTCTGCGGGTGCGGAGTGACTTGCTTCATGAGGGTGTATGCAGCCCCGTGTCCTTTGGATCATTCGGCAGGCGGCTTACCTTTAAGCAGCCTTGACAGAATGACGTGATGGTCCTCGTGAAAACGCCGTGGCAGACGCAGGGCAGTGGAGAGGGGCACGGGACGTCCGGCGACATGCTGGGCAGGCGGGCCGCACCAGACATGGGCAGTTGTAGGAGCAACGAGCGCGCGCGCGGGGTGGGCGAAGACGGCGTCCGGCCCCGGAGCGGCCTGCTCCCCAGGCGCCAACACGTGTCCCGGCAGTTCCCAGAGGCCGTGACCAATGGCCCCCCGACGGGTGTGCAGCCACACGTGCCCCTGCTGAACGTGCACCCAGCGTTCCTCGTGCAGCATCCGTCCCGGATCAAGGAGTGAGCGGGCGGTTTCCACAGCCCTCCACTCGGTCTGCAGGCGCGCAAAAGCTGGCGTTTCCCTGAAGTCCTGCAGGAACGCCGAGACCCGGGCAGGCACATTTGAAACCGCTTCACCCGTGAAATAGGCGGCGCGCAGATCAGTGGCGTTCAGGCCGGGCCACACCGGAGCGTGGTGCGCCTGCCATTCGGGGAACCAGCGCAGGTAGGCGCTGCTGGCGTCCTTTTCAAATCCCACCAGCACCGCCCGCGGTGCGGGCACGGCGCTGCGGACTCGTGCGGCCCAGCGGTGACTGTCGAACTCATCGGGAACAGGCCGGAAGGTCACTCTCCCCGGAGCGATCCCCGCGTCTCGTAAACACGCACGAATCAGGTGGATACGCTCGGTTGCACTCCAGGGGTTGCGGATGCTCCGGGCCAGATTGGCGCTTCCAGGCAGCACGATCAGCCTTTCGAAGTGACTGAGTGCATCCAGCATGCTCCGCAGGTGCGCGTCATGGAGGGGCTGAAAGCGCCCGATATACACCGCTGGCACGTCAGACAGCCGATGTGAGCTGCGGGCCGGCACGGTCATTACAGGCCGTGGCGCTCGCGCAGTTCGGCCACCAGGGCGTCACGCCGTCCCTGCAGATCCTGGCTGAGGCTAACCCGGTAGATGTGGGGGTTAAGCAGACGACGCGTGCCTTCAGGCAGGCGCTGCAGGTCAGCGACGGCGCGGGCCTGAATGGTGGTCAGCGCCTCGGGCTCCCCACTGCGCTGTCCTCCTTCCATGACCACATGGCGCGGATCGGTCCAAGTCAGCCCTGCGCCCAGGCGGGTGTTGCGCAGCGGGTTGGCCGGGTCGCTCACGCGTGCTCCAGCCTGAGGCTGGGGCTCATCCAGGGAAGCAATCACGTCAATCACCAGCCGGCCCTGGGTGTCGGTGGCCCGCCAGACCCGCTTCAGGCCAGGAACACTGGTCTTGCGCGGGTCCCCGGTCAGCTTCATGCGGTCCTCGCCGTGCAGGGCCACCAGTTTGTACACGCCGCCGAGTGCGCCGCCGCCCTCACCGCCGCCAGTGGCCAGCTGAGTCCCCACGCCGTAGACGTCAATGCGCCCGCCCTCGCGGATGACAGACTCGATAACAAATTCACTGAGGTCGTTGCTGGCGACGATCTGAACGTCAGGGAAGCCCGCCTCATCCAGCGCGGCACGCACGCGGGCTGACAGGTACGCCAGGTCGCCGCTGTCGAGCCGGACTCCACGCAGCTCATGTCCCTGCGCACGAAGTTCCCGGGCAACGGTCAGGGCATTGGGCAGTCCGCTTTCCAGGGTGTCGAAGGTGTCGAGCAGCAAGGTGGTCGAGTCCGGATACAGCCGCGCGTAAGCCCGGAACGCCTCCAGCTCGGTGGGAAAGCTCTCGACCCAGGCGTGTGCGTGGGTACCCACCGGGGTCAGACCGTACAGCGCTGCAGCCTGCACGTTGCTGGTGCCGGTGGCCCCACCGACCACAGCAGCGCGCGCCGCACCCAGGGCGCCGTCCGGACCCTGGGCCCGGCGCGTCCCGAACTCCACCACCGACCCGCCGTACCTGCTGGTCTGAACGGCACTGAGGCAACGGGCCGCCTTGGTGGCCACCAGCGTCTGAAAATTCAGGATGTTCAGCAGGGCAGTTTCCACCAGCTGCGCTTCCCATAACGGTCCACGGACTGTCAGCAACGGTTCATTGGGAAACACCACGCTGCCCTCGGGAAACGCAGTGACCTGGGCGGTAAAGCGCCAGGACTCCAGGGCAGCCAGGAAGTCCTCTTTAAACAGGCCCAGGCTGCGCAGGTAGTCCAGGTCCGCAGCAGAGAAGCGTAACGCCTCCAGATAGTCCAGGGCCACCTCCAGCCCAGCCCACACGGCGTATCCACCCTGGTAGGGATTGCGGCGGTAATAGAGGTCGAAAGTGGCGTCCTGGGTATGCAGGCCCTCGCGGAAGTACCCCTGCATCATGGTGAGCTGGTACAGATCGGTAAACAGCGCAGGATGGGCGAAGGAAAATGAGGACCCGGGGAGCAGTGACATGCAGGCATTCTCCGGTATGTCGCGCCTTTGGGTCAGTGCAGGTGCGCAGCGGAGGCACAGCGGGAGAGTTCCGCCTATGGCACCAGCGGCGTCGGTCTGGTGGTTAACCAGTGAGCGGTAAGCACCGTTCACTGGTTGATGCCCGCCCCTGCTGCACACGATGGTTGGGGCGCATCAGTTTCACCAGCCTGGGGCTGCTGAAACGCCAGCCAGTGCCTGCTGGACTAGCAGCCTTGCGAACCGGCCGAACTGGCATCCTGGGGAGCACATACCACCGAGCTTCTCCCAGAAAGGCATGACAGCGCTGGCCTGCATACAGCACTGGAGACAGGCTTTGTTTCACCTGTCTCCACTCGGGCGGCATGTGGGTACCGTCTCTCCGCGCAATGCGCACCCGTTTTTGTGCATACCAGGTCGAACCCTGCGGTGCGGCGAATCTCCTACTGTTGAGGGCCAATCGCCTCCGGCAGGCGCTGACCCCGCGTTTCGATCCCAATGCCCCAGGCGCATAGTGCGGCCAGCAGAAAGCACCCGGCGAACAGGGTCAGCGCCGCCGGCAGCTGACCGGTCAGCAGCAGGGCACCTACGCTGGGTGAAAGCACGCTGGCGACCCGGGCCATGCCACTGACAAACCCCATGCCGGTGGTACGCAGCGGCGTGGGGTACAGTTCCGGCGTGTAGGCGTACAGGGCTCCCCAGGCCCCCAGCAGCGCAAAGGACAGCAGCGCCGAGGTGGCCAGCACCTGCACCGGGGTACCGGCCGCCAGGAACAGGTACGCGCCCGCCGCACTGCCCAGCAGGTAACCCACGAGCGTCGCCCGGCGACCGATCCGCTCGACCAGATAGGCCGCCAGGATGTACCCGGGCACCTGCGCCAGCGCCAGCAGCAGCGTGGTGCGGTACACCGCGCCCAGTTCCATCCCCTGCGCTTTCAGGAAGCTGGGCAACCAGGAAAAAATGCCGTAGTAGCCCAGACTCAGGCCAAACCATACGGCCGCCAGCAGCAGCGTGCGCCGGCCCAGACCGCCGGAAAACAGCTGCGCCGGCGTCACCCGGGCGGTGTGTTCCGGCGCAGCCAGCGGCACATCCGGCAGGGTCTTCCTGTTCAGGCGCGCCACCCGCTTCAGGGCGGCCCGGGCCGGCGCTTCCTTTCCCCGGGCCAGCAGAGAGCGCGGCGAGTCGGGAACTCCCAGGCGGGCCAGCAGCCCCACCAGTCCCGGCAGGGCGGCCAGGCCCAGCAGCCAGCGCCATGCCTCACCTGGGGGGAGCAGGGTGCTCAGGCTCCACGCCAGGGCCGCGACCATGATGGTTCCCAGCGCCCAGAAACTCTCCAGGTACACCAGAAAGCGGCCACGCCAGGCTGTCGGCACAAATTCAGCCATCATGGCGTAGTCCACGGGCAGCGTGCCGCCGATGGCGAAGCCGGTCAGGAAGCGGGCCACCACCAACCAGCCCAGTCCGGGGGCAAAGGCCCCCAGCAGTCCGAAAACCACGCCCAGCGCCACGGTAGTCAGAAACACCTGACGCCGACCCAGGCGGTCGGCCACCCAGCCCCAGAACCACGCTCCGACGAACATACCGGCGAAGGTGGAGGTGAGCAGCCACCTGGTTTCCGTGCTGCCAGGGCGAAGGCCGAAACTTTCAGCAATTCCCGGCAGGGCAAAGCCCATCAGCAGCACTTCCATGGCGTCGGCCGCCCAGGTCAGGCCGCAGATCAGCAGCAGCCGCCACTGAAAGGGTCCCAGGCCCAGGCCGTCTATCGCGGCGTCCACGCTCATGGCGCCGGCCGGAGGAGTTTGGGTGGTCATGATCCCAGCAGTCTAGAAGGCGTCTGCTGGTCCAATCGCCGGTTCTGGCCGCCAGCAACCTGTTTGTCTCTTAATCTGCCGGGTCGACCAGCGCCATGCTGGGCGTGGCTGGCGACACCCAGGGATTGCCGCGCAACAGGAAACGCCACGGCAGCGTGCGGCCCTCTCGGATGCCGACCCGCGCTGTGACCTCTATGAAGTCCGGAGCGAGCGGCGGCGCGGGGTAAAGGTGCAGCGCTGGACTGTCCACCGGCGTATGGGTCACCTGGGCCGGATTCAGCCCCAGGGCATAGACCAGCTTGGCCGGTCCGTTGGTCAGGTCACGGTGCCGTGTGACCGGGCGGTGCGTCAGCATCTGACTGATTCCCTCTCCTGGCTCCAGGGCACGAATCAGCACACTGGCCGGAACACCTTCCTCGCGGCAGGCCACCTGCAACAGCGGATGCCCGTGAGCGCTCCAGAACAGCCACAGGCCCGGGGCAATGGCCATCTCGGCGCTGCGCGCGGCGTGAAACCGCCCGGCGGTGCAGGCGGGGTCGCGGGGGCAATCGTAGGCTTCGGTCTCCACGATCCGGCCGCTCAGCCGCTCGCCACACGGCAGGACGTGAACCAGCGTGGCGCCAAGAAGGTCGCGTGCAACCCGTACCGGGTCCCGGTGAAAAAATTGGGGAGGCAACTTTTCCATTACGTGGTCTGCACCGGATAACCCATTTCGGCAGCCTCCGCGTGGACGCTGTGCCAGTCTGCGTCCGGGTTGAGGCCCTGAACCAGAAATGGTGTTAACGGGACGCCCTGAAAGACAAGTTCAACCACGTCTTCCCTGACAGGCCGTTCGAACAGGTCGCTGGCCCAGGCGGCGTACTGCGGCCCATCGCCCTGAAACAGGAGCCGGAACAGGCTGTCTTCGGTCGGTGCACCAGCAGAACTCATAACGACCCAGTGACGGGCCCTGGGTGTGTACCAACCAAGTTCAGTCAGGAGCTGCATGGAGAACGCAGGCTCTGCAAGAAACTCTTCCAGCAGAGGCATTTGGTCTGCTGCCCCGGCGGTGGCGCGCACCTCGGATACGAGAAGACGCTGTGGGACCTCATGAAGAAACTCCTTAAAGATGCACTCTCCCTGGCTGAACAGCATGAAGGCTTCGTCACCGCTTCCGTTTCTGGCCGAAGCCATCCGCGTGCCTGCGCTCCAGCCCCGGTCAAAGGAAAAACACCTGTCCTCCCATTCCGGGCTGAGCACCGCGTCGAGCACGGCCAGGGCCAGGGCGCGGCGCTCGACCTCTTCAGGTGGCGGGTACGGCAGGTATGCCAGATGCATGCTCTTCATTTAACACGCCGCGCAGGAGTCCACCCTCGTAGATGCGGCGGATGGTCGCCTCAATGTCAGGCTCGCGGACCGTGATGTCGCGCACCGGGGCGTGGGCTGTGACGCGGGCGATGGGAACGGCAGCGCCTCCAGTAAAGGCGTAGCGGGCGCGCAGTCCGGTGACCTCCAGCAGTTCCAGACCGGGAACCTGGGCCTGCTGCTGCGGCGTCTCGAAGTCCACCACGAGTTCCCGTGCGCTGCCATAGCGGGCCTGCAGACGCGCCAGATCTCCGTCGTACAGCAGGCTTCCCTGGTCGATGATCATGACCCGCTGTGCCAGCCGCTGCACGTCGCCCAGGTCGTGCGTGGTGAGCAGAACGGTCACGCCGCGCTTGGCATTGATATGGCGGACAAATTCACGGATACGTTCCTTGGCCACCACATCCAGCCCGACGGTCGGCTCGTCGAGAAACAGCAGTTCCGGGTCGTGCAGCAGCGCCGCCGCGAGGTCTGCACGCATGCGCTGGCCCAGACTCAGGGCGCGGGCTGGCGTTCCCAGGAATGGTCCCAGGTCCAGCAGGTCCGTGAAGGTCTGCAGGTTTTCGCGAAACCGCCCCTCGGGCACCCGGTACACGTGCCGCAGCAGATCCAGCGAGTCACGCACCGGCAGGTCCCACCACAGGGTGGTGCGCTGTCCGAACACGGCACCCAGCCGGGCCACGTGCTTCCGGCGCTCACGCCAGGGAATCAGGCCGCCCACACGGACATGTCCCCCGTCAGGCACGAGCAATCCGGTCAGCACCTTGATGGTGGTGCTTTTGCCTGCTCCGTTGGGACCCAGGTATCCGACGATCTCGCCGGCGCCGACCTGAAAGGACACGTCGCGCACAGCCTCGCGGACGCTGAAAGTGCCGCGCAGCAGACCGCCCTGACGCACGCGGAAGGTTTTCTGGAGGTGCCGAACTTCAATCATGGTTACTCCTGCAGACAGGGAAGGAGGCTCAGGTCCCGGTGCCCTGGTAGTGGCGAACACCGAAACGCCAGAACGCGAACGCTGCCGCCAGCAGTGCGGGTCCGACCAGCGGGGCCAGGAACGCCGCCGCCACCGGAAGACCATCGGGCAGCGGGCGGCCCAGCACGGACAACACCGGAAAATAGGACAGGAAGGCCGCGGGAATCAGGTAGGTAAAGGTCTTGCGCAGGAACGTGCCGTAGATGTCCATGGGATAGCTGATCAGCGTACGGCCGCCGTAAGTCAGGACATTCATGGCCTCGACGCTGTCCACCGTCCAGAAGGTCAGCGTGCCGCCGATCACGAACAGCCCGCCGAAAAAGGCGATCATGCCAACCACGCTGCCCAGGAGCATCAGGGCGTGCCCTGCCGTCCAGTCCACTTCGACCTGCGAGAGTCCGTAGGCTACGATGCCGGCAGCCAGGAGAACCCGGGTCAGGCGCCGCAGGGCAAAGTCAGAACCGAACACCTGCAGGACCAGAGGCGCAGGCCGCAGCAGAAACGTGCTGAAGCTGCCGCTGCGGACATGCCCCGAGAGATTCGGGGCGTCAAAGCCCCCGAACAGCAGATCCATCAGCACAAAGGCCAGTTCTGCCAGTCCGTACAGCAGGCTCACCTCGCCCAGCGTCCAGGCCACGCCATGCTGCCCGGTCATAGCACCGAAGCGCGGCAGCACCAGCGCAAACGCGGCAAACTCGGCAGCGGTGATCAGCATGGCGCTCAGCGCGTCCAGGGCGAACGACACCCGGTACGCCCCCTGAGAACGTGCCTGGGCGCCCAGCAAACGCAGATACAGTCCGGCCAGAGAGCGTGTTTCGGTCCAATAGCTAGCCACCGGCGACCTCCAGCCGGCGCAGACCCCGCCGCAGCGTGAATTCCCCAGCCACGAACAGCGCTCCTGCCCAGGCCAGCTGGGTGCCCAGTGCCGTCCAGGCGTCGGGGCCACTCCGGACTCCTAGCCACAGCTCCACGCTGGTGTTCAGCATGCAGGGAAACGGGGTCCAGGCCAGCACTCCCCGCAGCCAGTCGGGGAAAAAGGCCAGCGGCATCAGAAAGCCGCAGCTCAGGCCCAGCACTGCCCAGGCAAAACGCCCCACGCCAGCAGCGTCCGGAGTCCAGAAGGCCGCGCAGTTGACCAGAAAGCGGAAGGCGAAGCCGCAGGCCCAGGCCAGCAGCAGGCTGAGGGCCGTGACGGTCCATCCCTCGGTTCCCTGCGGCCAGCTGAGCGGCCACAGCAGGGCAAAGATCAGCAGAATCGGCAGCCCGCGCAGCACGAACTGACCGGCTGCGCGGCCGGCGTCCTGCGCAGTCCAGAACAGCAGGAAATGATGGGGGCGCAGCAGCTCGGTGCCCACTTCGCCGCGGTGGATGGTGCGCATCAGCTCGCTCCAGCCGAACAGGCTGAAAGCCGCAATCAGCAGCTGGGTCATGGCGGTGTAGGTCAGGGCGTCCTGCACCGTGAATCCGGCTACCTGCGGCTGGGCACCAAACAGGGCCATCAGCACTGCGGCGCGCAGCACTCCGAAAAAGGCGTTGGTGATCAGCCCCCACAGGGCCGCCTGCGGGTAGGCGAACCCCCGGCGGAAGCTGAGCCGCGCGACCGCCAGATACAGCCTGAAGTTCGGGCGCCTGTCGCGCCCGGTCGTAGCTCCTATCAAGGAAACCTCCACCCCAGAAATTGCCGAACCAGGGACCGGCAAAGATAGCGGCGGGCTGGTTCACACCGCATGGGCCAGATGGCGGAGTCCCAGGGAAGGTTCGTGGGAGCCGGGTTGGCTGAGTCTCAGGCTTTTCTCAATAAGCCACCGGGCAGCGCGGCGTAGGCTATGCCCTACGTCAAATTCGCCCTACGCACATTTCCAGGAGAAACACACCATGATGGACATCTTCAACATGCTGGGCGGGATGGGGCAGGCGCAACAGACGGTCAGCCGTCAGCTGGGCACCAGCCCCCACCAGACCGAAGCGGCCATGGAGGCCGCGCTGCCCTTACTGCTGGGGGCCCTGACCCGCAATGCCCAGACCCCGGAAGGCGCAGCGGCGCTGAGTGGAGCTTTGGACCGCCACGACGGCCGCGCCCTGGACCTGTTCGGACAGGGTCAGGTACCCGACCCGCAGGACGGGCAGAAGATCCTGGGGCATCTGTTTGGGAATCAGCAGCATGCCGCCGCGAACGCGGTCAGCCGACGCGCCGGCATTGATCCGCAGATGGCCATGCAGGTGCTTATGATGCTGGCCCCGCTGGTCCTGAATTACCTGGGCCGCCTGCGTCAGGGGCAACCGGGCGGGTCACGCCAGGGCGATAATGCCGGAACAGGAGGCGGGGGCTTTGACATTGGCAGCATCCTCGGCGGTCTCCTGGGCGGAGGGATGGGCTCCGGCACAGGAAATGGGTACGCTCAGCGCACACAGGTTCCGGATGACCAGTCAGGCGGCGTGCTGGGAGGCGGACCGGTCATTCCGGGGCTGCCCAGTCAGGACGAGCCAACGGGACAGTGGCACAGGCCGCAGCCCCCCATGGGGCAGCAGGCCAATACGGGTGGCCTGATCGGTACGCTCAACAACGTGCTGGACCGTGACGGGGACGGCAACGCACTGGATGACCTGATTGGAATGTTCGGCGGCCAGCGCCGTTAAGCACGGCAGTTCAGAGCAGACGAAGATGCTCAGCGTAGCGGGACCTCTTCAGCAAGCATAGGCCTCTTTTCAGCGCGTGTGGTGTCCTTTGAGCCGCGCCTCCTGAACAAGAGCATGTATTGCGTTCTCCCAGGTCGGATACAAAAACTCGAAGCCCGCATCCAGGAGACGGCCGGGCCAGACCCAGCGACTTTTGAGCAACAGCTCGGCCTCTGAATTCATGATGCGCGCGCCCACCTGGATGAGCGCCGCCGCTGAAGGAAGTCCCAGTGGCATCCTCCAGGCCTTGCGGTAGGCACGCAAAAACTCGTTGTTGGGCAGAGGTTCGGGTGAACAGACATTGACTGGCCCGGACAGCTCCGAAGCGATCAGAAATTCCAGGGCGCGGCAGAAATCGGTTTCATGAATCCAGCTCACCCGCTGGCTCCCGCCCGCCATAGCCCCTGCTCCACCCAGACGCACCACCCGGTCTGTGGTTTCCATAACGCCGCCCGTGCCGACTCCATAAACCATCGCGGTGCGCAGGGCCACCCGGCGGGTGTGCGGCAGCATTTCTTCCATCAGGGCTGCTTCCCAGCGAAGGGCGACATCCACACTGAATCCCGCGCCGATCTCACCTGATTCTGACTGTGGACCGTCCCGCGCGTCCCGGTAGATGGTCGCGGTGCTGGAATTCAGCCAGACCGGGGGCGGCGCGGCTGAGTCACGGATCGCACGGCCCAGGGCGCGGGTTGAGGCCAGGCGCGAAGTGTAGATTTCCAGCATAGTGCGGGCGTTGTAGCGGCAGTTCACGGTTCTGCCTGCCAGGTTCAGCACCGCTGCGGCACCGTCGATCTCGCGTGCCCAGGCGTCCTGGCGCACTCCGTCCCAGGGCACCCACCGGGCCGGCGTGGTGTGGGCCGGACGCGAACGTGAGACCAGAACCACGTCCCAGCCCCGTGAAGAAAAATGCCGGGCTGCTGCACGGCCCAGAAAACCTGACCCTCCCGCGATCACCAGTCTGCGTTCATCGTGCGCCGTGAAGTGCCCGTTTTGCGTCATGCCTGACGCTACCGGCGACCACACAGGACCGATGCCCCAAAGTTGGCATCATATCCTTCAAACACTCGGCAACGCGGCACTCACATGAAAGGAACAAGGCAACCCTGAGTCGAGAGTTCTTGCCATTGAGGTCGTAGCCCCAGAAGCTACAACCACGGCCGGGTGCACCCGGCCGGTCCCTGGAGGTCGGTCAGCCGCCGAAGCTGCCGGAGGACCGGGTGCCACTGCTCCCAGAGGCCCGGGAACTATTGGTAAAGCCGCCCCGGGAAACAGTAGGGGCCTTAAACGTGTTGGGTACACCCCGTGGGCTGATGCTCAGGCCGCTGCGGCTGACCTTCCCCCGGCTGTCATAGCCCAGGTACCGGGTTCCAAGGCGGCTGGCCAGAAAGTAAGGGCCGAAAAACAGGGCACTTCCTGAGGCGCGGTAGCACGGATTACGCAGGCCCTGATCGATCTGCGTCTTGTAGTAGGCCCGGCACTCGGTCTGCGATCTGAAGCTCTTGCGTTTGTACCCGTCGAGGTCGATGTCGTCCGCGCCACATGCGGCAAGCAGTGTGGGAAGGGTCGCGAGCAGAGGAAGGGCGAAACGTTTTTTCATGTAGGCGTCCTTTTACACTTTGAAAAGCCGGGGGCCAGGATGCGGCCAAGATTCCCGGCAGGAGATTCGTTGCGCAAAGTAGGCCATAACAGGACCGTCCGATCTGTCACCCATGCCCCAGGTCAGGGGGCGCAATACCACTGCATCACTGACCACCTTAGTAGTGGTCTTGCTTCCGCCTTTCCTGGTGCTGGTCGTGGGGTGGGGTGATCCGGAGCGGCCATGCACTGTTCACTTTCTTCAGCACCTGCCAGAAGCGGCACACCATCACAGTCATGAATCAACAGGTGTCAGTTTCTCGCGCGAGTATGGCTTGTAGCCGGGAGGGGTACCCGAGTCATCGGTGAACAGGGCGGTGGTCAGGTAGCGCGCCCCTGTATCGCAGGCAATCGTCGCCACGCGCTTCCCAGGTCCCAGGCGCCGTGCCACTTCCAGCGCAGCCCAGGCCATGGCGCCACTGCTCATACCGACGAAAATGCCTTCCTCGCGTGCCAGCTGCCTGGCCAGCGGATAGGCGTCTTCTTCCCAGACCTGAATCACGTCATCCAGCACCGAACGGTCCAGATTGTCGGGGATAAAGCCCGGTCCCATGCCCTGGAAGCCGTGGTCCCCCCGCTCGCCGCCGCTGAGGACGTTGCTGCGGGCCGGTTCACAGGCAATGACCTGCACGCTGGGATTCTGGCGTTTCAGGTAACGGCCTACCCCGCTGATGGTGCCGCCCGTACCGGAGCCATACACGAAGGCGTCAATGCGCCCTTCCATCTGGTCCCACAGTTCGGGGCCAGTGGTGGCCTCATGGGTGGCCGGGTTGGCAGGATTGGTGAACTGCCCCATCATGACCGCACCTGTCTCCGAGGCGATCTTCTCCGCCTCTTCAATAGCAGCCAGCATACGGCGCTCCGGGTCTGTGAGAACCAGTTGCGCGCCGTAGGCGGTCAGGGTTCGCTTGCGTTCCTCGCTCATCTGGGCAGGCATACACAGGATCAGGCGGTAGCCTCTGGCCGCCGCGACCTGCGCCAGCCCGATGCCGGTGTTGCCACTGGTGGGTTCCACAATGGTGCCGCCGGGTTTCAGCCGGCCACTGCGTTCGGCATCCTGCACCAGTCCCAGTGCGGTGCGGTCCTTGATACTTCCACCGGGATTCTGACCTTCGAGCTTTATAAACACATCGGCCATTTCCGCTGTGACCAGGTGCCGCAACTGCACCAGAGGCGTATGGCCGATCAGGGTGTCGATCATGCCGCGCAGCATAGAGCAGTTCCTGGCGCGCGACAGCCGCCGCGGAACGGTTTCAAGAGCCGGGACCTTGGTGCACCGCAGAAAAAACGGCTTCCCAGAGACTATAAAAAAGCCGATCAGACTACAGCAGAAACGCGTCGGTGGCCCCTGTCTGACGACCACCGACCTTTACTGTGCCCGCTTCAGTCCTGCCTGGGCTCCAGCAGGTTCCGGCTTTCCAGTGCCGCCTGCCCGGGCTCACTGGGCCGTGTTGACAGTGGGTCAATGGAAACATTCTCCTTGCTTACACTGCCCAGCAGAATATCCAGCACCCCGGCGTCGCGCGCCGACTGCACCGCCCGGTGGGTGATGATTTCGCCAATGTTCAGAATCACGCTGTCATCGGGGGCAAGAATGACCCGGTTGACCGGACGTCCCAGAGCTTCGCGGATGCGCTGTTCCTGTTCAGCGACCTGACGCTCCTGAATGGCCGCTTCGGTCTCTTCACGGCGGTCGTTGAACCACTGTCTGGCGCGGTCGAGCAGGTGCCCGGCTCCCTCGCCGGCTGCCCCCGCCGTCTGGCTGTGGTCGTCCTGTGTGGCAGCCACGAGTTCTGGCGTGACGCCCATGTCACGGGCACGTGAGAGCACGGTTGGAGTGACGATCTGACCCTGCACAGCCAGCAGGTGTCCACCGGGAGTCCGGACATCACGCTTCACGCGCCGGCCCTGCGCGGCAGCTTCAGACTGCCCCTGGACCGTGAGATTGGATGCTTGCCTGCTGTCTGCTGACGCCTCACTGAGGGACTGCCGGGCATCCAGGTCCGCTGGAGGAGAAGCCGGGCTGCGGGACGGGGAATACACCTGCACCACGCGTCCGTCTGGACTGCCATTGACACGCGGCGCCACGTCAGCTGGAACGGCGCCTTCCCGGCTGCCCGAAGCCCCTGGATGGCGCGTCTCCGCAACGCCATACAGGGGCGGGTAGGCGCTCTGTCCGCCTTCCTGCTCCCGCATGGCGTTGGCGACCTCTACTGGAACTATCGCGGTGTCGATGCCAATCTGCACACCCTCGGGAGCCGGCACGAACGTACGGCCGTTGCTCAGGTCAGAAAACAGTCCGCCGGTCGCCTCATAACCCTCTACGCGGCCTGTGCGCTCATCGAACAGCACATCGGCAATCCTGCCCAGGTCCTGGCCGTCGGTGGTCAGCAGGGTCATGCCAATCAGGTTGGTGTTGCTTTCCAGAACATCGGCCAGCCGACCGTCCTCGCGGGTGGTCGTCAGGTCGCCTGCATCCTGGATCATGAGCGCGTCTTCGCCAAACGAGCGGATGCGCTCAAACGGCAGGACCCGGGCCGCGCGGAACCAGCCGCCCTCATCCACCAGCAAGCCCAGCACCTGATTGGCCTGGTGATCAAAGATCACGTCGCGGACCGACTCCACCCGCTGACCGGTACTGATGGCCACAATGTTCTTGCCGAGGATTTCCTTGCCTTTGATCATGGGTGCTCCTGTATGGCCCTGCCCAGGCGCCTGCGATACGCAGGCAGCAGCGCTCTGCCGTCAGCCCGACCTTTTGAGCACAGGGAGAGGGGAACAACGCAGCTCGCCAGCGGGGGCTCTCTCTGAGTTTAGAAAGCGCGGCCTCACCGCGTGCAGGACGCAGTAAGGGCTGGACTTGAACGATTCTTGCGGGTCTCTTTAGGGAGGCCCTGCCTGGACCCGCCCTGCGCGCTTCCCCAACAGCTCCTGTACCCTGGCGACTGTGACCGACCCCGCACCGTTGCCCTTTCTGCGGACCACCCCAACCCCTCCGGAGAGCCCCTGGGCTCCTCTTGGAAGTCTACCGCTGACTGTGCTCGTCGGCGTGACCGGCGTTGGCAAAAGCACTGCGCTGCAGGCCCTGCAGGAGGTTCGGCCCGGGCTCCGGATCCTGCCTGACCGGCGCGAGGTGACCGACGCCGTGATGATCTGGCCCCTGGCAGGCGGCCCGGTCACAGACCGCGAGCAGCGCTTCCGCCTGACGGCCGAGTACCGGGCGGCCAATCCAGGCGGTATGGCCCAGGCCCTGGGGTCATTGCAGGCCGACACGACCCACTGGGGCACGTCCCCGGTCTTTGACGGCCTGCGCGGCCTCGACGAGGTGCAGTACGCAGCCATGACCTTTCCCGCCTGGCGTTTTGTGGCGTTGGGGGCACCTGACGCCGTACGGGTGCGCCGGCTCCTGGGCCGCGCGGACGCTTTCGACCGCGTGAAGGGCGGGGCGCCAGCTTCGGATGTGCGCAGCAGCCTGTCGGCAATTCCAGGAGTCGAGGCTGTCTTCAGCTCCCGGGAACTGGAAGAACTCGCCGCACTGACAGCAGAGGGCCACAGCCCGGCTGAGATCGTTGCCAAGGCCCGGATCGTGGTCAGCGAGCGGCGGAACTACGACCCGCAGGCAGCTGAAGCCTTTTTACGGACCCTTCCCGGCGAGCGTGCTCTGCTGCTCGACACGGTGGCGCTGAATCCGGCGGAGGTAGCCCAGGCAGTGCGTCAGTGGGCGTTGCAGTCAACTTCCCCGGAGGCACAGGAATGACCGTTACTGTTGCCCGCGTCCAGGGAATTCCGTTTCGCCTGCCGCTGACCTCTGCACTGGCCTGGGGAGCGCATTCGGCCCTCAGCGTGGCCGAGCATGTGCTGGTCCAGGTCACCCTTTCGGACGGCACGGTGGGCGTTGCGGAAGCCACCCCGAGACCGACCATCTATGGAGAAACCACCTCCAGTGTGCTGGGCATCCTGGAGCACCTCTCCCCTGCGCTGCATGGTCTGGATATTCAGGACGAGACTGCCCTGAACCGGATACGCAACAGCGTGGCCAACAACCACACCGCGCGCGGCGCGCTGGACATGGCCCTTCATGACGCCCGTGCCCGCTCCCAGGGGCTGACGCTCTTCGACACCCTGCTGGGCCCGAACCGGAAGGTCAGGGCCAGCTTTATCCTGGGCATTGCCGCGCCGGCTGAGATGATTGCGGAGGCCCAGCGGGTCGTGGATTCCGGGGTGCGGTGCCTGAAGGTGAAGGTCGGCCGGCAGCATCAGCAGGACCTGCAGGTGATTCATGAACTGCGTCGCCTGTTTGGTGATGAGGTGCAACTCTATGCCGACAGCAACGAAACCTTGACCTCGGAAACGGCCCCGGACGCTCTCGCCGCCATGCGAGACGCGGGCCTGATGTATGTCGAAGAGCCGCTGCCGGTCCGGGACCTCCACGCGCGCACTGAGCTTCATGCACGCAGCCTGCTGCCCATCGTGGCTGATGACAGCTGTTTTACCCCGGCCGATCTGCAACGGGAACTGGCCTTCGATACCTTCGACGTGCTGAACGTCAAGACGGCGCGCAATGGCTTTACCGACGGCCTGAACATGCTGCGTGCGGCGGCCCGGCAGGGCAAGCGCGGCATGGTGGGTTCGCAGGCCAGCACCGGCCTGGGCACCGTGCACGCCGCTCTGCTGTCTACACAGAGCGAGGTCCTTGAACCCTGCGAACTGAGCTTTGTGCTGAAGCTGCAAGACGATCTGCTCAATCTTCCCATCACGTTCCAGGACGGCTGGCTCGATGTTGATACCCTCCGCGAGCATGCGGTGGATCAGGTGAAACTCAGGCAGTATCAGCTTTAGGAGCAGGTCCTCTATTCAGGTAGGGAAGCTGTCATGAACGCGTCATAGTCCAGAGGCAAAATGAGGTATGTCCCAAGACTTGCTCAATGCTCTGGCACTCCCCATGATCTTCAGCATCATGGCCGGCCTGTACGGATATGTCCGTTTTCCGGAACGCCGCCCGGCGCTGCTGCTCAACCTGCTGCTTATTCTCCTGGTAGGAGCCGGAAGCCACTGGTACCAGCCGAACGTCGCGCTGTTCAACCTGTTGCTGCTTCACAGCACGGCCGTGTTCTTTATGCTCCTGCACCACGTGCAGACACCGGTTGCCGCTGTGGAGCGCATCGAGCGTTCCTGATCGCCCTCTGCAGCTGTAATACACGCTCAGCTTCGCCAGTCAAGCGAAGCTGCTCAAGTCAAAAATGAACAAAGAGCCGCCCGGAACATCGCATCCGGGCGGCTCTTCTTGGACCAGCTTGTTCAGGCCTGAGCACCTGCAAAATTCCTGCGATAGTTCCAGCCTGGAGCGGACAGGAGCCCGACGAGTCCCGGGCGTGAAGGTCCAAAGTGTGGTTCATGGACCCGTCGAAGAGACCCAGATCAGAGGAAACACGAGCAGGACCGCACCTTCCTGGAAAGTGCGGTCCTGCTCCTGACTCCTGTTACTTCGTGGCTGCCCGCACCGCTGCCTCTGCGTCCAGCAGGGGAAGGCCGTTGGCCCGGTTCACGCTGCTCAGCAGCAACCCCTTGGTCTGCTCTGCGGTCAGTTTCGGGTTGGCAGCGCGCATCAGAGCAGCGACCCCACTGACCAGGGGAGCAGACTCGCTGGTGCCAGCGGCTACGCCGTACCGGTTGCCCGGCGCCAGAATCAGCATCTGCTGTGCGGGCGTCGCACCCGCGCAGTCGCCAGCACCTCCAGGAGCTACGATGTCCAGCTGCCGCGGGTACTTTTCGTTGGGACGCGCGCTGTAGCAGGCCAGCACGCCATCCATGGCGCCCACAGCACCCACGGCAATAACCCTGGAGTGGCTTGCCGGGTAATACACACCGTCTGTAGCGGTATTGCCCGCCGAGGCGACCAGAACCGCGGACTCTGCAGCTGCGCTCAGGGCAGCGTCCAGCGCCTTGTCTGCTCCACCAGCCACCGTGGACCCCAGGCTCATGTTGATGACCTTAGCGCCCTGCGAAACCGCGTAATTGACGCCCTTGACCAGGGTGGAGGTCGACCCCTCGCCCTCGCTGCTCAGCACCTTCACCGGCAGCAGATTCTGGCCGCCCCAGGTTATCCCGGCCACGCCCTTTCCATTGTTGGTCGCAGCTCCGATCAGCCCCGCAGTGGCCGTCCCGTGGCCGTCTTCGTCAACCGTAGCGGCCGTCGTGCCCGCAAAGTGTGCGCCGGGCAGGACCCGTCCCTGCAGGTCCTCATGGGCCGCTTCCGTGCCGGTGTCCAGCACAGCCGTGACCACGCCGGCAGGCGTCTTGCCACATCCGTTCAGGAAGGTCCAGGCCCGGTCAGCGCGCACGCGGGTCAGGTAGTTCTGCGTCACGTTGACCCCGCCAGACATGAATCCCCCATTGCCGGGGTAGCCGGGGTCGTTCACGATCGTGGCCAGCTTGCGGTACACGTAATCCGGCTGCACCTTCAGGCCGCTGGCTTCCAGACGGCCTGCGAAAGCCTCGTCCGACTCCCCGCCGGGTGTAAAGGCCAGGGTCAGACCCGAAATCACGCTCTGGGTCCGCACGGTGCTGAGCGCACTCAGCTTCTGGGCGCTCAGGCCCCTGCCGCCGTCTACGATCAGTACCCGTCCAGGCACATGGGGAGCCGACCAGTCAGGCGCAAAGGTCCCGGATACGCTGAGGGTCCCCAGGCCCGAAGCTGTGACCGGAGTGGACTGATCCGTACCCTGTGCGCAGATGGCAGGCGCAGGAGGAGGCGTGGTGCCCGTGGCAGGCGGCGTGGTCGAAGCCGGTGGAGTCTGTGGAACGGTGCCGCCCGACCCGGACGAGCAGGATGCAAGGCTCATAGAGAGCGCCAGCAGCGGGAGGGCAACACTCGTCTTCATAGTTTCTATGTTTACAGCTCAGGGCTGACATCAACCTGAACACAGATGACAGTTAAGGAAGATGATCAGAAAGCCGGGACGGCACCGGTAGCGCTCACGGCTTGCCCACAGGAAAGTGCCAGAGAGAGAAAAGCTCCCTGCCTGATGATCAGGCAGGGAGCTCGTCGAGAACGTCAGCTGGTCAGACTTACGCCTTGACCTCGCCCTTGCTCTTGGCAAGGATGCCACGGAGCACGGTCTGGAGAATGCCGCCGTTCTTGTAGTAATCAATCTCCACCGGAGTGTCGATCCGGCACTGCACGGTGATGTCGCGGCTCTGACCATCCTTGCTGGTCACGCGCACGGTCACATCCTGACGGGGCTTCAGGTCGCCGGGCAGGATGAAGTCAAAGGTTTCATCGCCCTGCAGGCCCAGGCTCTCGGCCGTTTCACCGTTCTTGTACTGCAGGGGCAGCACGCCCATGCCCACAAGGTTGCTGCGGTGAATGCGCTCAAAGGACTCGGCGATGACAGCCTTGACGCCCAGCAGGAAGGTGCCCTTGGCGGCCCAGTCGCGGCTGGAGCCCATGCCGTAGTCCTTGCCGGCCAGCACGACCAGCGGAATACCAGCTTCCTTGTACGCGGTCGAGGCATCGAAAATGCTGGTCACTTCGCCGTTCAGGAAGTTGGTGGTAAAGCCGCCTTCAGTGCCGGGAGCCAGCTGGTTCTTGAGGCGGATGTTGGCAAACGTACCGCGCGTCATGATGCGGTCGTTGCCGCGGCGCGAGCCGTAGGAGTTGAAGTCTTTCGGGGCAATGCCGCGCTCGGTGAGGTAGCGGCCAGCAGGAGTATCGGCCTTGAAGGAACCGGCGGGGCTGATGTGGTCGGTGGTCACCGAGTCGCCCACCTTGACCAGCACGCGGGCCTTCTCGATGTTCACGATGTCGCTGGGACCACCGGCGAGGTTCTCGAAGAAGGGTGGGTTCTGGATATAGGTGCTGTCTTCCTTCCAGTCGTACAGCGCGCCTTCGGCCACAGGGATGGCGTTCCATTCCTTGTTGCTCTGCTCGATGCCGTCGTAGACCTTCTTGAACATCTCGGCGTTGATCGCCTGGTCCATGACCTGCTGGATCTCGGCGTTGCTGGGCCAGATATCACGCAGGAACACGTCGTTGCCGTTCTGGTCCTGACCGATAGGATCGTTGACGATGTCGTTCACAACCGTGCCGGCCAGGGCGTAGGCCACCACCAGGGGCGGGGAGGCAAGGTAGTTCGCCTTGATGTGCGGGTTAACGCGGCCTTCAAAGTTGCGGTTGCCCGACAGCACGCTGGCCACCACGAGGTCGCCTTCCTGAATAGCCTGCACGACGGGTTCGGGCAGCGGACCGCTGTTGCCGATGCAGGTCATGCAGCCGTAGCCGACGGTGTTGAAGCCGATCTGGTCCAGGTAGCTCTGCAGGCCGGCCGCTTCCAGGTACTCGGTCACCACGCGGGAGCCAGGAGCGAGGCTGGTCTTGACCCAGGGCTTGCTCTTCAGGCCCTTCTCCACGGCCTTGCGGGCCACCAGACCGGCGGCGATCAGCACGCTGGGGTTGCTGGTGTTGGTGCAGGAGGTGATGCTGGCCAGCGTCACGGCGCCGTGGCCGATGCGGATATCGGTACCGCCGATGGTGCCCTGGGCGGACAGAGCATCGCCGCTCAGCTCGAAACCACGGGCCTTGACGGGCGCGGTCAGGGCCTCATTGAACACGGTGTGCATCTCGTTCAGGTTCACGCGGTCCTGGGGACGCTTGGGACCCGCCAGGCTGGGCACGATGGTGCCGAGGTCCAGTTCGATGGTGCTGGTGAACATGGGATCAGGCGTCTCGTCGGTGCGGAACATGCCCTGGGCCTTGTAGTAGGCCTCCACCAGTTCGATCTCGTCTTCCAGGCGGCCGGTGCGGCGCAGGTAGCGCAGCGCCTCGTCGTCCACCGGGAAAAAGCCCATGGTGGCGCCGTACTCGGGGGCCATGTTGGCGATGGTCGCGCGGTCAGGCAGGGTCATGTTGCTCAGGCCAGCGCCGTAGAACTCGACGAACTTGCCGACCACACCCGCCTGACGCAGCATCTCGGTCACGCGCAGGGCCAGGTCGGTCGCGGTGGCGCCTTCGGGCATGGCACCGGTGATCTTGAAGCCCACGACTTCCGGCATGAGCATGTAGATCGGCTGGCCCAGCATGACGGCCTCGGCCTCGATACCGCCGACGCCCCAGCCCACGATCCCCAGGCCGTTGATCATGGTGGTGTGCGAGTCGGTGCCGACCAGACTGTCGGGGTACACGACCACGCCGTCGTCCTCTGGGCGGCTCTGCACGCCTTTGGCCAGGTACTCCAGGTTGACCTGGTGCACGATGCCGCTGGCGGGAGGCACCACGCCGAAGTTGTCAAAGGCCTTCTGGCCCCATCTGAGGAACTCGTAACGCTCGCGGTTGCGCTCGAACTCCAGGGCCATGTTGTTGGCCAGCGCAAAGTCGGTCCCAAACTCGTCGACCTGCACCGAGTGGTCGATGACAAGGTCTACTGGGATCAGCGGGTTGATCTTGCTGGGGTCGCCGCCCAGTTTGACCATGGCACTGCGCATGGCGGCAAGGTCCACCACGGCAGGCACACCAGTGAAGTCCTGCAGGATCACGCGGGCGGGCTTGAAGGGAATCTCGACTTCGGGGTTGGTCGGGCTCCAGCCGGCGACCGTCTCAACGTCCTCACGGCGCACGTCGTAGTCGTTGGCTTCACGCAGCACACTTTCAAGCAGCACTTTGATGCTGAAGGGCAGCCGGGAAACGTCGCGCCCCTGAAGCTTGTTGAGGTTGTAGAAGTAGAGTTTCTGGCCGCTCTGCGTCGTCAGCGTGTCGCGCGCGCCAAAAAGGTTCATCGCCGTGTCCGCCATGTGTGTTCCTCCTTGAGAAAGCCCTCTGGGCTATTACCTGTTCATCATAAGCCGCGTGTATATAAGCGCGGGCGTTACCGGCTCAGGCACGAGGGGTAAAACGCGTTACCACTATAGAGACAACACGCGGCAACTGGCAAGATGAGGCATGTCTCTTCCTCTGTCTGGTCTAACTGTAGTGTCGCTTGCCCTGAACCTGCCAGGTCCGCTGGCAGCTGCGGAGCTGCGCGAGGAAGGCGCCCGTGTGATCAAGGTTGAGCCGCCCGCCGGGGACCCGCTGGCAACGCTGGCTCCGCGGTGGTACGAAGAGCTGCACCAGGGCGTGGAGAGACATCAGCTGGACCTGAAAACCGGAGCTGGACAGGCAGCGCTGGCTCTTATGCTGCAGGAGGCCGATGTGCTTCTGACCAGTTCCAGGCCTTCAGCCCTGAAGCGCCTGGGGCTGGACGGCGAGACGCTTCAGGAATGTTACCCGCACCTCTGCCGCCTGCGGATCGTGGGGGACACTCGTGAGCCAGACCTTCCAGGGCATGACCTGACCTATCAGGCCGAGGCTGGTCTCCTCGACCCCCGGGCCCCGGCCATGCCCCGCACGCTGACGGCTGACATGCTGGGCAGCCGGGTCGCTGTGGCCGCAGCGCTGACCCTGCTGCTGGGACGGGAGCGAGGCTCCGCTGAACGCGAACGGACGGTGGGCCTCGGGGACGCTGCCCGCTTTGCGGCGTTGCCTTTGACTCACGGCCTGACCGCACCTGGCGGAATACTTTCGGGCACGCACGGCACCTACCGGCTGTACCGGACAGCAGACGGCTGGGTCGCTGCTGCGCCCCTGGAGGAGCATTTTGCAAGGCGCTGGCAGGACATGTTTGGTGAAGATGCCACAACGACACTGATCTGCGAGCCGACCCGGTACTGGCTTGAACTGGCGCAGAGTCATGACCTGCCGCTGGTTCAGGTCCCGCTGGAGTCGGCGCCCTGATTCTGGCTCCAAGTCAGGCAGAGTCCGCAGATACATTTCTATCTTCGTGTGCGAGGTGGAGTGGACTTGCGCCGCCTCGTCTTTTAAGCAGAAAGCAGTGAAGGCAACATGACCTTTCTGGGCAGGACCCGGCATTTCCCGGCACACTGAAGATGCCATTGACCTTACATGCGAGTGACCCTCACGCCCTGATGTTGCTTGATCTCGTCACAGTGCGGCGCGGAACTGCCGAGGTGAACACCTCAACACTGCCGCGCTGAGGCTCTTGCTCGTCTTGCCTGACTGCTCCTCCATCCTTCAGTTCAAGGAAGCGCAGCCGGCATTCAGGCAACCAGCCGGCATTTGATCTGCTCACGGAACTGGCAGCCAGCGTCAGTCAGGTGATGCAGCGCGCTGGGGTAGGTGGCCCCATTCTGCAAAGGTAATGCGCCTACTTTCTGAGGACACCTGAAGGCTCCTCTTGTCCGTCCCATGCGGAGGGCACCTAGCCTGAAGTCCTCACCACAGGGAGGTCATACGATGAGTAACGACAAGAATCAGCCTGCCCAGTCAGACGCCCCTCAGGGAGGCGACAAGGATACCCAGGGCCTGGAGGGCATCAAGCAGGTGCAGGATCAGGGTATGCAGGAAAAAGGACGTCAGGTGGATCAAACGCCGCAGGACGTCACTGGTGAACTCGACGGTGCACAGCCAATCAACCGGCGCGCATAGCGACTCAGCATCAGGGCGGGAATCAGATACTCCCGCCTCGAACCGGTTTCAGGGAGTGGGGAAACCCAGCAACACGTGCTCGGCACTGAAGCCCGGACCCATGGCCGACAGCAGGGCCCGGCCAACTGGCCGGGTTTTTAATGTTTCAGCCAGCACGAACAGCACCGTCACACTGCTCATGTTGCCAAACTGCCGCAGAACCGTGCGGCTGGCATCAAGGGCACAGGGCGGCAGCCCAAGCGCTTCCTCGTAGGCAGTCAGCACCTTAACCCCACCTGGGTGCACCACAAAGGTCTGCAGGTCGGCACGCTCCCAGCCGTGCGAGGCCAGGGCTTCTTCTATATTGCCATGCATCATTTCCCGGACCAGGGCGGGAATATCGCGGCTGAAACGCACTTTCAGCCCATTATCCACGACGTCCCAGCCCATGATGTCCGCGCTGTCCTCAATGAGCGTGGAAAATCCGCCGTGCAGCGAGACCAGGGCTGGGGGTCCGGGCACGTCGGGTGCTGTCACCACCAGGGCCGCAGCGCCGTCGGCAAAAAGCGCCGTGCCGACGAAGTTGCTCTTGGACTCGTCTCCCTTGACCAGCGTCAGGCTGCAGAACTCCACCACGACATACAGGACGCGCCGGAATCCCGCCCGCACCAGATCGGCCGCCCGTGCCAGACCGGACGCTCCGCCGGCGCACCCCAGCCCCCACAGTGGCAGCCGCGCCGCGTGCCGGTTCAGACCCAGGGTCTCGATCAGATAGGCATCCAGACTGGGGGTACTCAGGCCGCTGGTATTCACCACGATGACCGCGTCCACGTCGGCTGGGGCCAGTTGTGCCTGGGTCAGAGCCTCACGCGCCAGCCTCGTAATCAGGCTGCGGGCCTCTTCGAGAAACACGGCGTTCTTCTCTCCGAAGCCTCGTTCCTGCAGGTACCAGTCCAGTGGACGGGCCAGAGCACGTGACCCGATCTGGGCATTCTCAAAGACCTCCAGCAGGCCTGGACGCGCGGCCATCCTTGGAAACAGGGTCTGGGCAGCAGCCTGTATTTCAGACTGCGAGGTGTGATACGGCGGTGTCCCGGTCACCAGGGAGCGCACGGCGGGCAGGACAGCGGCGGACATACGCGGCATTCTGCGTCGGTCCGCCGGGATTGAAGGTGTGCGTGGCCCCAAGGTCTCCTGAGGTCAGGAGCAGGACACGGGGATGCAGGACTCAGGCATCCTTGTTCTGGGTGGCCCACTCCTGCCGGCCGACCTCGTCCAGAGCATGGAAATCCTCGTCGCTCAGACTCAGCTGCGCCGCAGCCACGTTTTCCTCCAGGTGACGCACCTTACCGGTGCCGGGAATGGGCAGCATCACCGGGCTGCGCTTGAGTACCCACGCCAGTGCCACCTGCGAAGGGGTCGCTCCCAGGCGCTCAGCCACATCACCCAGCACACTGCCTTTTCGCGCCAGATTTCCCGCTGCCAGCGGATACCAGGGAATAAAACCGATCCCCTCGCGCTCGCAGTAGTCCAGAACGTCCTCACTTTTGCGGTGCACCAGGTTGTACAGGTTCTGCACGGTTGAGACCGGGAAATACTCACGCGCGGCCTCGATTTCCTCGACACTGACCTCGCTGAGTCCGGCGTGGCGGATGATACCGGCGTCCATCATCTCCTTGATGGCCGCGAACTGCTCCTCACGCGGCACCTTGGGATCAATCCGGTGCAGCTGCCACAGGTCGATGCGGTCAACCCCCAGGCGCCGGCGTGACAGTTCGGCCTGCTGCTTGAGGTACTCGGGGCGGCCCATCGGCACCCACACATTGGGCCCAGTGCGCAGGAAACCCGCCTTGGTCGCAATCACGACCGTGTCGTAGGGATGCAGCGCTTCGCGCAGCAGTTCCTCGCTGACAGCGGGGCCGTAACTGTCGGCCGTGTCGATAAAGTTCACGCCCAGTTCGGGCAGGCGGCGCAGCGTGGCCAGCGACCCGTCACGGTCGTCCGGATCTCCCCAGACGCCGGTGCCCGTAACGCGCATGGCGCCGAACCCCAGACGGTTGACCTCCAGGTCCCCGCCTATTCTGAATGTGCCGCTGCGGGCGGCTGTCGCTCCAGTCAAAGTCATGCAGTGGTTCCTCCGCCCGCTATTCTGGCGGCGCTGCACCAGACCCGCCTGAAGGCGCGTGGGGTGTTTGTTCATGTTCGGCTCAGCCTCCCGGCATGGAAGGGGGCGGGTCAGCGCGGTTCGGTCTCCGGCAGGTCACAGGTTTCACGCGAGACAAACTGCTCCAGGTGCTTGCGGTGGCGGCTGCTCCAGTCGATGGCTGGCCGCCTGTCCTCGTCCGGCAGATATCCCAGCCGGTACACCGCCATCAGTTCAAGGTGATCCGGCACGCGCAGCAGTCCACCGATAGCCTGCCACTGCCGGGGAATTTCCATAGGAGTGCTGACAAACTGAATGCCCATGCCAAGAGCGCCCACCGCATTCCAGATGTTCTCTATGGCTGCTCCCAGACCGAACACGCTGTAGAACCCACTGAGTTCACCCGGGTGGTACTCCGTCTTATCCAGCAGCGCTGCCAGGAGCAGCGGGCTGCCGGCCACCAGGCGGCGGTTGTCCTCGCCCAGTTTGCGCGGAACGCCGAGTTGCCGCATCAGCCGCAGGCCAGCGTCGCTGAAAACCTGCCGGGTAAACGGGCGCAGCGGTCCGGGCAGGTGATCGATATGAATACCGTCACGCCGGGCGTTCATCTCGGCCTCGCTGAAGCGGAAGTACCGGCGGTACCGCTCGAAAAACACACCAGCCTCGATCAGCTCGGTCATGCTCTCTCCGGAAATGCGGGCAATCTCCTGGATGGTCTGGGAGTTTTCGATCAGGACAAAACGCCACGGCTGACTGTTGAAGTGGCTCGGCGCGGCCTGGGCCACGCGCATCAGCAGATGTTGGTGCTCGCGGCTGACCGGGTCCGGCCGGAAGGACCCGTTGGTGGTGCGGCGCGCGAGCATTCCCTGGATCAGCAGGGTCTCGGGCCGGGCGGCGATGGTCATGAATGCAGGCTAGCAGTCAGCCCACGGGGCATGCGGCCCGACCTCGGCCACACCGGCACCCGTCCACTGTCCAGTGCTTTCTGGCAACAAGGCCAGCACATGACGTCCATGGTTCTGTTGTGATCCACGTGAAATCGTTTGATGCAGCCAGCGTGTGTACTCGCAGGGTCAGGAAGATGATTCGTCAAAGTGAGCTGGACAGTGGGCCCGAGGCTGTCACCAGCTGATCCAGGCACCCACTGTGTAGGCCAGGGCCACCAGCACGGCCCTCTGCCAGTGGCTGGCGCTGCCCGGCCGTGTCCGGGGCATGGTCAGCAGCAGGATCAGTGCTGGCGCCAGGGCCCAGCCTTGCAGGCCCGCATGGATGGTCAACATCAGCGAGCAACCCGTCCCCAGGCATACGGCAAAAAACAGGGCGTGGTGCGGCCAGCGTGCCTGATTGCGCCGCCACCCCAACTGCAGCGACAGCCCCAGCAGCAACAGCCCCCCCAGCAGTGCCCCGGTTGTAATCAGGCTGAGCTGGGCGGCAGTCATCACATGTCATGGTGGCACAGGGCGCACCCCATGCGGGCGCTATGGTGCGCTGCGTGAAGCCCCAGCGTTTCCTGCCCAGGCTGTCTGCCGGATTCCTGCCCGTCACGCTGCTGTCAGCCGCGCTGCTGACCACTGCCTGCGGCTCAAAAGCAGAGCCTGACCTGACAGCGCGGCTGCTGTTTACCGCCACCGGCACCTACGACGCCCGGGCTGATGAAAAAATTCGTCTGGGAGCTGGACGTCGCCGGGCTATCTGGCATCGGAACCCGCCGCTGCCTGGGCAGACCGTCACGGTGGAATACAACAGTGAAGCCCGGCCGGCCATCTGGGCGGTGACCGTGCGGGCTCCAGGGTCGCTTCAGGCTGAACTGCTGAAAGGAAATTCAGTCTTCCGCACCGTCCGGACTCCTCAGGGGCCGGGCCGGTTGTTCACCAGTGGCCGGCTGCGCGATGTGCTGCTTCGTCCGGTACCTGGTGGACTACAGCTGCTGACACGCGGCTATGCCACGCAGTACGACAACCGGCAGCTGCCGGCCTTCCGACCGGCTGACTGAGTGGAGGGCCCGCACCACAATCAGCGCACGGCGTTGCGTCCGGCACGTTTTGCCTCATACATTGCCAGATCTGCCCGGCTGAACATCTTCTCAGGGCTGTCCCCTGTGCCCCGGTAAGCCGCCACGCCAAAGCTGGCAGTGATGGGCAGTCCCCCCAGGGGAACCGCACTGAGTTCACGGCGAAGCTGCTCAGCCACAACCAGGGCGTCGGTGCGTGAAATGCCGGGCAGCAGCACCACGAACTCTTCGCCGCCCCAGCGGCCCACTACCCCGCCTATCCGGCGTACATTCCGCCGCAGGCACTTGGCCACCGCGCGCAGGACGTCGTCACCGGCCATGTGGCCGTGCAGGTCATTGACACTCTTGAAGTGATCAATGTCGGTCACGACAATACTGACGGCCGTGTTGGCTTCCCGGGCCGTGTGCATGGAACGCTTGAGTTCTTCCTCGATAGCTCCCCGGCCATACACGCCAGTTAGTGCGTCAAGGCGCGCTGCGCGCAGGCGCACGTTGTCCTGTGCATGCAGCAGCAGGTTGATTTCAATGAAGTGGATGATCGAGTAGCCCAGCACCCCCAGAACACTCAGCACGATCAGTCCGGTCAGCCAGGAGGACACCAGCATCGGCATGGTGGGCGGGTCCGATACCAGCGCCAGCAGCATGATCCCCAGGCTCACGGCATTGAGGATCCCCCCCACCCGGGTCCCAAACACCACATAGGCGCAGAGCAGGTACACCATCAGCCAGACAAACATATTCATGGGCACAGCCCGGTGGTCGATGTGCCAGCGCACTTCAATGGGCAGGCTGAACATGGTCAGGGCCAGAAGGATGCCAACCACGATCTTCAGGGTGTCTGGCCGGTAGAGGCAGATCAGGCCAGCACTGAGGGTCATGACGGCAAGCCAGGTTTTGGGACTGCTCACTATGGCGTTCAGGTCAGGGGGTGGGTCAACCAGATTGGTAATCCCAGAAAACACCACGAAAGCGGTGGTCACCGCAAGAACGACATTCAGGCGGATGGCCTGAAAACGCTGTTCGAGGATGCTCCCAGTTGAGTTCATGGCGTATGAGTCAGCATAAAGTGCGATATCTTACACAACCCTTAAAAGCTCATTCTTTCCTCATTCAAACCATAAAAAACCCCAGCCTGCTGGACAGGCCGGGCATACGTCCGACAAACTCAGGCGAGCAGTTCGCCTTCCTGGAAAAACAGGGCAAGTTCGCGCTGGGCACTCTCAGCGCTGTCGCTGCCGTGAGTCACGTTCTCTCCGGTGGTGGTCGCGAAATCAGCGCGGATGGTGCCAGGCGCAGCATTGGCCGGGTTGGTCGCGCCCATCATGGCGCGCCAGCCAGCAATTGCATTCTCGCCTTCGAGGGCAATGGCCACCACAGGCCCACCGGTGATGAAATCCACCAGTTCACCGAAGAAGGGGCGTTCCCTGTGCTCGCCGTAATGGTTCTCGGCGGTCTCGCGGGCAATCACCATCTGCTTGAGACCTACCACCCGGTAGCCCTTGCGGGCAATACGAGCAAGAATTTCGGGCGTCAGACCGCGGCGTACACCGTCGGGCTTAATCATGGCAAAAGTCCGTTCCATACCGCCCAGGAGCATAGCAGGCATACGGCCCCACCGGACGTCGCCACCTGACGTATCGGCCCTTACAATACCGAGGTGACCCACGATCCTCACCCGCGCCCTTCTCAGACCGCGGCGCGCATCGCCCTGGCTGCGGCCACTACGGCAGCGGCCGGGATGCTGCTCTTCCCTCTGGCCACGCTCGGACGCGGTTTTACCGCTGACGCTGCGCTGCTGCATCTCAGTGGCTCAGTCCTGAACCTGACGTCCAATCCCGAGACGCCGCTACCGGCTGTGGGAGCCACCGTGACGTTAGGCTGGCTGACCCTGGCTCTGCTGGCGGCGACCATTTTTGGCGCAGTCCGGCGCGAGCGGTGGTTCTGGCTGACCGGCCTGCTGAGTTTTCTGTCTGCCCTGGCAGCGGTGCTGCTGCTGGGCGGCGGCCTGAACAGCGAGATGGCCCGCGTAGCCTCTGATACCGCGCTGAGGCCGGGGGCCAAGCGACAGCTGCGGAATTTTTATGACGGTGGTGGCATGCATCTGGGGTTGGTCCTTCCCATTCTTGGTGGCCTGATTGCCGCCGGGGCAGGTCTGAGCGCCCGCCCAAAGGTGTGGGACCGTCTGAACCGGCTGCGCAGCCTGCTGGTTCCGGCCGTGGCCATTGGTCTGGCCGTGGTTGTTGGCGCCCTGGTGGTCCTGATTGTGCAGCCAGTGGTGAACCTGAGTGGCCAGCCGCTCACGCTGTGGGGAAGCTGGCTGGCCAAGAGTGATCTGGTCTACTTCGTGTATTCCTCTTTGTTTGCGCCGGTCACCAGCCTCAACCCGCTGCTCGACAGCCTGAAGTTGGCCACACCACTGATCTTCACCGGCCTCAGTGTGGCGTTCGCGTTCCGTACCGGTCTGTTCAATATCGGCGCGCCGGGGCAGCTGACCATGGGAGCTATCGGCGCCATGCTGGTGGGCGTATACGCCCCTGCGGCCCTGGGCTGGCTCCTGCTGCCCCTCAGCGTGATCGCCGCGGGAGTCGGCGGCGCGCTGTGGGGAGCCATTCCGGGACTGCTGAAGGCCCGCTTCGGCTCCAGTGAAGTGATCAACACCATCATGCTCAACTACATCGCCTCGGCAGTGTTCATCTTTCTGATCGGCACCGAAAGCTTTCCTTTCCTGGGCCGCACCTACAACCTGCCGATCAAGGCAGAAGGTTTCGAACCGCGCAGTCAGGAACTGCAGGAAGCTGCGCACCTGCCTACCCTGCTGGAACTGCTGAATGTCGGACGTGACGGAACAGTCGCGCTGAGTATCGGTCTGCTCGTGGCCCTGGCGGCCTATTTCGTGGCGCGTCGGCTGCTGCGTGGACGCCTGCACGCTCTGATTGCCCTGGCGGTGGCCGTAGTGGCTGGTGCCCTGACGTGGCGTATCGGCATTCCGGTCCAGGTGGCCGGCAGTCAGCTCAATGCCTCGTTTCTGATCGCTCTGGCCTGTGTGGCCCTGTTCGGCACATTGATGTGGCGTACAGCCACCGGCTATGCCCTGCGCGCTGTGGGCCACTCGCCCAAGGCAGCAGAATACGGCGGCATCAGCGTGGCCCGCGGCACGATCCTGGCCATGACGCTGGCGGGAATGTTCGCGGGGTTGGCCGGAACCCACTACGTCAACGGCGGGGCGCTCGACGAATACCGCCTGAAGGGCAACATGCCTGTCAATGTGGGCTTCGACGGTATTGCAGTGGCGCTGATGGGCCAGAGCACACCGGGCGGAGTGGTCGCTGCCAGTCTGCTGTTCGGCACCATTGACACTGGCGGCGTCGACGTGGATCAGAAGCTGGACAAGGTCAACAAGGACATCGTGACGGTCCTCAAAGCCCTGATTGTGCTGTTTATCGCGGCTGGTGGCTTCCTCAGCCGGCGGGTCCTGGACCCACCGCCGCCTCAGCTTGATGCGCCTGGACCAGCCAAGGCGGCTTCCGGGCCTGAGCCCCTTCCCAACCTGGGCCTCACGAGCACCGAGGTCAGCAACCGGGCCGCGTCCGATCACTCTTCTGCACACAAGGACAGCCAGGCATGAACGAGCTCTTTACACAACTCCTGACCACAGCCTTCCTGGTCACCTTTATCCGCAGTGTCGTTCCCCTGCTGCTGACGGCCATGGGTGGCCTTTTCAGCGAAAGAAGCGGCGTGGTCAACATTGCCCTTGAAGGCCTGATTATCTTCGGAGCCTTGGCAGGCGCCGTCAGCACCCTGGTGCTCGAACCGGTGGTGGGCGCGGCCGCTCCCTGGCTGGGCTGGCTGGCCGGCATGCTGGTCGGCGGTCTGATCGCGTGGATTCACGCTGTGGTCAGCATCAAGTACCGCGCCGATCAGGTGATCAGCGGCACGGCCATCAACCTGCTTGCCGCCGGTGTACCGCCGGTGATTCTGACTGCTCTGTTCGGCAGCAGCACCGAGAGTCCCAAAGTCGAGCAGGCACTGCCACTGTGGGGCGTTGGCGACCTGCGCTTCTCGCCGCCGGTGTTTTTTGCCTTCCTGACTGTGATCGTGACCTGGTACGTGCTGTACCGCACGCCTTACGGCCTGCGTTTGCGCGCCACAGGTGAGCAGCCCGGCGCCGCAGCGAGTATGGGCGTGAACGTGCGGCGGATGCGCTACAGCGCTGTGATTCTCTCAGGGATCCTGGCCGGTACGGCGGGCGTGTTCCTGAGCATTGGCAACCTGGACTCGTATGTACGTAACATCAGCGCCGGTATGGGCTTTATTGCTCTGGCAGCGCTGATATTCGGGCAGTGGAAGCCTCTGGGGGTGTTGGCCGCCACACTGCTGTTCGGCTTTCTGCAGGCCCTGAGCATCACGCTGGGCGGCACGGATCTGCTGCCTCCCACCCTGGTGACTGCTCTGCCCTACCTGATTACCATCATTGCGCTGATCTTTACCGGCCGGGCCAATGCGCCCAAGGCTCTGGGAAGACCCTATGAAGGTTAAGCGGCTCTGGGCAGCCGGAGGATCCCAGCGATGAACTATGGTGACGCGCTTCGTCAGGCACGTGAAGCCCAGGGGCTGAGTACCCAGGACCTGGCGCTGCGCACCAAGATTCGGGGCGACTATCTACGGGCGCTGGAGGACGGCAACATCGCCTTGCTGCCTGAACGGACATTTGCACGTTCATACCTGCAGCGCTACGCCCGCGAACTGAAGATCGACCCTGCGCCCCTGCTAGCAGACTTTGACCGTAGCGTGCCGTCTACGCAGGATCTGGGCATGACCCGGCCTTCGCGCACCGCGGCTCCGGTCAGCCGCCGGGCTTCCCCACTGGTGGCGCTTCTGGCCGGACTGCTGGTGCTGGGAGGCGCTGGCTACGGGGTCTACCGGTACCTCGCGCCGGGCATACAGACTGGCTCCCCGACAGAGGCCGCTCAGGCAGGCAGCACTCCAGTGCCAGCCACTGATCCCACCCCGGCGGCCCCTGAGCCGGTGCGTACGGTCAAGCTCTCGGTGAGCAGTGTGCCCAGCGGCGCAAGGGTGTATCTGGACAACCGTGACCTGGGACTGACTCCGCTGCGCTCGTTCCCGGTCGAAGCACGCGAGGACGCTCAGCTGCGCGTGGAATACACCGGAAGGCAGCCCCTCAAGCAAAGCGTATCGCTCACTCAGGGCCGCAACCTGCGTGCGCGTCTGCTTCCGCCCGGGCAGGGCGCCAGTGAGCTGACGGATCTGGCAGTACCCACACCCAAACCCGTCGTCAAACCCGGGGTTCCTGCGTCAGGCGGGGGGCCCGCTGAAAACAGCGTGACCACCCCGTCTCCTGAAGCAGCGCCGGGCACGCCTGTCAGCGTGCAGTTCACCGCCGAGGCCTGGACCCGGGTGACGGACGCCAGCGGCCGTGTGTTGTACGAGGGTATTCCACCAGCCGGTACACGCAAGGGCTTTCCGGCAGGCGTAACGGTGCGGACCGGGAACGCCGGCGCAGTCCGGGTCAGCGTGAAAGGATCGGCCTTCAAGGCCCTCGGCGAAGCAGGTCAGGTCGTCAGCCGCCAGTTCTGAGGCCCGCTCGTGCCCCTCCATCTGCCGCGGCCCGGCAAGGTGGGGCGGTCATAAGTTGTCGAAACATAACCGTACGGCTGCAGCCGATCCCGTAGATTGACAGGGTGACCAGTCCTCCACGTCTGAACGCGTTCCAGCATGCCTGGCGCAGCCCCTGGATACGCCTCCTGGTGTTTCTGCTGCTGTTGTGGCTGTCCTACCGGCTGTTTTCGCAGGTGCGGACCGTGGTGGTGGATTTTGCTGTGGCCTTCCTGATTGCCTATCTCACCAACCCGCTGCTCAACTGGTTACAGCGGGGCCGGGTGCGGCGTGGGTTGGGTGTGTTCTTCGTCCTGCTGGTCTTCATAGGAATCTTCGGGCTGGCCGGGATGCTGCTGGCCACGGTTTCCGGACAACTGGTGCAGCTGTTCGAAAAACTTCCGGATCTGATCGGCACATTCGGTCAGACGCTTGACCGCTGGAGCCAGTGGCTCGGCGAGCGCGGCATCGGTGGGCTCGACAATGTCCGTGAGCGGCTCATTGCCAGCGCCCAGGAATACGTACAGAACATCGGCCAGAATATCGTGCCGATTCTGCAGAATGCCCTGAACTCAAGCGGAACCCTGTTCAACAGCCTGCTGTCTATCGGGGGAATCTTTGGGCACGTGCTCCTGATTCTGCTGCTCAGCGTCTACCTGATGCTGGACTACAGCCGCGTCAACAGCGCCATCCTGCACGCTTTTCCACGCCCTTGGCAGCCGCGGATCCTGGAACTGAGCGACCTGGTGGGCACTGCTGTCGGCGGCTACGTTCGTGGGCAGTTGCTGATTGCCGCGTTTATTGGAGTCTTTGTATGGCTGGGTCTGAGCCTGGCCGGTATTCCCAGTGCAGCGGCCATCGGATTCCTGGCCGGAGCATTCAATATCGTGCCTTATCTGGGGCCGATCATCGGGGCCACGCCTGCCCTGCTGCTGGCACTGACACTGCCAAATGTGGTCCTGAAGATTATTCTGGTGGTCGTGGTTTTTGCTGCCGCCAACCAGATTGAAAGCAATGTCCTGAGTCCGTACATCCTGAGCAAGACCACCGACCTGCATCCCATAACGGTGCTGATGGCAATTCTGGTAGGCGTGGCCCTGATGGGCTTTGCCGGCGCACTTCTGGCCGTTCCAACCGTGGCCCTGGTCAAACTGCTGCTCCAGAAATACTACTATCCTAGCCGGATCTACACCGACGGACCATAGCCGCGTCCAGTGCGGCGGGCCAGTGCTTTGTGACAGGCACTGGCCCGTAGTTTTTGTGCACTTAGTCTGCTTCAAGCAATTCGACCTGCCGGCCGTCCGGATCCAGGACAAATGCCATGTCACGTCCTCCAGGGCTCAGCTGCAGGTCACGGCTGACCTGCACCCCGGACGCCCGCAGGATGGGCAACAGTTCCCGCAGCCCCCCTACATAAAGTGCAATGTGCTCGGCCCAGTGAGCGTGCGGGTGTGGCAACTGACCACTGACTTCAAACAGTTGCAGGCGGCCCTCGCCCAGGCGCACGACAGCACGCCCATAGCCCTCAGGCGTCACGAGCCGCTTTTCCGTGACGGCACCCAGCTGCTCGTAAAACGCCAGAGTGTCTTCCAGGTTGCGCGTCAGAAAGGAGACGTGTTTGAGCATGGGGGTTCATCGTACCCTGGGCAGTGTGACACCCCCACCCTGGCGCCTGACCGGACGCGCCTTCCTGGCCGTGTACGCGCCGGGCGGCGGTGCCCGCGCTGGAGCACTGATGCTCGTGAGGTACAGCACTTCACCGGTTGGCTCCTACGACGAGCTGATGTGGCTGGATCTGCCTACGCGCCTGCTGGGGCACCCGGTGATCCGGCACATCGTGGTCAGCCAGGAGGCCAGCATGACCTGGGGACGGCACAACTGGGCCATTCCGAAAAAGCTCGCGTCATTCGACTGGAGCACGCCCGGCGAGGTTCAGGTCACGGCCGCTCCGGGTCAGGTTATCGCCCATCTGAGCTTTTCCGAGAGCCCCTGGAATATTCCCATGAACCTGCGCTGGATACCGGCGCCCTGGCGCACACTGGCCCAACCCGCCCTCAACGGCCCAGGACAGGTACTGACCACTCCTGCCGGGCATGGCTGGATAGGGCTGGCACGGCAGCACCGGTGTCAGGCGAGCGATCTGGTTCCCCGTCCTGCACGCCACAGGCCCGTGCTTGCTCTGGCAGTTCCGGAATTCACTCTGCTGTTCCCCAGGGGTCACTGGACGCCCTGATCTCTGGAAGCCACATCAGAGAAACAAAAAATCCGCCCTTGGCGGACGGTGATGTTAACAGAATACAGCGCGATTCAGGTGCAGTCAAGCCTATGCGCCGGGCATAAAAATCTCTCGTCTGGCACGCATTTGCGCTACCTTGGAAGAAGGGGAATGGATGCATACGGGCTGCTGAAGCTGGGCCGGCTTCCCTGACCGGTCGTTCGGGGCAATACGTCCTGTACCGGCGGTGAAAAAGTAACAGGCGTGGAGAACAGAACGGTACTTCATGCGGGTCGTCGCTGAGGACAGGCACAGCGCTGAACGAACGCCCGGAGCAGCGTCTTGTGCCCGGTACAGCAAGAGAAAACGGAAGTAACCTGAAATGCTGAACGACTGTGGTTGGCGGGAGAGCTTCAAGCATCATGCCGCTACCAAAAACCGCAGCAGGACAACATCACTGGAGGACATCATGAAGACGTTTCGGACCACCATGCCATCAGGCGGCCAATCAGCTACCGCACCTCATGCCCATCTGTCTCTGATGGCGGTCACGCAATGAGCGGCCAGCCTGGAAATGACCGCCCCACGGAAAGCTCTGCACCCGCAGAAGGCAGCGCGCCTGGCGGAACGCGTCCCCCGGCTGGCAAGCCCGGCCGGCCCAAGATGATGGTGGATCTTGATCCCAGTGGTCAGGTAACGCAGCGCGAGCCCGACCGTGCGCAGCGGCAATTCCTGAATTACGCTTTTTTCAAGCTGGACCCGGCATTCCGGCGTCTGCCTCAGGCAGAACGCGAGGAGATCAAAGAAGAGTTCCTGGCGGCTGCCGCTGGATGGACCGAAGACGCCCCTGCCGAAAAAGGCCTGATTCAGCGCAGCTATGGCCTGACTGGCGTACGTGCCGACGTGGACCTGATGTTGTGGCGTATTGCCTTTGATCTGCGCGAGCTTCAGGAAGCCCAGGCCCGCCTGAACCGCACGCGGATGATGGGTTATCTTTCCCAGCCATACAACTACATCGCCATGCAGAAGCGCAGTCAGTACGTCAACAGAATCGAGGGCAGCGGGCACGGCCTGGAAATTCTGCCGGGGCAGGGCAAGTACCTGTTTATCTACCCCTTTATCAAAACCCGGGCCTGGTATGACCTGACGCCTCACGCCCGCCAGGGCATGATGGACGAGCACATCTACGCCTCCGGACCGTTTAAAGGGGTGCGCATCAATACCAGTTATTCCTACGGCATCGACGATCAGGAATTTGTGGTCAGCTTCGACTCTGACTACCCGCAGGAATTTGTGGATCTGGTGCACCGCCTGCGCTACACCGAGGCCAGCAACTACACCCTGTCTGACACACCCATGTTCACCTGTCTGAAAAAAGACCTGCGCGATGTCCTGAATGACCTGGCCTAAGCAGGCTCAGGCGTAAGAAAAGCCCCAGCCGACCGTGGCTGGGGCTTTTTATGAACTGATTTACCTGGCAGCAGCGTAACGGCGGCTGACTTCGTCCCAGTTCACGACGTTCCAGAACGCAGTGAGGTAGTCGGGACGCTTGTTCTGGTAGTTGAGGTAGTAGGCGTGCTCCCAGACGTCCACACCCAGGACCGGAGTGCCGCTGACTCCAGCGATGGCTTCTCCCATCAGTGGGTTGTCCTGGTTGGCAGTGCTCACGACGGTCAGACTGCCGTCCTTGACGACCAGCCACGCCCAGCCGGAGCCGAAGCGGGTCTTGGCGGCGTCTTCAAACTTCGTTTTGAAGGCTTCGAAGGAACCGAAGGCAGCGTTGATCGCCTCCATCAGTTCGCCGCTGGGCTGACCACCTTGACCCGGGCCCATGACCTGCCAGAACAGGCTGTGGTTGGCGTGTCCACCAGCGTTGTTACGCAGGGCAGTCTTCTTGTCGGCAGGCACCTGATCGAGTTTCTGGATCAGTTCCTCAACTGGCAGGCTGGCCAGTTCACTGCCTTCAAGCGCCTTGTTGGCGTTATCCACATAAGCCTGGTGGTGCTTGGTGTGGTGGATTTCCATGGTGCGGGTGTCAATGTGGGGTTCCAGGGCGTCGTAGGCGTAGGGCAACTGGGGAAGTTCGTAAGCCATGGTAAAACTCCTTTCAGGCCAGGGACGGGCGATTGCGTGCCGACGGCGGCGCCAGGCGGACACGGCACGAACCTGACTTTCGGCCTCATCTTACAGGTGGGGCACGCTGGGAGCCCCCGCGTACCAGCTTTACCGGGACTTAATGTGGACAGGACATGGCGAAGATTCTTGAAGTCCAGCCTGTTGACTCATGCGGGATCTTCCCCTCCGGCGCAGCAAAACTCGCACTCGTTTCGGCGGTGTGCAGAGCCTCTGGGCATGCAGCTCAAGGGTTTGAGTGCAGCAACGCAGCGTCATCGGCATTCGCACCCAGCCGTCCCAGGTCAACAGGGCTCGCCGCCAGCAGGCCCCAGGGCCCACTCTTCTGCATCTTGCTCTTTTGGGATCTGACCTTCTGCGCTCTGGCTGCCGACTGATCAGCAGGCAGATCCATCAGCGAACCGGTCTGACTTCAGAACGCCTTATGGCCTGCACTGCGCTTCTTCTCTGGACCGACAACACCGGATTGAAGCTGTGCAAAATCTCGGTCTGGCAGCTTTCAGAAGCAGTGGACTGGCAGCCGCCAACAAACTGGAACCTCGGTAGCCAGCGCACCGGCGCCTGAAACTCAAGGTCAAAAAGCATCGTGATTCCTTCGCACACCTCCTGCTTCACACTGCTGCCGTGGGCGCCAGGATCAAAAAAGCATCAGGGAAACCCGGGGTGAGGACCGCCCAGGCGACTTGCCAGTCATCGCCGCCTGGGCAAGATCGGGCATGACTGATGCTTCAGAGCCCGGCCGCAAAGACGCCGATAACGTCATCTGGGGATCTTTGCACTACCATGCACGCCAGAGATGCGTTCCCCGCTGCCCCGCGCCGTTTTAACCCGCCTGGAAACCGGGCGACTGGTGGTTCTCAGTGTGTTACTGGGCACCCTGGTGGGTGGCCTGTGCATTCTGCTTCGTCTGGCACTGGACGCCGCCACGCCACTTGTGGCTCTGCTGACTGGTTATGCTCCGCCTGGGACTCCCGGTGAGGGAGGCCTGCTGATGGTCTTCGGAAACGTGTTGCCGTGGTCCCTGCTGACCCTCCCCTTGGTCGGTGCGCTGTATGCCTGGCTGGTCCCGGCTCAGCTTGGCGACGGTCTGACTCAGCTGGTCCGCGGCTATCACGCACGTGGGCAGTGGCCCTCACCTGCCGAGCAGGGCCGGACCCTGGCCGCCACCGGTGTGGCCTACAGCGCGGGGCTGATGGTGGGCCGGGACTCGGCCTTCACCCTGGTCGGGCAGCTGGGTACCAGCCTGCTGCGCCGCGCAGCACAGCTCGACGCTGTAGAACTGCGCACCCTCACCCTGGCCGGGGCTGCCGCTGCGCTGGGAACGGTCCTGCACGCTCCACTTGCAGCCGCGGTCCTGATTGTGGAAGTCCTGTACCGCCGCTTCGAGTTCGAATTCGAGGTGCTGATGCCCTGCGTCCTGGCAGCAGTCGCAGGCAGCGCTGTCTATGGACTGGCGTTTGGCTTTGACCCGCTCCTGAGTGTGCCGGATGTCCAGGTGCCGTCCATGGCTCAGGTACCGGCCTTCACTCTGGTGACCCTTCTGATTACGGGAGCAGGCTGGATCCTGTTGCAGACAGTCCGGGCTTTCCCTCAGGACCTCGCTGCCGGATGGCTCCGGCCGGTACTGGGCGGCGCCTTCGGCCTGATTACTGCGGCCGTGGCGGTCTTCAGCACTCCCGCGGTGCTGGGTGACGGACTGGGCTGGACCCAGCTGGGAATCTCCGGATTCCTGAGTGGCGAAGCCGCCGGCCAGGGTGCGTGGCGCTGGCTCCTGCTGGCCCTGGGCGCACATCTGGCGTTTGGCGGCGGAGTGCTGCCCTCCGTGGGGGTCGGCGGCGTACTGGGCGCTGGGCTGGGCAGCATGCTGGGTCTGGACACGGCTGTAGCGGCACTGGTGGGAGCCACCGCGTTTCTGACCGTGACGCTGAACGTGCCGGTCGCAGCGGCGCTGCTGGCAGTCGCCTGGGGCGGCGATGCGCTGCTTCCAGCACTCCTGCTGGCTGCTGGTCTGGCACACGTACTGAGCAGCACCGCCGGTCTCGTACCTTCGCAGGTGGGTTCACGTCAGGACAGCGGGCTGCGCCGGGGAGCAGTCCTGCTGCCCGAAGGCATCCGCTTTGCAGCCCGTCGCGTGCCTGAGGCCGCAGAGCCCGCGCCGGGTCAGCCATTCGACGCTCCAGCTGAAAACCGTGGAGGCGACGGCGCCGCCCTCCTGGCCTCCGAACGTGAACTGTACAGGCGTGGTGTGCCGCGCAGCTGGCTCGGGGCGCAGCTGACGCTTCTGAGCCTGCCGCCGGGCGTCGAGGTCGTTGGTGTGGTCCGCGACGGCACTGTCCGTCTGCCGCGGCCCGAAATGCGCCTGACAGCACAGGATGAACTGGTTTTCCTGGCTCAGCCGGAAGCCTATGAAGCGCTTGAAGGTGTCCTGCGCCTGCCGGGCAACTAGGCCCCCCGAAAGAGGCGGCCCCGGTAAGCCGTCCGGGTGAGCCGACTGGGGCAAGGCCACGGTGGATTCAGGTGGCGTAGCCTGCACAGACATGAGCGATCCCCCCTCTCCGGTGCCCCTCTCCCCTGGCCACTCCGGACGGCCGGCGGCCTGGAACCGCAATGAGCGCCTGGGCATCCTGAACGGCTGGGCGGTGTTTACCGGCGACGGTTTTATGAGCGTCTCCGTCGTGGTGGCGGGATTTGCTGCGCGGCTGGGCGCCCCGAACTGGGTCATCGGGCTGCTGCCGGCCATCGCGGGTGGCGGCTGGATGCTGCCGCAGTTGCTGGTGGCCGCGCGGGTACGTCCGCTGCCCTACAAACTGCCGGTGTACCGTTCCGCGGCTCTGGTGCGCACTGTGACCTACCTGGCCATGGTGCTGGTTGCGGCCTTCCTTGCCGACACCCCAACCCTGTGCCTGAGCCTGTTCGTGCTGGCCATGCTGATCAATGCCCTGGCTTCAGGCGTATCCGGGCTGCCTTTCCTGGAGGTGGTCAGCAAGACGGTTCCCCCAGCGCGGCGGCCCAGGTTTTTCGGCACGCGCAATCTGTACGGCGGGCTGCTTGCCTTTGGCGCCGGGCTCCTGGTCCGCTGGATTCTGGGGCCGTCCGGGCTGGAATTTCCCTATAGCTATGCGCTGATTTTCGGGCTGGGTACTGTGGCCTTTACGTTCGGCTACTGGGTTTTCGGGCGAATTCAGGAACCCCCGGACCCACCGCTGGTCGCCCAGGGCGTACGCGGCGAGTTCCGGGCCATACCGGAGACGCTCAGGGACCCTCACTTCCGCGCCTTCCTTACGGTCAGGCTGCTGCTGGCCGGCGCCAGTATGAGCGAACCGTTTTTTGCGGCCAACGCACTGCGTGAACTGAATTTCCCGGCTGCCACGCTGGGCATCTTCGTCATGGCGCTGACGGGGGCTGCTCCACTGTCGAATGTGATGTGGCAGCGGGTCGCCGAACGCAACGGTTCACGGCGGATCATCCGCTACGCCAGCGTGTTCTACGGGCTGGCTCCCCTGGCAGCCCTGCTGGTTGGCGCGCTGGATCTGGGCGCCTGGGCGTACTTGTGGGTGTTTGTTCTGTCCAGTGTGGCTGCTCAGGGCTTCAACCTTGGCCATACCAACCACCTGCTCAACATCGCGCCGCCCGAAGCACGCAGCCGGTATATCGGCACACTGAATACCCTGGTCGGCGCCGCCTTGTTCACCCCGGTTCTTGGCGGTCTGGTCGCTGACGCGGCCGGGTACACGCCGGTCTTTCTCATGAGCGCGGTACTGTGCGCCCTGGCCTGGTGGCAATGCGGTCGCCTGCGCCGCGACGCATAAACGCTTTCAGGGCCTCATGTCAGGCAACTTTCACGGGGCCAGTTTCTCCTGGGCAACAAGGGCGCCGCCAGCCGGAGCACCCCAGTCCCGCTCCCTAGTGGCCGAGAATTTTGGAGAGGAAGGCCTTGGCGCGGTCGTGCTGCGGGTTCTGATAGAAGGCTTCGGGGGTGGTGTCCTCGACCACCGTGCCCTGATCAAAAAACAGGATCCGGTCGGCCACCTCACGCGCAAAGCCCATCTCATGCGTCACCACCAGCATCGTCATGCCACTGCGCGCCAGTTCCTTCATCACGTCCAGCACTTCCTTGATCATCTCCGGGTCCAGCGCACTCGTCGGCTCGTCAAACAGCATGATCTTCGGGTCCATCGCCAGCGCCCGCGCAATCGCCACCCGCTGCTGCTGACCGCCGCTGAGCTGCGCCGGAAACTTGTGCGCCTGCTCCTCGATTCCCACCCGCCGCAGCAGTTCCAGGCCACGCTGTTCTGCTTCGGCGCGGCTGAGGCGGCGAACCCGGATGGGGGCCAGGGTGATGTTGTCCAGCACGCTGAGGTGCGGAAACAGGTTGAAGCTCTGGAACACCATGCCGACCTCACGGCGGATGGCGTCGAGGTTGTGACGGCCGTTGAGGGGAATGCCGTCGATGGTGATGCTGCCGCGGTCGTGGGGATCCAGGGCGTTGAGGGTGCGGATGAAGGTGCTTTTTCCGCTGCCCGAGGGACCGATGATCACGACCACCTCGCCGCTGCGCACCTCCAGGTTGACGCCCCGCAAGGCATGAAACGTCCCGAAGTGCTTCTCTACCCCCTGCGCAATAATGATCGGCGTGCTGCCAGCCTCAGCCGGGCTGGACCGGCCCTCTTCAGAAAGTGCCTTCGGGGGGGCGTGGATGGATGGGGCGGCCCGCTGAGTCATAGGGTCACTTTACACGGACCGCGCCGGGACCATCCGTGCCTGCAACTCCCCAGTAGGGGGGTAACTTCCTGTGGCTCAGAGGGCCTTATGGTAGGATTTCCGGCATTCAGTTCGTCGGCAAGCCCGTTGCAGCCGGACGGGTCAATCCAGGAGGATCACACATGAAAAAATCGCACAAGATTATCGGGACCGCACTTGTATTGGGTGTCAGTGCCACAGCGCTGGCCCAGGGCAGCTTTCTGACTATCGGATCGGGCAGCACCACCGGGGTCTACTTTCCTGTAGCCACCGGCATGGCCAAGATGATCAACGACAGCAACGCTGGCCTGCGTGCCAACGCCCGTTCTACCGGCGGCAGCGTGTTCAACATGAACGCCCTGGCTACTGGCGAGCTGGATATGGCCATTGTCCAGAACGACGTGGCTTTCTATGCGTACCGGGGCACAGGCATCCAGGCCTTCGAAGGCAAAGCCAACAACAAGGTGCGCAGCCTGGCCGTCCTGTATCCCGAGGTGCTGCATGTCGTGGCCCGCAAGGACGCCAAGATCAACTCGATTGCAGACCTGAAAGGCAAGCGCGTCGTGATTGGCGACCTGGGCTCCGGCACCGAGCAGACGGCCCGTCAGGTGCTCGAAGCCTACGGTCTGAGCTTCGACGATCTGGGCCAGGCGCTGCGCGTGTCACCCGCTCAGGGCATCACCCTGATGCAGGACAAGCGTGCTGACGCCCTGTTCTACACCGTGGGCGTAGGTGCCAGTGCCATTACCCAGATCGCCCAGACCGTGGACGTCAGGGTGGTCCCGGTCAGCGGCAACCAGGCCAGCGCTCTGATCAAGAAGTACCCCTTCTATGTGCGCTACAACATCCCCGGCAAGAGCTACAAGGGCGTCGGCGCAACGGTGCCCAGCGTCGCGGTGCAGGCCACGCTGGTCACCACCACGGCGCTGAGCGACGACACCGTGTACAAGGCCATGAAGGCCATTTTCAGTGACGAAAAGGGTCTGCGCGCCCTGCACCCCAGCGTTTCGATCAACTACAGCGATGCCAAGGCGGTCAAAGGCCTGCCTACGCCTCTGCACCCCGGAGCCCTGAAGTTCTGGAAGGAGCAGGGGCAGAACGTCCGCTAAGGCCTCTTACAGGGCCTGCCTTCTGGGCCAGTCGCCAGCACCCGTGCGACTGGCCCTTTCTCATTCGAGGAGGATGAGTCACCTATGAGTGATCCAACAAGACCGGTCAGCAGCGATCCCAGCCTGGACGCCCGCGGACCACATCATCACACCCCCATGACCGAAGGTGAGCGCCGCGCCATCGAGATAGTGGAAGCCGCTGAAACCGGTGGGCGTAAACTGTTCGGCTGGCAGCAGCATCTTGTCACCATTATTGCGGTGGGCTGGTGTCTGTTTCAGATGTACGCGGCCTGGAACGGCACGATGGTCCCCACGACCCTCCGGGCAATTCACCTGGCCTTCGCATTCGCGCTGGCGTTTCTGGTTTTTCCCTTCCGGAAGACGCCAGGGCAGCCTCAGACGCGGGTGCCCTGGTCTGACTGGCTGCTGGGCGCAGCTGCCACCGGCAGCGCGCTGTATTTTGTGGCACAGTACGCCAACATCGCTGGGAACGGCGGCATTCGCGCCGATGTACCGCTGGACCTGATTGCTGGCAGCGCTCTGGTGGTCCTGTTGCTGCTGACTGCATGGCGCACCATTGGCATTGCCATGCCGCTGATTTCGATGGCATTCATCCTGTTTGCCTTCATGGGGGCAAAAGGGCTGATCAAAGGCATCCAGACGCCCTTTCACGGAGGCTACACCTGGCCGCAGCTGATCGGTCAGCTGGCCACCAATACCGAAGGGATCTTCGGAACGGCGCTGGGCGTCAGTGCACAGATCGTCTTTCTGTTCGTGCTGTTCGGGGCTGTTTTTGACAAGATGGGTGCCGGCGACTGGTTTATGCGTGTGGCGCAGGGACTGCTGGGGCGTTTCCGGGGCGGGGCAGCCAAGGCCAGTATCGTGTCGAGCGGCCTGAACGGCATCATCAGTGGTTCTTCCGTCAGCAATGTCGTGACGGGCGGCAATATCACGATCGGGACCATGATACGTACCGGATACAGCCGCGAGAAGGCCGGCGCCATCGAGGTTGCGAGTTCTTCCAATGGTCAGTTGATGCCGCCGGTCATGGGCGCAGCGGCGTTCATCATGGCGCAGAACCTGAACATCGAATACCGCAGCCTGATTCTGGCGGCAGCAATTCCTGCCTTCCTATGTTATGCGGCGCTGCTGGTGGTGGCCCACATTGAGGCCTTGAAGCTCAACCTGCGGGGCCTGCCGAAAAGCGAGCTGCCTCCGGTGCGCAGAACATTGCTTGAAGGCTGGTATTACATCCTGCCTCTGGGTTACCTGATCGGCGTTCTGACCTCCAACCCGGATGCCAACCCGGAGCGGATTGCCCTGTACACCATTCTGATCATGGTGGTGATGATGCTGGTCCAGGAGGTGTTCTGGGGACGCAAAGATGGCCGCACCCCGCTGCGGAGTTTCCTGGACGGCGGTCGCAAGCTGATTGATGCTTTCGAGGCCGGAGCCCGCAGCATGGTCGGCATCGCCGTTGCAACTGCCGCAGCCGGAATTATCGTTGGCATCGTGACAGTCACGGGGCTGGGCTTTGGGCTGGCGGATGTGGTTGAAGGAGTATCGGCCCTGTTTGCCAATGAGTTCGTGCGGATTCTGGTGGTCCTGATGATGGGCCAGCTGATTGCTCTGATTCTGGGCATGGGCCTGCCCACCACCGCCAACTACATTCTGATGAGCGCCCTGATCGTGCCGATCATTGCGCGTATCGCCGGCCTGGATACCAGCAACCCGGCCGAGATGCTGCCGGTCCACATGTTCGTGTTCTACTTCGGCATCATGGCCGACAGCACGCCGCCAGTAGCGCTGGCCGCCTTTGCGGCGGCGGCCATTTCGGGGGGCGACCCAGTAAAAACCGGGGTGCAGGCTTTCAAATACGAGCTACGGACCGCCCTGCTGGCTTACATGATGTTCTTCAATCCGCAGCTGCTGCTTATCGCCAACAACCGGTTGGGAGGCCTGCCGCTGGGTGAGGCCATTCCCATGGTGCTGTTTGCCTTTATCGGTCTTGTCGCCTTCAGTGCGGGCACCCTTCGGTTCCTGCACCGCCGGACCAATCTGGTGCAGACACTGCTGCTGCTGGTGGCGTCGTTCATCCTGATTATTCCCACGGACATCGTGTGGAACCTGGGAGCGCTGGCGCTGATTGCCCTGGTGTACTTCTGGCAGAAAGCGGGACGGACAGGACCTCCTTCTCCAGTTACCCGCGCCGCCTGAATGCCGCACCTCTAGGTTCATCCTTCTCTTTACGCGTCCCTGACCAATTGGTGGGGGACGCGTCTGTTTGGGCCGCAGATGGCAGGATGAGAGGGTGAGCAGTAACCCACTTTCCTCCGCAGCTTCCTCACCGCCTCCTGAACCCGGGTCCTCTCTCGGGCAGGCCCGCAGTGTCCCCGACCTGGTCCTGGCACTTTGGGCCCGGCCCACGGTGCGACTGGCCGTCTACATCGTGCTGCTTCCGCTTCTGCTGTGGGTAGTGCTGCGTGCTTCAAGTCTTCTGGCCAGCGTCCTGTTTACCGTGTTCATGGCCTACGGCCTGGCTTTTTTATGCAATCCCCTGCTGACCTGGTTGGAAAGGCACCGGGTCCGGCGGATGATCGGCGTGCTGCTTCTGCTGGTGCTGGGGATCCTGCTGGTTACGGCTGTTGTCATGACTGTAAGCTCGCAAATCAACGGCATGCTGAATAACGTCCCAGAGCTGGCACGCAGCCTCAAGGAAATTCTGGTCAACCTGCTGGACCGTCTGGACCGCCTGCCAGGAACCGAGGGGCTCAAAGAAACGCTGACCACCTACATTGACCGCGAAGTCCAGGACATCACGCAGAATGCCGGGCCACTGGCCGAACGGCTGCTCAGCACCGGCCCGACCGTCATGAAAACCCTCAGCAATCTGGTGGGCTGGCTCGGGCAGGTCGGGTTCATCGTGACGCTGGCGATGTACTTCATGATCGACTACGACGGCATAGGGCGCAGCATGTTACAGATACTTCCGCGTGCCTGGCAGCCTACTGCCCTGCAACTCTCTGAAGACGTCAGTGAGAGCTTCGGTTCCTACCTTCGAGGCAGCCTGCTGTTGCTGATCGCCTGCGTGGTCCTGGCCACCACCGGCCTGCTGCTGCTCAAAGTGCCGAATCCGCTGGCAATCGGCCTGCTCAGCGGCGTCATCAACCTGTTTCCCTACGTCGGTATTGTTCTGGCCTCGATTCTGGCAATGTTCCAGGCAATTCCGATGGGCACCACGACCATTCTGCTGGTCGCCGGGCTTTACTTTCTGATCAATCAGCTGCTGGGAAACGTGCTGGGGCCACTGATCATGGGTCACACGATGCGGCTCAGCGCTGCGGCCATTCTGATCGCGCTGCTGGTGGGACTGGCACTGGGCGGCGTCGGCGGCGCCCTGTTGGCCATCCCATTTGCCACGCTGCTCAAACGCTGGATGGAACGGTACTGGCTACCCAGCCGCACGCACCAGGGGCGCACTGTGCCGCCCATTCCACCCAGCACTCCAGGTGCCTGACCGGGCCTGGAGAAGCAATCGCCAGAACAGAAGCGGCCGGAGAATGAATCTCCAGCCACTTCTGTTCTGGCGCTTCTTCAGCCCCTAAGCCCGGCCTGAACGAGGACCTGGGCGGACATTGCTTTAGCGGCTGGCAACCTTGACCCGCTTTTCCAGCTGATCGGTAAAGAGGGTCATCACGGTGGTCAGCGCCAGATAGACGGCAGCGATGGTGGTCAGCACAGGTACAGGCTGGAAGCTCTCACTGGAGACCCGCGACCCGGCCAGCGACAGTTCCAGCAGCGCAATGGTCGAGGCCAGCGAGGAATCCTTGAGAAGGGCCACCAGATTGTTGACCAGCGGGGGAACCACGATCCTCAGGGCCTGCGGCAGGACGACCGTGCTCATGGTCAGCCCACCGCTGAGACCCAGACTACGCGCGGCTTCTGTCTGGCCCCTTGGAATGGCCAGAATCCCCGCACGAATCACTTCAGCGTTATACGCACCCACGTTCAGAGCCAGCGCAATGACCGCAGACCAGAACTCGTTAAGCTCAACTTTCAGGCCGATTGCGGCCAGCAGGGGTGGCAAGGCGTTATACACGAACAGGATCTGCACCAGCAGAGGGGTGCCGCGAATCAACCAGATAAACAGGCTGGCGGGCGCGCGCACCAGCCAGTTGCTGCTGGTCTTCTGAATCCCGGCAATCATGCCAATGACGAGGCCAATGACCCCGCTTACCACCGTCAGCTGCAGGGTCATGCGGGCACCTTCGACAAACAGGTCGGCCCGTGGCCCGATAGGGTCAGGCATCTGGCGGAGAATCAGGGTAATCACGCCGAACAACGCCAGGAAGGCGGCAGCGGCCCCAAGGAGCCAGAGCAGCAGGTTGCGCGATCCCGCTGGCTGACGCGGCGCGCTGATTCTGGGGGCCGTCACAGCACGCTCCTGTAGATGGAGAGCAGGTCGTGACGTTCAGGAAATTCGTTCATGGTCTGGAGCATGGCATACCGTAACTGACTGCAGAAAGGTTCAGGGGCCTCAGGCAGGAAGGGAGCGCCCGGCCATAGCGCAACCGGGCGCCCCTCCTTTCATCCCGCTGTTCAGAGGCCTGAACGAGACCCCTGACTTCACCTTATTTGCAGCGGACGTCCTGTCCGAAGTATTGGCTGCTGATTTTGGCGTAGCTGCCGTTGGTCAGTGCCTTGGCCAGAGCCGCGTTCAGTTCCTTGAGCAGGCCGCTGTTGCCCTTCTTGACCGCCATAGCGATGCTCTCCTTGAACAGCATGTCTCCCTGAATGACCTTCCCTTTCTGCGCCTTGACCAGATCAATACCGGTAAACTTGTCGCCCACCCAGGCGTCCACCCGGCCGGCCATCAGGGCGGCCTGGGCATCAGTGTCTTTGGGGAAGGTCTTAACGTCCCCTACGCCGGGGACCTTGCGGACATTTTCCAGGTAGGTGGTGCCTACCTGCACGGCCACCTTCTTCCCCTTCAGCGCGGCGGCGGTCATCGGGCCACCCGGGCGCGTCACAATAGCGCCGCCGGTGCAGTAATGGGGGTTGGCAAAGTTCACAGCTTTGGCCCGCTCAGGCGTGATGCCATGGCTGGCAATCACGAAGTCATAGCGGTCCTGGTTCAGGCCGATCAGCAGGTTGTCAAAGGGCTGAGTTACCCACTGAACCTTCAGGCCCAGCTGCGTGGCCAGCTCCTTGGCCAGATCGACCTCAAAGCCAGTCAGCTGCTTGCCCTTGATCATGTTGAAAGGGGGGAAAGCACCCTCAGTGGCAATCTTTATGGTTCCGCTCCGTTTGATCTCCTCCCAGGTTCGCGCTTCAGCGCTACCAGTCAGAAGAGCCAGGGCGGTCAGGGTCAGCAGGGTCTTTTTCATTGAATCTCCTTGGAAAAACGACGGCTGTATTGGAAGTACATCGTCTTTCGGAACGGATTGTGAAGGTACGACAAAGGCTGTGATGCGCCGAGTGTAGCGCATGTATCTGGATTCGCGGGAAGCTCGACCTGCTGCCTTTTTACGCATATCAAGCTGTTGAGGAGGCAGATTAGCATTCACCACAAAAACTGGAGGAGGAGCCTAGCACATAGGCTGCTCCTCCAGAAGGTGGTTTTCAGTTGTCAGGTCAACGGGGTTAGACGACTGGGGAACCCGAAACAGTGGTCGTACTTGTCGTCGTGGCCGGGTACTCGTAGCCCAGGCCAGTGGTGTCAGCCTGACCACGCTTGCCCGCCGGCGTTCCACGGTCAATGGCCAGTTCTGTAGCCAGGTCAAATGCGTGCAGACGCGTCTGATCAACCAACAGGTCAATGCTGTCTCCGGGCTGAACCAGAGCCTGGCCTTCAACCTTGGCCACGATGTTCTGGCCAGCGACCTCGATAATCAGGTCCGTCTGGGCGCCCAGCGGCTCCACAACCACCACGGTGCCGCGCAGGACGTTGTTGCCACGCGGCAGGTCGGTCATGCCCACCACACCCACGTGCTCCGGGCGGATGCCCATGCTGACCTCGCGACCCTCGTAGGCGCGCAGGCTCTGGCCCAGGCGACCCATCGGAGCGACGCGGTTCTCACCGATCACCAGTTCGCCGTTCTGCACGGTGCCGTTCAGGAAGTTCATGCTGGGGCTGCCGATAAAGCCGGCCACGAACTTGTTCTGCGGGAAGTCATACAGGTTCATGGGGGTATCGACCTGCATAATCACGCCGTCACGCATCACCACAATGCGGTTGCCCAGCGTCATGGCCTCTACCTGGTCGTGGGTCACGTAGACGATGGTTGCCCCCAGACGGCGGTGCAACTGGCTGATCTGCGAGCGCATCTCGACGCGCAGCTTGGCGTCCAGGTTGGACAGCGGCTCGTCCATCAGGAAGACCTTGGGTTCACGCACGATGGCGCGGCCCATGGCCACGCGCTGACGCTGGCCACCGGAAAGCTCCTTGGGCTTGCGGCCCAGCAGATGCTCGATCTGCAGGATTTTGGCCGCGTCACGTACCCGGCGCTCGATCTCGTCTTTCGGGGTCTTGCGCAGTTTCAGGCCAAAGGCCATGTTCTCGTAGACATTCATGTGCGGGTACAGCGCGTAGTTCTGGAAGACCATGGCAATGTCACGGTCCTTGGGCGGCACGTCGTTGACGATCCGGTCGCCGATCTTCAGGATGCCGTCGCTGATGTCTTCCAGGCCTGCAATCATCCGCAGGGTGGTGGACTTCCCGCAACCCGAGGGGCCCACAAACACCATCAGCTCGCGGTCTTCGATATGCAGATTGAAATCCTTGACCGCGTGATGCTTGGTGCCATAGCGCTTGTTGATGTTCTCCAGAATCACTTCTGCCATACATGCCTGCCTTTCGCCCCTGCTCTTGCCCGCGAATGTGTTTTGCCCCTGCTGGAGAAAAACGGATCGGGCAACCGGGGTACGAGAACGAGAAACCCGGGTGTACATTGCCGCTGCGCTGACACTTCACATTACCATGAACACATGGCCCAGCCGTTCTGAACGTAAGGACGCAGCTCTATACAGCTCTTCAGAATCGGCCGAATGCACCAAGGCGGGTTTCCAGGGCTGCCCAGGACACGCCCGTGGATCGCTGGTCCCGTCACAGAGACTCTCGCGTCAGAAAAGCCGTTTTAAAACGCACGTCCAGCTGCGTTTGCAGACGCGGAATCTTGTCGCTGCGAATATTCAGGCAAGGCAGCAGGAGCCTGGATCGTCTCAAGCTCAGGCATACAGTTTTCCTGTCCAGTGGCCATTCCCCACGACGCTGCCAACCTCCTGGCTATTCATCTTGGTGTAGGCGTCACTCACATGAGGAATAATTAAAGTTTTTCCTGAAAACAAATTGTGATCTTGGGCATATGATTTACCAGTTCCAAAAATCTTAAGCACGCGATTCCGTCGCGTCATGGAGACTTATTGTGAAGCGTTCTCTGAGCAGTCTGCTGGCCCTCTCTCTTGGTCTTACCGCCTGTGGAAGCACTTCCACATCGGACAGTCCCGCAACCTCTGTGGGCTCACAGGCCATCAGCGGGACCAATATTGATACCTGGCGCAAACAGATCATCTACCTGACCCTGCCGGACCGTTTCTTCAATGGCACTACCTCCAACGATAACCTGGGCCAGCCCTACTGCTTTGACCAAAGTTGGCCTTACAAGTTTCATGGAGGTGACCTGTCGGGTCTGCGGCAGAAAATTTCGTACATCAAGGGCCTGGGTGCGGGTACCCTCTGGACCACCCCTGTCTACGCCCAGGTCCCCGAGGTTAATCCAGGAACGTCCTCGGCGTCATGCGGGTATCACGGGTACTGGCCAAACTTCAAAAACCCCAGCGACCTTGCTGTAGAGCCCAAGCTGGGCACGAGCAGCGAGCTCAGCGGCCTGATCAGCGACCTGCACACCAACGGCATGCGTTACATGATGGACATGGTGGCCAACCATGCCGGGTACAACGCCAGTGTCACCAAAAGCAACCCGGCATGGTTCCACAGCGACTGTACGGGCGACGACATCAACTGTCCGCTGGCAGGCCTGCCTGACTTCCGTCAGGAAGACAGCGCGGTCGCGACCTATCTGACCAATCTCAGCAAGACCTGGACCAGCACCTACGCAATTGACGCAATCCGCATGGACACGGCCAAACACGTGCCCATGAACTACTGGCAATACAACTGGATTCCCGGAGTGCTCAACTCCCGACCAAACACCTTCCTGCTGGCCGAAGCCTTCGTGACCGGCAGTGCCTCGCAGATCAAGCCCTACTACGACGCCGGTTTTGACAGCGCCTTCAATTTCCCGCTGCGCAGCGCTCTGGTCAGCAGCATCGCCAAGGCTGGCAGCATGGACACCCTGGCCAGCAGTGTTCAGGACTACATGGGTACGTTGGGCCTGAACCGCGCCCTGCTGACAGTGAACCTGCTGGACAACCACGATGTGCCCCGCTTTCTCAACGAGCCCGGATTTGGTGTCGCCGAGGACGAAATTCGCCGCCGCTACCATATGGCTCTGGGGGCCCTGATGACCCTGCCGGGTATCCCTCAGCTCTACTACGGCAACGAAATCGCAATGTATGGTGGCGGCGATCCCGACAACCGCCGTGACATGCCGTCATGGGCCTGGACCAGCACAGGGCGCAGCGGAACCTACAGCGGCTTCCTGCCCAACCCCGGGCTGACCTTCAACCTGGTTCAGAAACTGGCAAGCGTCCGGACCAATAACCCCGGTCTGTGGAAGGGTTCCTACGCGGAAATGTGGCGTCCAAACGGAGGCACCAATGTGTTTGCCTTCTACCGCGGCTACAGTGACAGCACCACCGGCAGCCGTCTGATTGTGGCCTTCAACAACAATGCCACTTCGGCCAGCGTGACCCTCAACATAGGCGGAAATACGGCGATCAGCAGTGCCGACCGCAGCTACCTGGCCAACCGTGTCTTTGACGACCAGGCCGGACAGGGCGCACCCGCGACGGTGACCAGCAGCAACGGCTCCGTGACGGTCAGCCTCCCTGCCAAATCGTTTGCAATTTACAAGGCACGTTAAAAACCAGCACTGCAAACCGTGCAGCACCAGACCGTATCGATACGGTCTGGTGCTGCTTGTTGAAGTCATGGCTTATCCAGCCGGTCTGGTCCTGAAAGGACCACGGAGCCATGCTCTGTTCCGGTAAAGCGGTTCTCCCCGGACGGCGCACCCGAAGTCCAGGTGCGCCGTTCTCCCTTCTTTACGAGGCGAATCCCGAGCGAGTGACCATCAGCTTGAGCTCATGCGGGCTGGTCGCTGCATCCGTGGCCTCTTCTAACGTGATCAGGTTGTGTTGATACAACTCCATCAGATGCTGATCGAAGGTATGCATGCCGCGGATGTTATCTTCCATCAGGGCGTCCTTGATCAACGGCGTACGGTCCTCGTCACGGATGTAGTCCTGAATGAGGGGCGTGTTCAGCAGTATCTCGCTGGCAAGTACCCGTCCGACTCCGTCTGCCCGGCGCAGCAGGCGCTGGCTGACAATGCCGATCAACGATTCTGCCAGCTGCAGCCGCACCTGCTCGCGCTCGTGTGGTGCGAAGAACTCGATGATGCGGTTGACCGTCCGGACCGAATCCTGGGTATGCAGCGTGCTTAGCACCAAGTGGCCGGTCTGTGCGGCCGACAGCGCAGCGTCCACCGTCTCACGGTCACGCATTTCCCCGATCATGATCACATCCGGGTCCTGACGCATGGCGTACTTCAGCGCCGTCCGGAAATCCCGGGTATCGTTGCCCACCTCGCGCTGCACCACGAGACTGCGCTTGTTACGGTGCAGAATCTCGATAGGGTCTTCAATGGTGATGATGTTATAGGCGTAGGTCCGGTTGATGTGGTCGATCAGACTGGCCAGAGTAGTGCTCTTCCCACTGCCGGTCGGACCGGTGACCAGCACCAGACCACGAGGGGCATCCGAAAAATGACGCATGACGTCGGCAGGCAGGCCCAGGGTCTCGAAACCTGGCACCGCATCGGACACCACACGCATCACCACGCCCACTGCCCCGCGCTGCCGGAATACATTGCAGCGGAAGCGTCCCAATCCTGGGGCCGTATAGGAGGTGTCGAACTCCTGACGGTATTCGAAATCTTCCCACTGCTCCGAATTCAGAATGGTCTGAGCCAGGGCCTCGGTATCAGGGGGCATCAGCGGCTCGCTGCCAAAAGGCACCAGGGCGCCGTCAATCCGGCCCATCGGTGGACTCCCCGCCTGAAGATGAATGTCAGAAGCGCGGTGTGCCAGCAATTCGCGCAGCAGTTCTTCGAGGGTCATACATTCCTCCCAATGTCATCTGGACCCTGGTCCAGCGGCAGGTTATCGATCAGGCGCACACCGAACATCCGCGCAGCGACCAGGACACGGTTGAGGGGATCGGGGCTGACGAGTTCCGTTTCCTGGAGATGACTGTTGACCACACTGAGATAGTCCAGGGTGACTTCACTGTCTGCAGCCAGAATGTCCAGGCCCGCCTGCTGTAGTGCCTGTGTGTGGCGTTCTCCGGCAGCAAACGCGGCCTGCACCGCCCTAAGCGCGCGTGCGAGGACAGCAGCCCGCGCCTTCTGCTCGTCGCTGAGATAACTGTTGCGGCTGCTTAGCGCCAGTCCGGAGGGGTCCCGGACGGTGGGCACGCCAACCACCTGCACCGGCACATTCAGGTCAGTCACCATGCGGCGCACAACCGCCAGCTGCTGCCAGTCCTTCTCTCCAAAGTACGCCCGGTCGGGGCGCACCATATTCAGAAGCTTCAGGACCACGGTGGTCACCCCTGTGAAATGTCCGGGGCGTGCAGCGCCGTCCAGCGGCTCACTCACGCCCGAGACGCTCACCCGCGTGCTGAAGCCTTCGGGATACATCTGAGCAGCGTTGGGGTGAAACACGATGTCTGCGCCGGCCTGCCCGGCCACTTGCAGGTCGCCTTCCAGGTTGCGCGGATAGCGGCTGAGGTCCTCAGAAGGTCCGAACTGCATGGGGTTGATAAACACGCTGACCACCACGCGCCCACCTGGATGGTCCTGCCGGGCCCGGCGAATCAGGGTGGCATGACCTTCGTGCAGATAGCCCATCGTCGGCACGAAGCCGATTTCACCTGCTCCGGTCAACGCGGTACGCAGCTCTTCGGTAGATGTGATCAGAATTGGGGTCTTAATCGCGCCCACCGTCCAGGCCCAGCGCGCCCACAATGGCGTCCAACACCCAAGAGATGATGGTCAGCAGCAATGCGCCAATGAAAGCGGCTCCAAAGCCGGCGACATCCAGGGCTGTCACAGCGGCCACGATCAGAAGCACAACCGCGTTGACCACCAGCGTGAACAGGCCCAGCGTCAGGATAGTGATCGGCAGGCTGAGCAGCAGCAGTACCGGCCGGATGAGCGCATTGACGATCCCCATGACAAGCGCGGCAATCAGGATACTGACCACCCCAGCGCCCGGCGCAAAAGTGACGCCGCTATAGACCCGGGCCAGCAGGTACAGGGCCAGAGCTGTCACCAGCAACCTCAGCAGGAATCCCATGCCTAGCAGCATACCCCGCCCGGTCTCTGCTGGCCTGCGCTGTTACGCAAGGACCCCCAGCACCGGTCGCAGACTTTAATCCGCGCTGTAAAGCAGGAATCAGCAGCTGGTCCCAGAAGGCATGCAGGAACGAAGGCCAGCACCAGCAACCATCAGCTCTGGCCGCAACCAGGTACCCCACCTTTCTCAAACGATTGCTGAGGCCCTGATGCACCTTGGGCGGACCGCAGTCACCAACACATGTGAGCGCCTTGGATTCCCCTTGATCCGCGGCCATCGATAGGATCTGGTACACCGGCCAAAGGCGCGAAACTCAAGCCCTGGTGCGAGTGTCCGCCAGCCGCTGCTCAGTCACGTTCCCTGAAGTTCGCACCGACAGCAGAAAAAGGCGGAGGAATGACTCCCCCGCCCCTCCTTTCAGCAAGCTTCAGCTGAACAGGGTGCTGACGCTGTCGCCGGTATGAATGTTGCGGATCGCGTTGGCGAACAGCGGCGCGACATCCAGCACGGCAAGACGCCCGTTGGCCCCCTCGATCTTGGACTCCGGCACATGAACGGTATTGCAGCTGGCCACCTGGGTGACATCCAGCCCCGCAATCCGCTGGATGGCAGGCCCGGTATAGACCCCGTGCGTCACTGCAACGTAGACATCCTTGGCACCCATTTCCCGGGCAATGTTCACTGTTTCCACCAGAGAACCGGCCGTGCTGATCTCGTCATCGACGATAAATACCGTCTTGCCCTTCACATCACCGATCAGGGCGCGGGGACGCACTTCGGTATCCGACAGGCGCTCCTTGTCGATCATGGCCAGACCGCTGTCGAGGCGGCGGGCGATCTGTGAGGCCCGCTTGATGCTACCCGCGTCCGGCGCCAGTACCACGCCGTCGTGCGCGTCAGGAACACACTTCTTGAAGTGCTCGCTGAGCACCAGATCCGCCGAGAGGTGATCCACCGGGACCTTGAAAAACCCGTGAACCTGCGGCGCATGCAGCGTCATGGTCAGGATGCGGTCCGCGCCGGCTTCCTGCAGCAGGTCTGCCACGAGGCGACCCGCGATGGAGATGCGCGGGCTGTCCTTTTTGTCGCTGCGCGCATAGGAGTAGTAGGGAATGACCGCTGTAACCCGCCCGGCGCTCGCACTTTTGGCTGCGTCGATCATCAGCATCAATTCCATAATCGCGTCACTGACCGGTGTGGAGAAGGTCTGCACGATAAAGACGTCGCCCTCGCGCAGGGACTCCTCATAGTGAACGATCAGGTTGTCGTTGGTGAATTTCACGGTTTCACTGCGCCCCAGCGGAACACCCAGGTTGTCGCAGATCGCCTGGGCAAGGGGACGGTTACTCTGACCGGCAAACACCAGCAACGGAGAGCGGCGGCTTTGGAGCGAGTTTGTCGGCGGGCGGTGGGGAACGGACAAGGTGGAATCCTCCGGGTGGATAAAGAATGGAGCAACGCGCCAGGCGTGACCGATGGAAGCATACCGGTCTGTAAGGGCAGGTGTCATGGACCAGGAGCGTGCCCATCCCAGGAACACCCAGGTTCCCTCTCTCTGCTTTCGCAATTGTCCTTTTCCGCCGGACAACCTCATATGTGGCACGGCCCTTGAGCGACCAACAATAAAATGTGTCTTATGCGACACTTCTTTTTGCTGTCATTGCTGAACGTGATTCCATTCGCTGCACAGGCTGCCGGATCAGCCGGCACGTCAGGGTTAAAAGGTGTCACCTGGGAACTGTCCAATATGGTGATGGACGACCGCCAGGCTGTGCTGTCACAGGTCCCCACCATGCAATTCAATGGAATCCGCGTTGTGGGCCAGACCGGCTGCAATACATTTTCCGCCCGTGCCAGTGTTCTGAAGCACGCCATGAATTTCGGCCCGGTCGTTCAGTCCCGCCGGGCGTGCACGGACGCGCAGCGCACAGCCCAGGAGGACGGGTTCATCAACCTTCTGCGGCAGGTGACGCGATACGAGCTGAAGGACTCGACCTTGACGCTCTTCAGCGGCAAGGCTGGCCGGCTGGTTTTCCGCGCCGCAGGAACCGGCCCAGCGATTCTTCCGCCAGACCTGCAGGGAGAATGGAACGTGACCCGGCTGAGTCCAGGGGGACGTACCGTTGCGCTGGCTGCTCCGGCAAGCATCAACTTCATGATGAGCACTGACCGGAATCTCCGCCAGTTCAGCGGAACCACCGGCTGCAACCGCATCTTTGGAACCCTGCAGCAGGCCGGACCTGTGGTGACCTTCACCACGGCAGGAACTACACGTCTGGACTGCGCGCCAGCACTGAACGAACAGGAAGGTGCGTTGATTCAGGTTCTGAACACACCACTGACCATCACACGCACAGCACAGCACCTGACGCTCAAAGGAAGTGCTGGAGACATTGAACTTCTGCGGCGTTAGGGGGCCAGCACTCCATAACCCGACGAGGGCACCCTCATGACAGAGGCATGCAGATCGCCGGTCGGGACGCGTCAGAGTGCTCCGGTCCGGGCTGGCTGAAGCTGGGTCGTCTGATTGCTGCCAAAGCGCCGGCCCTGAACGGCCAAAGACAGCGGTTCACACGACATAGAGCCTCAGGCACAGTTGCAGGCGTGCAACTTTATAGGTCACGCGCCGGGAAGTGGTTGCTGGACAGCCTCTGGTCACCTTCTTCAGGCCTGCCTGGCATCTTCCAGACGCTTCAGTGCCCGGAACATGCTGTTTTTTTGGTGGGTGCTCTAGGCTGAGCGCATGACCCGGCTTGATGCGGTGGTGGTGGGCGCCGGTCCCAATGGGCTGGCGGCTGCTGTCACCCTGGCGCGCGCTGGACTCAGGGTCCAGGTTCTGGAAGCACATGCCCGGCCCGGTGGCGGAGTCAGCAGCGCGGCACTGACGCTGCCAGGTTTCGTGCATGACGTGGGGTCGGCGATTCATCCGCTGGCAATTGCCAGTCCCGCGTTCCGGAGGTGGCCACTGCATGCGTTCGGGCTGGACTGGATTCACCCCGCAGCGCCGGTTGCCCACGCCCTGTCGCCCAGCCACACGGTCACGCTGGAACGTAGCCTGGATGCCACGGTCGACGCCCTCGGCTCCGACGGGTTTGCCTACCGGCGCCTGATGGCTCCTCTGCTCCAGGACTGGGAAGGCCTCCTGCACGACATCCTGCGGCCGCTTATTCGGGTGCCTTCCCATCCCCTGACCCTGGCACGCTTTGGACTCCGGGGTTTACCTTCTGCAGACCTGACAGGACACGCGTTGTTCCGCACGCCAGAGGCCCGGGCGCTGTGGGCCGGTCTTGCGGCGCACACGGCCCTGCCCCTTTCAACACCCGGTACGGCGGCAGCGACCCTTGTGCTGGGTGTCCTGGCGCACGCTGTGGGGTGGCCGTTTCCGAGAGGTGGTGCCCAGGCCATTCCGGACGCCCTCTGCGCGTACCTGCACTTTTTAGGTGGAGAGGTTCTGACTGGCGTGACCGTTCATAAGCCCGCCGACCTGCCAGAGGCGCGGGTTGTCCTGGTGGACAGCAGTCCTCAGGTGCTGCTGAACCTGCTTGGAGACCGTGCCCCAGCGCCCTACCGCGAGGCGCTGGGCCGGTACCGTTACGGAGCGGGCGTGCAGAAATTCGATTACGCCCTGGAAGGCCCGGTGCCCTGGGCTGACCCCCGTATGAACCGCGCCGGCACCCTGCATCTGGGTGGACCTGAACAGGAGGTGCGGACGTCGGAAGCTGGACTGCATTCAGGCGTCTCAGCCCGGCCGTACGTCCTGGCCTCACAGCACACCCGGTTTGACCCCAGCCGTGCTCCTGCTGGCGGCCACACCTTCTGGGCCTATGCCCACGTGCCGCATGGCAGCAGCGCTGATATCAGCGGTGTGGTCGAAGCCCAGATCGAACGCTTTGCGCCGGGCTTTGGCCAGCGGGTCAGGGCGAGGCACGTCACAACCGCTCCCGCCCTGGAAGCGTTCAGCCCGGTTTTCCGCGGTGGTGACGTCAACGGTGGAGCAGGCACGCTCTGGGGGCTGCTGGCCCGGCCCACCCTGGGTCTGACTCCCTACCGCACACCGCTGCGAGGCTGGTATCTGTGCAGCAGCAGCACGCCCCCCGGTGGTGGAGTTCATGGCATGGCCGGGCATCACGCCGCCCTCACTGCGCTGCGGGACGAATTCGGAATCCACGAGGTGCCGTAAATCCGGACGAGGGGGAGGCGCTTGGCGTGCCTCCCCTTTGCAATACCTCTGAACTGTTTTACTTTCCGTGGAAAATTTTGCCGACCTTGTCGAACAGGCTCTCTTGGCGGTCGTTCACCTCGTCGCCCATTGCCCGCGCATAGGCCAGCAGTGCCTCGCGGGCTTCGGTACTCAGTTGCGAAGGCTTGGGCACGGCAATCTCGTACTCCACGATCAGGTCACCATTGCCACGTCCCTGAAGGCGGGGCATACCCTGCCCTGCCAGCCGGTGCAGGTCTCCGTGCTGAGTGCCGGCTTTAACCTCAATCACCTGCGGGCCGTCCAGGGTTGGGACCGTCAGCTGGCCGCCCAGGGCAGCTTTGGCAAAGCCAATGCGGGCCGTGTGAATCAGGTGCTCCTGCTCACGGCGCAGGTCCGGGTGGGGCTCCATCTCGATATGCACGTACAGGTCGCCGTTGCCTCCCGGGCCCTCGTTGCCCATGCCGGCCACGCGGATGCGGTAACCCTCGTCGATTCCCTTGGGCAGCTTGACTTTCACCGTGTCGGCCTTCAACGTGCGCCCACGGCCTTTGCAGACCGTGCAGGGGTCCTCTATGATCTGCCCCTCGCCCCGGCAGGTGGGGCAGGGCTGCTGCGTCTCGACAATGCCGAAAATGGTGCGGGCCTGAGCGCGGACTGCCCCTGCCCCGGCGCAGGTCGCACAGGTCTTGGGCGGCTTGCCGCCGGGCTCACTGCGGGAGCCGTGACAGTGCTCGCACTCGCGCAGGCGGTCCACCGTGACCTCGATTTCCTCTCCTGCCCGGGCCTGCAGCAGCGAGATGTGGGCCTCGGTTTCCAGGTCGTCGCCGCGCGCCGGACCGCGCCGGGTGCGTCCTCCCACGGCCCCGCCGAACAGCTGCTCGAAGATGTCCATGGGGTCGAACCCTGCGCCGCCCATGCCGCCGAAGGGGTCACCACCCGGCATCCCGGCACCGGGCGCAGTGCCGAATCGGTCATAGTGGGCGCGCTTCTCGGCATCGCTGAGCACCGCGTAGGCCTCGTTGATCTGGGTGAACTTCTCGGCCGCACCAGCTTCCTTGTTGCGGTCGGGGTGATACTTCAGGGCGAGTTTGCGGTAGGCGCTTTTGATTTCATCGGCGCTCGCACTTTTGGCGACGCCCAGCAGTTCGTAGTAGTCCATGTGTCGTGTTTTCGCCGGGCGCGGCTTGGCCCGACCTCCACTTCCCAGGTTAACATGACCACACTCAAGAAACGTGGGTGCAGTTGGGGGCAACCGGGCAGTTCAGTTGCCGCCGAAATAGTCCAGGGTCATGGCCCGCCTTGCGGCCGCCATGGTCTGCACGGCAACCTCCCGGCCGCGTATGGTCCCTTCACGCAGCAGCTCCATCACCGCACCCGGGTCCTGTGCAAATCCGGCCCGGCGCTGACGGACAGGCTCCAGAGTGTCCTCCAGGACGTCAAGCAGGTGCCGCTTGACCTTCACGTCCCCCAGCCCACCGCGGGAGTAGTGGTCCTTCATGGCCTGCACCCGGACCTTGTCAGGGTCAAAGGCGTCCAGGTAGGTAAAGACCGGATTACCGGCCACACGCCCCGGGTCCTCAGCCCGCAGATGGTGGGGATCCGTGAACATGCCCATCACCTTGCGCTTCACCTCGTCTGCCGGGTCGCGCAGGCAAATGGCGTTGCCCAGAGACTTGCTCATCTTGTTGCCTCCATTGAGTCCTGGCAGGCGCGCGGTCTCTCCTACCAGGGCCTGCGGCTCGACCAGCACCGTGGCGTAGAGGCTGTTAAAGCGCCGGACAATCTCCCGGGTCTGCTCGATCATCGGCAGCTGATCAGCCCCAACCGGCACCAGATGAGCCCCAAAGGCCGTGATGTCGGCCGCCTGGGACACCGGGTAGACGAAAAATCCCGCCGGCACTGCCTCACCGTAGCCTTTCTGGGAAATCTCCATTTTTACCGTGGGGTTCTGACGCAGGTGCGAGACAGTCACCAGGTTCAGATAGAACACCGTGAGTTCGGCAATTTCAGGCACCAGAGACTGAATGACAAAAGTGCACTCCTTCGGGTCCAGGCCCACGGCCAGGTAATCCAGCGCCACCTCCAGCACGTTGCTGCGGACCTTCTGCGGCTGCCCGAAGTTGTCGGTCATGGCCTGCACGTCCGCGATCAGCACGAAGGTCTCGTACTGGTGCTACAGCGCCACACGGTTTTTGAGTGATCCTGCGTAGTGGCCGATATGAAGCGGCCCGGTGGGACGGTCACCGGTCAGAATCCGTTGTTTCATGGGATCTCCTTAAGGCCTGAGGCAAAAAAAGAGCCGCGCCCGGACAGATATTCCGGGCGCGGCATGCCAGCTGAGCATCAGGCACAAAGCAGGGTCACCCGGGAGAACCGGGCCACCACCATCCCTGTACCTGACGTGTCATTTGCAAAGTCTACCGTTTTTCCCAGTCCAGAATGACCTTGCCGCTCTGACCGCTGAGCATGGCATCAAAGCCCTGCTGGAAGTCATCGATGCCAAAGTGGTGCGTGATGATGGGCCTCAGGTCCAGACCCGACTGGATCAGGGCGGCCATCTTGTACCAGGTCTCGAACATTTCACGGCCGTAGATTCCCTTGATGGTCAGCATCTTGAAGATCACGGCGTTCCAGTCGATGCGCACGTCACCGCTGGGTATTCCCAGCAGGGCAATTTTGCCACCGTTATTCATAACATCGACCATCTGCGCGAAGGCAGGCCCCGATCCGCTCATTTCAAGGCCGACATCGAACCCCTCAGTCATGCCCAGTTCGTTCCGGGCCACGGACCACAGGTCTTCTTTGGTGACGTTGACCGCCCTGGTCACGCCCATTTTGCGCGCCAGATCCAGCCGGTAGTCGTTGATATCGGTAATCACCACGTTGCGTGCGCCCACGTGCCGGGCCACTGCAGCCGCCATCACGCCGATAGGACCGGCGCCTGTAACCAGCACATCCTCTCCGACCAGATCAAAGCTCAGGGCCGTGTGAACCGCGTTGCCAAAAGGATCGAAGATGGCAGCGACGTCATCGGGAATATCGTCGGGCAGCTTGAAGGCGTTGAAGGCTGGCAGCACCAGGTACTCCGCAAAGGACCCGGGACGGTTGACCCCCACACCGAGCGTGTTGCGGCACAGGTGCCGGCGACCGGCCCGGCAGTTGCGGCAGTGTCCACAGGTGACGTGGCCTTCCCCACTGACGCGGTCGCCCACATTGAAACCGCGAACCTCGCTGCCCATAGCGGCCACCACGCCCACGTACTCGTGACCTACCACCATAGGCACCGGAATGGTTTTCTGCGCCCACTCGTCCCATTTGTAGATGTGGACGTCGGTGCCGCAGATGCTGCCCTTTTTGACCCGGATCAGCAGGTCGTTGGGTCCGGGCCTGGGGACCTCGGTGTCCACCATCCAGATGCCCGCTCTGGACTCCTGCTTGCTGAGAGCCTTCATGCGGCCGGGGGGGTCCTGAAAATCAGTGGATGCGGGCTCAGTATCAGTCACGTCAGCGGTTCTAACGCGTGGGTGCAGCGGCGCGCAACGAGACGCGCATGGCCAGGAGCTGAAGGCGAACGTCTGAACAGTTCAATAAGCCCTGGGCCTGTCCCTCCGCAGACCCTGCGGGCTACGCTGCCGCCATGATCAAGTACCGAAAGCAGAATGCCCTGGAGCCTGAAAAGGACGCCGAGGTCAGCGTGAACCTGACACCCCTGCTGTTTTTCGCGGTCGGCTTTCTGATGATGCGGGCGCTGATCGGCACGGTGATGGAGAGTCAGGAACAGAGCCACACCTGATATAGAACAGCGTCCTTACTTGTTGGACGCAAGTCGTGCACTGTGACTGACTCCCTCAATTCAGGTGCTGGAGAAGAGCAGCGACACCTGTCTGAGCAGCGTCGAGGGCAGGACCAATTTTCCAGGCACGGCGGTCTCTAGGACCGACCAGATTGCTGATTCCACGGACCTCAATTACCGGCACACCAGCCAACAGTGCAGCGTGAGCTACCCCGGCACCCTCCATGCCCTCGGTCTGTGCACCCGGATACCTCGCTTCCAGGCGGGCAGCAGTGGCATGATCACCCGTCACCGACGAGACGGTCAGGGCGGGGCCAAAGCCTGCGCCGAGTTCACGTGCAATGCCTTTGGCCCCTGCCCAGACCTCGAATTCAGCATGGTGCAGTACTGCCGGGTGGATCGAAAGACCTAGCCTGTCCAGAGGCAGCCACTGATCGCCCTCCCAGGCCCCCAGATCCGCCTGAACAATAAGGCTGGAGACCGCAAGGTCTCCCGGCTGCAAGCCACTTGACGGGAATGCCCCCGCAATTCCGGTGCTGACTACCAAGGGGGCGGGCTGCTTGGCAAGGGCGCTGGCAGTCGCCAGGGCAGCAGCGACCGGCCCCACGCCTGAGACCACGACACGGGCAGTCAGGCTATGTAACCGGGCCGCTTCCCCGGCGGTGGCCACCACGATCAAGGGCTTCACGCGGCGCAGCGTAGCGTCTGTAAGCGTTACCCTGCCGTATGACGTTGTTTCGACTGGAAGGTAGGCGCGCCCTGGTCACGGGCGCAAGCAAGGGCATTGGCCTCGCGGCTGCGCAGCAACTGATTGAACAGGGCGCCGAAGTGACCGTAGCTGCACGCCATGAGGACACGCTGCGCCCGGCAGCTGAGGCTATAGGTGCCCGCTGGGTCGTGGCTGATGTGAGCACCCTGGAGGGCGTACAGGCCGCCGTGGCTGCTGCGGGCGACGTAGATATTCTGGTCAGCAACGCCGGTGGGCCGCCCCCAAGTCTGCCCAGCGCAGTGACTGAAGAAGCCTGGGCGCAGGGCATCCAGACGACTTTTATGAGCACCGTTCGCCTGGCCAGCGCCACGCTTCCAGGGATGCGGGAGCGTGGCTGGGGCCGGATCATCGCCATTACCAGCCTGGCGGTCGGGCGCCCAGCCCTCAACCTGCCGGTCAGCAACGCCCTGCGCGCTGGGGTGACCAACCATCTGCGGACCCTGGCCCTGGAGGTGGCTGCCGACGGCGTGACCTGTAATACGGTCGCACCTGGATACACGGCCACCGAGCGTCTTCAAAAGCTCCATTCCGATCCTGCCGAAGCCCAAAAACTCCAGGTCCGCATTCCTGCCCGCCGCTTCGGAGAGCCGGGTGAAGTTGCTGCAGCCATTACCTTTCTCGCCACGAATGAAGCGGCATACATTACGGGGCAAGAAATCCTGGTGGACGGCGGCTGGAGTATCTGAAGCGAATTATCCCTCGTAAACGGAAACCGCCCCGGGAGTTAAACTCCGGGGCAGTTCCTTGAATTTTAAAAGGTGGATCAGAGCGCGAGAATAGCGCCAAAGTTGCCGTTGAGGCCGTTGGGGAAGAAGCCCCCCGACCCTGCCTTGCCACTTGTGTCGAGGAACACGATGTTCGCAACCTGACGGGGCGTACGGCTGTATGCAATGCCGTTGGCATCGGTAGGAACGATGTTGGACGAAATGTTGGCACCGGCACCGATATGGCTGATGCCCTGATCACGGTCGTCCGCACCGTCTACGGCGTCACGCAGGTTGCTGATAGCACCTACGACTGCCTCAACATTCAGGGAGGCGGTGACTGCCGTGCCACGGCGCTGGTTGAGCAGCGCGCGAATGGCGCCTGCATGGTAGGCCTCGACAGCGAGAATACCGGCGGCGTTCTCAAGGTTCCCAGCGGGTTTGTCGTCGACCAGCAGACGTGCAGCGCCCTTGTAGGCGGTTACACCGACATCTTCGAAGATGAAGGCGCCGTGCAGGAAGAACAGTTCGTTGGCAAAGGGATCGAAGCCAGTGATGGCTCCGCCGGACGCGGCGCTGCCAGCGGCCTGGAACGCCGTGGACAGGTTGATCTGGGGCTGTGCAACAGCGGCGTTACCGAGAACCGCGCGGATGACTTTCACATGGGCGAGCTCGTCAGTAGCGATCTCGTTGGCGATGGCGCGAATTTCGGGGCTCAGGGTGGAGATGCCGGTGCCGTTCATACCGTTGAAGCCAGCGGGGAGGGAGACGCGTGCGCTGCTGCCGCCTGCAGCGTCGAGTTCGCCCAGACGGCCCACGGCTGCCAGGTAGAAGGCCGCTTCGAGGTATTCCAGGTTCAGTGCAAAGTTGAAGATGGTTGCGTCAAGGTTGGTTTTTTCCTTGGGCGTAGCCATAACGCTGGTGCAGCCGCTCAACACGGCGCCGGCGCCCATCAATCCTGCCATACCAAGGAACTTACGGCGGGTGCTCTGGCCTGGGGTGGTGCTGTTGTCGTTACTCATGGTGGAAACCTCCGGAAAAAGGGAAAGGACCAGGACGCTGGACGTGAGGGTCAAGCGTGAACCTGCAGCTGGACCTGCCCTAAGGGAGGGGCCGCACCGCGGTCGCGTTTGCCTTCACCCTGCTTGTATGCAGCCACAGTTCAGTTGGATCACTGCTGCCAGATTGTATGAACGAGGGATGAAGATCCACATCAAGAAAGCGCCGCCCCCAGGGATCCAGGGGCGGCGCAAAGGCGGTGAGTCCACTACGGGCCCTTCAGCTATACACGCTGAGCGAACAGCGGTTGAGTGGTCGGTTGTGGACTTCCACCAAGAGGTTCCACACTGACCGCCAGCGTGACCCCTTGCGGAAGGCCCTCGGTCAGCAGGCCATCGCCTGAGAACACGCCCAGGGACGCTGGTTGACCATCTTTGATCTGCCACAGCTGATAGGTGCGGCCGTCTGCAGGTGGACGCTTCAGGTGTACGTAGACGCGGCCATCGGTCAGGCGCACTATGGTGCCCAGCTGCTCTTCAGGCGTTCCGATGGGTTGGGCCACTGCTCCTGGAAGCCTGGCATAACGGCTGACTGGATCTTCGGCAGGACGCAGGAAGAATGCCAGGGCCAATGCGGCAGCCAGAGAGAGCCCTGCCGGGATCCACCACGCCTTTTTGCGAACCGGGAGAGCATTCGAACCAGATTCCAGAGGAGCAGGTCCAGCAGCAGGAGCAGATGAAGCTGTCTCGGTCTGTAGGGAAGGCGCTGCTCCTTCGGCACGCACTCGTGCCAGAAGGCGTTCCTCGGCGTCAGCTGGCACTTCGACAGTAGACAGGTCCAGCTCGTCGAGCAGGGTCGCCAGTGCGTCCAGATGTTGCTGCAGCTCCGCCTGCAGGGCAGGATCAGCTTGTAGCGCCGCTTCCATCTGGGCGGTCTCGACTGGGTCGAGTTGCCCTAACGCGTAGGCAAGCAATTGATCAGACTGAACGGTCATTGGGTTTCACCTCCTTTCTTTACATCTGTGTGAATTGGACTCAGCTTGGCCCGCATCCGGTCGAGGGCAGTACGCATCCGCGATTTGACTGTACCCAGGGGCAGCCCGGTCATTGCCGAGAGTTCCGAGTGAGAATATCCGCGAAAGTATGCCAGCTCAATCAGTTCACGCTGTGTACTGTCCAGCCCTTCCATGGCCCGTTCGGTCATCAGACGGTCAATAGGGTCAGGGTCTCGCGTCGGTTGGTCCCAGTCTTCAAGCTCCAGGGCAACATCGGGACGGTCCCTCAGCTGCTGTAGAAAACGGTTGTGCGCGATACTGACCAGCCAGGTACGTGCACGGGCGCGGGATGGATCGAAGCGCGCCGCATGGTTCCACGCATTGACAAAGGCGTCCTGTACGCAGCAGTCCACATCGTCGGGATGGCGCAACATGCGCTGACCCAGGCCATACAGCAACCGGGAATGCCGGCGGTGCAATTCTCTGAGGGCCTCTTCGTCGCGGGCTGCCATACGGGCAATCAGCACTTCGTCGGTGGGGTCGAGGTGCGGTTCGGGGTGAGTCATGGGATGAAACCCAGGGTACCAGCTGACCGTTCCCTCTAACCGCATCATCATTTACCCAGAGCTCACGATGCCTTGGCGGCCACCGGTACAACAGCTTCAGCCGGAGCCTCAGCCATAACCTGAGCTGCAGGAACGGCCTGTGGAACTGGTGGGGTGACGTCCAGACCGGAACGCAGTTCGTTGGTCACGCTGCTGGTATGACTGCGAAACTCGCGCAGTGCCTGTCCAACTGTACGGCCCAATTCCGGAAGCTTACGTGGTCCGAAAACCACCAGGGCGACCAGAACAATCATGATAATTTCAGCGGCACCGATATTGGGCATGTCACGTCTCCTTATGAACTTCCGTGCACCGGTGGGGGTAAGGCGCTTGCGGCGGGTTCAACAAGTCATATGCACGGCAAGCCCAGATGGATCATGTTAAAGACTTCATGCATGCTTCCTGGCACCGCACGAAATGATCCAGTTCCACGTGTACTGCATACCCCTAGGTACAGCTGTCACGGCAGTTACACCTGCTCCTGGCTCAGAGATAACCGTTCGTTTTACTCTCAGGCGCTACGCTGATATTAGAAAGACCCCGGTCCGGCCTGGAAGCCGTGATCTCAGGAGGAAGCTATGTTGGGATTTGGACCTTTTGAACTGATTCTGATCGTGGTGATCATCGCGCTGCTGTTCGGCGCACGCAAACTGCCGGAGCTCGGCAAGGGCATGGGACGCGGCATCAAGGAATTCAAGCAGGAAATGCACGAACCCTCTCCCCCTCGGCCACAGGTGACGGATATTCCTTCCCAGCGCCTGGACCCGGTGACAGGTGCGCCAGTCAGTACCGAAAGCACAGTCCCGGCCAGCGACCGCCGTTCCTGAGCCGTAAGGACGACAGCACATGAGCATGCCCAGCACCCCGCAACACAACCTCAAGAGTGCTCCACTGTTTGACCATCTCGAAGAACTGCGCAAACGGCTGATCATCAGTGTCGCGTTTCTGATTGCCGGGATGGTGGTCGCCTTTCAGTACCGCACGCCATTGATTGACCTGATCAAAGGTCCGCTGCGGTATTCCCGCCTGTACCAGCAGGACAGGGTCGAGGTTGTGACCTATAACCTCACGGACCAGTTCATGCTGAGTATCAACCTGTCGTTCTGGGCGGGTCTGGCATTGGCACTGCCATTTATCCTGTGGCAGGTGTGGGCCTTTATCGCACCCGGGCTGTATGCCCACGAACGACGCTGGTCCGCACCCTTCATTATTGGAGCGGGACTGGCCTTCATGGCCGGAGCTGCGTTCGGGTATACCTTCGTGCTGCCCAGCATGGTGCGCTTTCTGCTCGACTTCCTGAACGGCGCCGTCACACCGATTCTGGGGCTGGCCGGGTATGTGAGCACGGTCACTACATTCCTTGTGGGCTTCGGGCTGGCTTTCGAAATGCCGATTCTGGCAGTCATTCTGACGCGTATCGGGCTGATCAATCACACGATGCTCCGCAAGAGCTGGCGCATTGCACTGGTGCTGATTATGGTGTTCGCGGCTGTGCTTACGCCCACTCCTGACCCTGGCAGCATGCTGCTGGTCGCCGTCCCACTCTACGTGCTGTACGAACTTGGCGTCATCCTGTCGAAGGTGTTCCGCGTGCAGGAGCCCGAAGAAGTACCCGCTCTGCACCTCTAATTTCCCCACAGCTCCTGCGGCCCTCAAGCGTTGATGCCTGAGGGCCGCGTTTATGCAGGTAGACTGGCACCGACTTATGAATCCAGTTTTTCTGAACATTGGTGGTTTCACCATCGCCTGGTACGGCGTGCTGATCACGCTGGGGATCGTGGCCGGCGTATGGGTGGGAACCCGCATGGCCCGCCAGCGCGGCCTGGACGTTGACCGGTTCAACGACATGATCCTGTGGATGATTATCTGGGGTCTGGTGGGCGCCCGGATTGTGTTTGTGGCGACGTCGTGGCACCAGTTCGAAAACATTCCCTTCCCACGCGTGCTGCTGGACATCGTCAACCTGCGCCAGGGCGGCATCAGCATTCACGGCGGACTGATCGGCGGCATTCTGGTGATGCTGTACTACACCCGCAAGTACCGCATGAATTTTTACGAATACGCCGACCTGTGCGTGCCCGGTGTGGCCTTTGGCATCATCGGCGGGCGCATCGGCAACATCATGAACGGCACCGACACGGTCGGCCGCGTGACTGGCTGGCCGGTCGGCTTCCGCTGGCCTGACAGCGCCCGTGCATTCCACGACGGCATGTGCGTCCGCAACCCAAATCCGGATCTGGATCTCTCGCAGTACTGCCAGCAGATCGGCGGTCAGCTGGTCATGACTGCCCCCGTGCATTTCGCGCAGCTGTACGGCGTGATCATTGGAATCATCCTCAGCGTGGCGGCGTATTTCTGGCTGCGTTCGCGCAAGCCGGGCTGGGCCTTCTGGCAGTTCTGGCTGTGGTATTCCATCCTGCGCGCCGGTTGGGAAGAGACTTTCCGCCTCAATCCTCTGCTGCCCAAGGTCTACCTGAACCAGGGTCTGGAGTCCCCCGGCATTGGTCTGTTTACAGAAACCCATGTCATCAGCTTCCTGCTGATCGCTGTCAGCATCTGGATGCTGCTGAAACTGAGAAGGCAGCCGGATACCCGCGTGGACCCGGCTGCGGGCAGGGGGGCAGGCACACGACCGGCCTGACAGCAGCGGGGATCCCATCAGGAGACGCATCAACGCGTCTCCTGTTTTGCTGAGGTCCAACCAGGACCGGACTGCCGGTTACACTGGCACAGAAGGTGAATGTGATGACAGATAACAATCGTCCGCTGGACGTAGTGATCCTCGCGGCTGGGCAAGGCACCCGCATGAAATCCGCTCTTCCCAAAGTGCTGCACCCGGTTGCCGGCCGCCCCATGGTGGCCTGGGCCGTCAAGAGTGCGCGCGAACTGGGGGCCAGGAACGTGGTGGTCGTCACTGGCCACGGCGCAGAGAAGGTCGAGGCAGCCCTGGAGGGCAGTGGGGTGACCTTTGCGCGTCAGGACCAGCAGCTGGGCACCGGGCACGCTTTTCTGTGCGGTGTGGACGCCCTGGGCACCCAGGACGCGGACGTGCTGGTGCTGTACGGCGACACTCCACTGCTCCGGACTGCAACCCTGCAGGCATTGATTGATGACCACCGCGCCCGCGGCGGTGCGTTCACTATCCTCAGCGGCGAACTGGCCGACGCCACCGGCTACGGCCGGATTGTCCGCAGCGCGGACGGAACGGTAGAACGCATCGTGGAGCAGAAAGACGCCACGGAAGCGGAACGTGCAATTGGCGAGTTCAACAGTGGCGTGTACGTCATGGACGCCCGTGCGCCTGAACTGGCGCGCCAGATCGGCAACGACAACAAGGCTGGCGAGTACTACCTGACTGACCTGCTGGGCCTGTACCGCGCCCTGGGAGCGCAGGCCAGCGCATTCAAACTGACGGACGCCGACGAGGTCCTGGGGGCCAACGACCGTCAGGGTCTTGCCGATCTGGGGGTCATCCTGCGCCGCCGCATCAACCGCGCTCACATGGCGGCTGGCGTGACGCTGCAGGACCCGGACACTATCTACATCGAAGACACCGTGACGCTGGGCCGCGACGTAACGGTGGAGCCCGGCGTCATGCTGCGGGGCCAGACCCGGGTGGCAGATGGGGTCACGATCGGCGCGTACAGCATCGTGACCGACAGCGTGCTGGGCGAGGGGACCGTGATCAAACCCCACAGCGTGCTGGAAGGTGCAGAGGTCGGAGCCGGCAGTGACGTGGGCCCGTTTGCCCGGCTGCGGCCCGGCACCCGGCTGGCGCAGGGCGTGCATATCGGCAACTTCGTGGAAACCAAGAATGCGCAGCTGGACGCAGGCGTCAAAGCGGGACATCTGGCGTACCTGGGCGACGTGACCATCGGTGCAGAAACCAATATTGGTGCCGGCACCATCGTGGCGAACTTCGATGGCGTGAACAAACACCAGAGCAGGGTGGGGGCCGGGGTCTTTATCGGCAGCAACAGCACCCTGATCGCGCCGCGCGTGGTCGGCGACGCCGCCTTTATCGCTGCGGGGAGCACCGTTCACGACGATGTTCCGGAAGGCGCCATGGCTGTGGCCCGGGGCAAACAGCGCAACCTCGAAGGCTGGTCCCGGCGCTATTGGGGTGGCCTACATGAGAAGGTGCAGGTCAAACTCCCCTGGCTGGCTGGCTGGTTGGACCGTCAGGGCTGAGCCTTGCGGCACCGGATCAGCGCCGCAGGCGTGGTCCTTCGTGGCAACCAGCTGCTGATGGTGCGTCACCGCCAGCCGGGCGCCTACGACTTCTGGGTGCCGCCGGGCGGTGGGCTGGAAGGGCACGAAAGCATCCTGCAGGCCGCTGAACGTGAGGTGCACGAGGAAACCGGACTGAAAGTGGGCGCCGAGCGCATCCTGTACCTGCAGGAGCTGGCGGACGCTGAAAGCCGCATCTGCAAAAGCTTCGTGCTGTGTCATGAGGTCGGCGGCGCACTTTCCCGCGCACATCTGGTCGATGATGAATCAGACACCCTGGTTGAAGCCCGGTTTATGACCTCAAGCCAGATGGCAGCCCTGGACGTCCGTCCACCGGTCTTCCGTGACGAGTTCTGGCAGGACCTGCGCCGTGAGGACCGCGGTATTCGCCACCTTGGTCTGACTGTCTGCGACAACTAATTTCGGTTGAAAGGCGCGCTGGAAGCTATCCCAGCGCGCCTTTCCCTACCCCATTGCTTCTGCTGGCCTGGACACAGCAGGCAACTCATCCACCCGGCGCAGGGCCGGATTCAGCAGTTGCAGGCCAGATACTGCCAGCATCACCACGCCACTCCACAGCAGGATCAGGCCTGGAGAGGTATGCGCTCCCAGTAAGCCAGCGGCTGCCGTGGCCAGCGGTGAGGTGAACTGGGCGATCAGGCGCCGGACACTGAAGACCCGGCCCTGCATTTCAGGGGGAACCTGCGACTGCCAGATGCTCTGCGAGTGGGCATTCATGATTGGCGTCATAAGGCCGAACGCCGCGATACATGCGGCTGTCAGGTACAGGGTTCCGGCTGCGCCACTCAGGGCGTGCGCAGCGCCGGCGAGCACCATGGGAACCAGCACGCCCAGCACCCGCTGCCGTTTCAGGCCTCCCCACACGCTGATCAACAGGCCGCCCACCAGCCCACCCGCACTCATGGCAGTCCATAGGGTCGCCAGGGCAGTCTCGGTGCTCAGGCCCTGAGTCTGGATGTCACCCACCAGCGTGAACTTCACCAGCAGGGGGTGCAGCACCCCGACCCCACTGGTCATCAGGTTCACCACGGCGAAGGTCAGCAGCAGGTGCAGCAGCGGACGACGGGCAAAAATGTAGCTCCATCCAAACCGCATGTCCTGTCCCAGGCTGGTGTTCTGCGCAGCCGGGCCCTGCAGGTCGGCTCGCTTCGGGCTGGGCAGCGACAGACGCCAGATCACCAGCGCAGCCACACCGAAAGACACCGCGTCGATCAGCAGGGCCAGGGGCACCCCATTGCTCCAGCCGGACAGCCACTGAGGCCCATCACTTTTGCGCGCCAGAGCCGGTAGACCGATCAGCAGCGCCGCCAGTGCGGGGCTCAGCAACCCCGAAAGACTCCAGAGCGTCTGCATCATGCCGTTGGCTCGCGGCAGCCGTTCACGCGGCACCAGGGCCGAATAGCTGGTGTCGAAAGCTGAGCCGTGAAAGGTACCGACCAGGCCCAGCAGTGTGGTAAAGACGACCAGTGCCCAGACCGGAGGGGTGCCCGCCAGGATCAGGCCGGTCAGGCCCAGGAGCAATGCGGCGCCCAGCACATCACAGGTGATCATCATGCGCCGGCGGTCCCAACGGTCTGCCAGTGCCCCGGCCAGCGGACCACCCGCGATTGCCGCAACCGTCCAGCCCAGGGCCGTCAGCGACAGTGCGCCCGCCAGCTGCGCCCGCTGGTTTTCCAGGGGAAACATGGTCTGGGTCAGGTAGATGTTCAGGGCGAAGCCGCTCAGGCCACTGCCCAGCACACTGAGCGCTTGCGAGGCCCACAGGCGCAGAAAGGTGCGCCAGCTGTCCCCATCTGGAGCTGGCTGGACAGGTGAGGGCGTCATAGGTCCAGCGTAGGCTTGAAGCGCTCTGGTGCGCGATACGCCGAATGGCCCAGGACAGAATTCTGACGTCAAAATGTGCCTTGCGATGCGCCTCTGTAGGCCTCTGACCCCGGAGGTCCAGACCCTGCTGGCCCGCGCCATGTTTCCTGATGCAGTACGCATTTCACGCCACCGGGAAGCCTACCGGACCGATTCACAGCAGCTGATTGTTACCTGGGAAACCGGTGGCCGCGTGATGTGTGCAGTCGGGCTCCAGGTACAGGGGAAGCAGGCAGAGGGCTGCACATTGGTACCGACCCGCAGGAGACAGGCAAGGGCTTTGCTCGGGCCGGGCGCTGCTGTCTGCCTTCGCGCTGGCTTTGGAGCTGACGATCATGACCGCAGAAACCGACGAGGACGCAGCCGGGTTTTATTGCCGAAGCGGATTTCAGGTTCGTGAAGCTACTTTCCGAGGGGGTCGGCAACGCTTCGTGTGCACATGGAATGCGGCGGGTGAGTCTTCAAGGCTGCAACCAGGTCTGCAGCCGCCAGACGCCACCGCGCAACTCCCTCCAGGCCACCAGGATGCCGTAGCGACCAGCCGCTACAGAGGAGTGGTCTGCGTCCGCTCCCGGATTGGTATTCAGGGCTCCCCTGCCCAGTGGCTTCCAGCGGTCCCTATCCCAGAGGGAAGCGTGGACCGTACGCTGACCATCCGGTGCCTGCGTCCAGGCCACGACCGGACGGTGATGTCCGTCGAAGGCCAGTGACGCGGTGGCGGCGTGTTTGCCTGCCTGACTGACCGGACCGCTTGCCAGCTCTTGCCATGCACGCCCATTCCACCGGCTGACATACAGAGCGTCTGCCCCATTCAGGTCTTCCAGCCACGCCACAGTCAGCCGGCCGAGCCCATCGGCCCGCAGCAGGGGACGAAAAACATAGGTATCGGGGCGGACGTTCACGCGCCCACCCAGGGTGCGCCAGCCGTCACCCGTCCACTGCCGCACCCACAGGTTGGAACGGGTTGTCGCTCCTTCCACATACGCGACGCTGACCTGCCCGTTGACCTGGGCCACGCTGGGCATGTAGGCCGGCTGCCGCAGGTTCAGATTCAGGTAGGGCGTGGTTACCCAGTCCTGGCCCCGCCAGAGCCTGAGCGACACCACACTGGGATACATGCTGCGGGTACCGGTGCCGATATCGGTCCAGCCCACCAGCGGGCGGTTCTGTGGGTCCAGTGCCAGGGAGCGGGAGCGTCCCGCGTCCGAGAGGTTGCGCCGCAGAGCATACGGCGTTGGCCGGGTCCAGGCACTCCCGGTCCAGCTGGACATCAGATAGGAATCGATGTGGGCGTGGCCGCTGCCTTCTTCCCAGTCCAGCCACACGCTGCCGCCCAGCCCGGCATGAACATTAGGCTGCGCAGCGTTGTACTGCGGCTTTTCGTTGACCACATCGCCCAGTGGCCGCCAGCGGGTGCCTTCCAGCCGGGCAGCCCTCAACTGCTCGCCTCCGCCTTCAGCCAGTTCAGTGCGGCGTGAGACCCAGGCAACCACAAAGCGTCCCAGGCCATCTGTGCCGGCTGCGACCGACCGCACGGAGTCAGGACTGTGCAGTTCCGGTCGTCTTTCGCTGCCCCCGGCGGAGGCGGTGGCAGCCAGACCAAGCAGCCCCACACCTGCGAGCCGTCGCACATTCCAGGCAAAGGACCAAGGGCGGTGAGGCATTCTGGAGCAGTGATCCTGCATGGGCACCCGTCCTTTCGGGGCAGGCGCCGCAGCGCTTCTCCCCGCAGAGAGATCTGAGCCGCATTGTGCACGGTGTGCCTCAGCCAGGCAATGAGGCGGGCCTGCCCTCAGCGCGCACGCAGTTTCGTACGTTCCTGGACGGCCAGCACATCCACCCGCTCGTTTTCCCCGTGTCCGGCGTGTCCCTTGACCCAGATAAAGGTCAGGGCGTGCGTTCGCGCCTGCGCAATCAGCTCCTCCCACAATTCGCGGTTCTTTACCGGATCACCTCCGGCTGTCTTCCAGCCATTGCGCTGCCATTTCAGAATCCAGCCATCCGTAAAGGCCTTACGCAGATACTGACTGTCTGTGACCACCCGTACCTGACAGGGCCGCTTGAGGACTTTCAGGCCTTCAAGCAGACCGCGCAACTCCATGCGGTTGTTGGTCGTGGCTTCCTCGTTGCCGCTCAGCACGAGTTCCTGACCCCTGTACTTCAGGATGGTGGCCCAGCCGCCGTGGCCCTGGGTCGTATCACAGGCACCGTCACTGTACAGTTCAACCTCTTCGCCGGAGACCGGCACGTCAGGCTGAATTCCGGCCTTGATCGGCAGGCGGTCACGGGCAGCCGCCTGCGCTTTTTGCGCGGCGCTGGTGCGGTAGGAGGGCTTGCCCGTCATCCGAGGAACTGTAGTCAGCTTGGGGGCGTAGTGTCAAGCATGAGCGCCCCGTCCTCCTGCATTCCTGAATCCGAGCGCACGCCGGCCCTGGTGACGCACCTTTCTCCACTGCTGGGTTTTGTGCTGCCGGGGATCGGCGCGCTGCTGGGGCCGGTGGCGGCGTGGCTGTACTTCCGTGACCGGAGCCGACTCCTGGACGAGCAGGGCAAGGAAGCGGTGAATTTTCAGATCAGTGTATGGATCTATAACACGGTCATTGGCCTGGTGGCCTTTGGGTTGTTCAGCCTGGGCGTGATCGGCGGGGCGGTGGGCAGCGCTGCCGGGCAGCCGGCCGCCGGAGCGTTTGCTGCGCTGGGACTGTTCGGCGCCTTCCTGCTGTTTTTTCTACCGGTTCTGCTGGTGCTTGCCCTGCTGCCGCTGATCCTGATGCTGATGGCGGTAATTCACGTGAGTGGTGGCAGGCCCTACCGCTACCCGCTGACGCTGCGCCTGTTGCGCTGAAGGCACTGGCTGAAAAACACGGGGGAAGGCTGCAGACACCTGCCCTCCGAGCCTGCACTCCTGCAGGCAGCTTATTCTTGTGGCTATGCGAATCATGGCGGTCTTTGCCCACCCCGACGACGAGATCGGTTGTATCGGTACTCTGGCCAAGCACACGGCACGTGGAGATGAGGTCATGCTGGTGTGGACCACATTGGGCGAGCTGGCCAGCCAGTTTGGGGATCAGACGCACGAAGAGGTCACCCGCGTGCGGCGCGAGCACGGCGCCTGGGTGGCCGGCAAAATCGGCGCGTCCCATCACTTCTTCGACATGGGTGACAGCCGCATGACCGGCTCACGCAGTGAGGCCCTGCAACTGGCGCGGCTGTACGCGCAGTTCCGCCCCAACGCCGTAATTACCTGGAGCGACGATCATCCTCATCCGGACCACCGCATGACAGCGAAGATCGCCTTTGATGCGATCACGCTGGCACGCATTCCCAAGATCATCAACGAGGAAGGGGGTGGCGTCCCCATGGCGCCTGCCCCGGACCTGGGCGGAAGTGACGGCGTGGACAGCGGTGAGGACGTGCGCCGCCTGGAGGCCTGGAGGGAACCGGTGCGCTTCTATCAGTACCACGCACCGGCCAGCCCGTATCCGGAGGTGTTTACGGACATTACCGACACGGTGGAAGTCGCCGCTGAGGTGATGGAGTACTACCAGGCCTTCTACCGCTGGACCTGGAACCGCGAGCAGTTTCTGGAGACCCGCGCAGTGGCTGGTCGCCTGACCGGCGCGAAGTACGCCGAGCGGTTCAATCTGAAGGCCAGCCATCTGCCGGCCCGGCCTTATCTGCACTGAAGGGCTTATCTGCACTTGGAGCATCGGGCAGTCCGTCCGGGACGAGCAGGCGCGCTAGACTGCCGCTCAGGAATGTCCGAGTCGATACACATCAAGCAGAACATTGTCGTGCGCGCCCGCCCGGACGTGCTGTACCGTCTCGCGCTGGAACCCCGTCGCCGCGTGAAATGGGACCCCAACCTCGTCAAGGCCGACTACCAGGGTGGGGACGGCCGGCTGGCCAACAACGCCCTGGTGCGCTTCAAGTTTGCCCGGCGGCTGCTGGGGCTGAGCTTTACCGCCAAGTACGGACAGCTTCAGGCGCCTCAGCGTGGAGGCTGGGAAAGTGTTCGACATGTGGGCCCCCTGGAGAAGCTGACTCAGGCGTGGAGCTTTAAGCCCATGCCCGGGGGGACGGACGTCACGCTGACCCTCAACGCGCGGGTGCGCTACGGCTGGGTGCGCCGGCCCGTGGAGCGCATGCTGCACAATCTGGTCATGTCCACGCTGCTGGAACTGCAGCGCCAGGTAGACGCTCAGGGCGCCCAGCTGATGGAAGACATGGGCCGCGAGTTGCAGGAAAAACAGAAGGCAGAACAGAAAGCGGCCAAAGAAGCGGCCAAGGCCGCGCGCCGTAAAAAGTAGGAGTGCAACCTTAAGGGGAGAGCCTGAATGCGGCTCTCCCCTTTTCATGAATCCATCAGGCGTCCGGAATCAGCAGCAGCACCGTGCCTGCCTTGGTCTCAAAGGCACTCCAGGGCTCTTCAGCCCGCAGCCGGTAACTTTCGCTGGCGCGCAGACATACGAAGTTGTTCAGTGGCAGGTCCACCACAGCCTCACCGGTCAGACACACCAGCCAGCCAGCCAGGGCCGGGCCGTCTACCCGGCCGTTGAGGTTCAGGCACCGCACCTGCCCGCCAGGCAGGGCCACCCACTGCCCTGGGGTGCCCTGCGCCAGCCGAGCCAGATGCAGGGCCTGTGGTATCTCGGGGCGGGAACGCGCCGGCATTTACTCTCCGCGCGCTGCCTGATTGAGCTTCTTGCTGGCCTGCAGCGCCATTCCTTTGGCTTTCTTGACGTCCAGCCCGAGGCCCGGCGCTACCTCGTCTACCTTGCGGCCCTGCTCGCGGGTTGCCGTAACCAGCTCACGCTCCTGCTCAGAAAGCACGCCCAGATGCGGCTTGAGTTCGGCCCAGGTTAGTGGGGTTTTGGCTGCTGATGATTTGCTGGCTGGGCCCTTTGCGCCTGCCTTCTTGGCAGCCGGTTTCTTGGCTGCTGGCTTTTTGGTACTGCTTCCCGCCTTGGCAGACTTCCCGGCTGCAGGTTTGACGGAAGCCTTGCGTGAAGGGGACTTGCCAGCCTTCTTCTTGGGTTCCTTGCCGCGCTCCTCGAGAATTTCCAGGGCGCGTTCTGGGGTCAGGTTGTCCTCGTCCTCGCCTTTGCGCAGGGTGGCGTTGCGCTCGCCGTCGGTCAGGTAGGGACCAAACCGCCCCGATTTCAGCAGGATGGGTGGCCGGCCTTCAAACTCGAAGGTGCGCAACGGCGCGGCCGCCACGCCACGAGCCCGGAAACGTGGCTGCATGAACAGCGCTTCGGCCTCGTGAAGCCCTACGGTGAACAGTTCCTCGTGGCTGTTGAGGCTGCGGCTGTCCCCACCCCGCTTGAGGTACGGACCGTACTTTCCGTTCATGGCCCAGACCTCTTCGCCCTCACTGACACCGACCAGACGCGGCAGGCTCAGCAGGCGCAGGGCACGCTCCATGGTCAGGGTATTCAGGTCGTCGCCAGGAAACAGACTGGCGCTCCGCACAGGTGGGTTGCTGTCGCCCAGGGTCACGTAGGGGCCGTAGCGCCCGGCACGGGCGACCACCGGATGCCCGCTGGCCTCATCGGTGCCGATCACGCGGTCGCCACTGGGCCGGCTCATCAGATCTTCGGCAACCTCAGCCGTCAGCTCATCAGGAACCAGACCCTCAGGCAGGTTCGCTTTGTCCTCGCCACGCTGCATGTACGGGCCGTAACGGCCCACCCGCACCTCGATGCCCGTGCCGTCCAGCTTGGGCACGTGGATGGTCGCGATCCCACGGGCGTCGATCTCACCCATCTGGCGGTCGATCAGGGGCTTGAGTGCCATGCCCTGACCTTCATCTCCCAGGTAGAAGCGCCGAAGGTACGGCACCCGGCTGGCCCGTCCACCGGCAATGTCGTCCAGGTCCTCTTCCATGCGCGCCGTGAAGTCGTAATCCACCAGCTTGCCGAAGTGGTGTTCCAGGAGGGCGCTGGTAGCAAATGCGGTCCAGGTCGGCACCAGTGCCTGACCCTTCTTGGTGGCGTAGCCGCGGTCCTGAATGGTGCCCAGGATGCTGGCGTAGGTGCTGGGTCGGCCGATGCCTGCAGCTTCGAGCGCCTGCACCAGGCTGGCCTCGGTATAGCGGGCTGGCGGCTGGGTCTCGTGGCTCTCGGGCCTGACGGTTTCGGCCGTCACCTGCTGGCCCTCCTTCAGAGGAGGCAGGGGCGTGTCACGGTCTTCCAGGGCAGCATTGGGATCGTCACTGCCTTCAACGTAGGCCCGCAGGAATCCAGGGAAATCAATGGTCCGCCCGGAAGCACTCAGACCGACCGTTTCACCTCCCTGAGCCTGACCGCCCAGGCGCACCCGCAGGCTGCGGCCCCTGGCGTCGGCCATCTGGGAAGCCACAGTACGCTTCCAGATCAGGTCGTACAGCCGCCATTCGTCTCCACCCAGTTCACCGCGCAGGCTGTCAGGGGTACGGAAACTGCTGCCGGCCGGGCGGATCGCCTCGTGCGCCTCCTGGGCATTCTTGGCCTTCTTGGCGTACACGCGCGGCTGCGGGTGCAGGAAGGCAGGACCGTACATCTGCGTGACCTGGGTGCGTGCCGCCGTGACTGCTTCGACACTCAGGTTGGTGCTGTCGGTACGCATATAGGTGATGTACCCGCCCTCGTACAGCTTCTGTGCGGCGCGCATGGTGCGTGTGGCCGCGAAGCCCAGCTTGCGGCTGCCTTCCTGCTGCAGGGTCGAGGTGATGAACGGCGCATAGGGCCGCTGCGTAAAGGGCTTTTCCTCAGCGCTGGTGACGGTCAGCGCCTGACCGGTCAGGCCGGCGGTCAGCGCCTGGGCTTCAGCTTCGGTCAGCAGCCGCACGGCTGCGCCTTCCTTCAGGCGGCCGGTCAGGGGGTCGAAGTCCTTGCCGGCGGCGAGGCGCTGACCACCCACATCAGTCAGCCGGGCAGGGAAGGTCTGACCGTCGCCTGTTTTGCCGGTCACCAGCAGGTCCCACCAGGTAGCACTGACAAAACGCATGCGCTCGCGCTCGCGCTCGACGAGCATGCGGGTCGCCACGCTCTGAACCCGGCCGGCGCTCAGTTTGGGCGCAACCTTTTTCCACAGCACCGGGCTGACTTCGTACCCGTACAGGCGGTCCAGGGCCCGGCGGGCTTCCTGGGCCTCGACCAGATTCGTATCGATCTGACGTGGGTGCGCAATGGCTGCCTGGATGGCTTCCTTGGTGATCTCGTGAAACACCATGCGCTTGACCGGCACCTTGGGCTTGAGTTCCTGGAACAAGTGCCAGGCAATGCTCTCCCCTTCGCGGTCATCGTCGGTCGCGAGGATGATCTCGTCGGCGTCAGCGGCCAGCTTGCGCAGCTTGGCCACATGCTGACGCTTGTCAGGAGCGACCACATACAGCGGCTGGAAGTCGTTTTCGATGTCCAGCCCAAGCCGGGCCCAGGCCTTGCCCTTGTATTTTTCGGGGATGTCCGAAGCGCTCTTGGGCAGGTCGCGGATGTGTCCGATGGACGACTCCACCGCGTATCCCTTCCCGAGATACTTCTCAATGGTTCTCGCCTTGGCGGGCGACTCGACGATCACTAAGGTTCTGGCCATCTCCCTGATACGCTCCCCTGAAAGCTTCCATGGTGGTGCCGTGCATAAGCTGGAAACTTGCGGCTGAGGGTAGCACAGCCCTCCCCGCGCACAAGGAGGCTTTCATTGCGCTGTGGCTTTGGGCACAGGAGGCGCTCAATACCCTTTGCTACAGGATTTACATTTCCTTCATGCTAGGCTCGCAGAGTCATGCGCGCCCGAGGCTCCACGTTGTCCCTGCTACCCGTCATGATCATTGCTGTCCTGGCGGCCAGCTTCGTGCTTTCTTCTGGTCTCCGCGCGCCAAGGGCTGTAACGCCGCACCCTACGCTGGTGGTGCTCGGGGCCGCCCAGTACGCCGGACGGCCCAGTCCTGCCTTTGAACGCCGGCTGATCCATGCCCTGCGGCTGTACCGTGCGGGCGGCGTCGAGCGCATCGTCGTGACCGGAGGCCGCCGACCCGGTGATCCCTACAGCGAAGGGGAAGTCGGCGTGACCTTTCTGGCCTTCCATGGTGTGCCGGCCCAGGCTCTGCTGGCCGAAACCCGCAGCCGCACCACCATTGAAAACCTGCGTAATGCACGCACCTCTTTACCGCCCCAGACGCCCGTAACCCTGGTCACTGACGAAGCCCATACGCCCCGCGCGCTGGCCCTGGCCCGTGCCCTGGGGCTCGACGCCAATGCCAACGCCAGTCCGCTGGGGGCCCGGCCCGACCTGCGCTACCTGCTGCGCGAGAAGCTGGCGCTCGTGGCCTATGCCCTGATCGGCATCCGGGCCTGAGGCACGGCGCGATCTTTCTGGCCTACGGACCTTCAGCGTTTCAGACGGCGCATGACCCCGGCCACTTCCGGCAGGCGCAGGGCCAGAGCTCCGGTCAGGTAGACCCCCATACCCACACCGCCGGCCACAGCAAGGCCCAGCAGGCCAGGCAGGATAAAGCCGGGATCAGGCAACACCAGGGAAACCGCCCATGCCGCCAGCCCCGATGCTGCTGCCAGGGGCACCACCCGCAACAGGTGGCCTGCCACCTCACGTCCCGGAAAGCCTAGGGCGCGGCGGTACATAAAGGTCAGTGCTCCGGCCATCAGCAGGCCGCTGATGGTGGTGCTGATCCCGAAGCCCATAAAGCCCAGGGAGGGCACCAGCAGCCTGTACAACACAACTTCCAGCACGAATCCTATAGCGCTGACGATTACGGCCTCGCGGGTGCGTTCACGGGCATAGAAGGTCCGCAGAAGTACCGTCACGATGGCCCAGGGCACCAGAGCCAGCGCCCAGCCGGACAGAATGCCTGCCCCGGCTTCGAACTTGGTGGGCGCGAAGTCCCGCTCCAGGTTGAACAGACTCACGGCGTAGGGTGCCAGGGCCAGCAGCAGGGCACTCATGATGGCGGCGAAAAAGGTGGTGGTCCGGATGGCCTGCACGGTCAAAGCCCGGAATGCGGGCCAGTCCTTCTCCGCCGCCCTCTCAGAGAAACGTGGAAACAACGCCAGTACTGGTGACACGACAAACAGTCCATTGGCCATGGTAAACAGGGCCTCGGCATTGGCGTAGCCGGTCTGGGTTCCAGCCGGAAACTGCCCGGCGTTCGTGAGCAGACGCGTGACATAGACATTGAGGATTTGCCGTGCGCCTGCCGTCAGGGTAAACGGAGCCATCTGCCGCAACACCCGGCCCAAAGCCGGATGCCGGCCCAGGGCTGGGGCCGGCAGGAGCCCGAAGCGCCGCAGCGCCGGAAGCTGCACCACCAGCTGCGCTACCCCGCCGATAAGCCAGCCGAACGCCAGCCAGGTCGCCGTATCCGGCAGCAGCAGCAGCGCCACAATGCTGGCCACATTGAAGGCGACCGGGGCGAAGCTGCTTTCCCGAAAGTGTTCGTCGGCGTTTAACAGACCCATGGCAACGGAGGACAGACTGATCAGCATCAGGAAGGGCATGACCAGCCGGGTCATGTACACCGCCAGGTCACGGTCCACGTTGGAATTCGTCGAGGTCAGCAGGTCTACCACCCAGGGCGCGGCCAGGATTCCCAGAGCCATCAGCAGCAGGTTCACGGCGATCATCACCCCGCTGAAGACCTGTGCGAGCCGCCGCCGCTCTGTGTCGTCCAGTGTCTTATACACCGGTATAAACGAGTTGACCAGCGCTCCTTCGGCCAGCAGTTCCCGCAGAAGGTTGGGCACCCTGACTGCCACGGTAAAGGCGTCAGTCAGGGCTGTATCAAAGACATTGATGATCTGCTGCCGGACAATCCCTGAAAGCCGCGAACCAAGCGTCCCGGCCATGACAATCAGGGTGTTGGCCCCCAGAGACCGGCGCGGCGCGCTGGCCATGGCCGCTGGCTGCGCGGGGCCGGTGGGCGTCAGGCTGGGATCGGGCGCGGCAGGAGGGGTCTCACCGAACTCCAGATTGATTTCAGGGACTGGGGGCTTGGAGCCTGGGGGGACCTTCACGGGCCCAACTATAAGCACTTGCTGAAGGTCCAGGGAAAGGCACCTCTCTCCCCCTCTTCCCCTCCGGGCTCACTGGGCCAGTGCCGCGCTGACCACTTCGCGCGCTTCAGCCATGACCTGCTGCAGATGGTCGCTACCCTTGAAGCTCTCGGCATAGATCTTGTAGACGTCCTCGGTGCCGCTGGGCCGGGCGGCAAACCAGGCGTTCTCAGTGGTGACCTTCAGGCCTCCAATAGCTTCATTGTTGCCGGGAGCGCGGGTCAGCCGGGCCGTGATGGGGTCACCGGCCAGCGTGGTGGCGGTCACCTGCTCGGGCGACAGGGCGGCCAGGATCTTCTTCTGATCCGAGGTGGCAGGCGCGTCCTGGCGGTCGTAGGCGGTTGTGCCGTACCGGGCGCTGAGCTCCGCAAACCGCTGAGAGGGAGTCTGACCGGTTTTGGCGGTGATCTCGGCAGCCAGTAGACCAGGAATGATGCCGTCCTTGTCGGTGCTCCAGGCGCGGCCATCCATCCGCAGGAAGCTGGCACCAGCGGACTCTTCGCCGCCGAAACCCAGCGAGCCGTCCAGCAGACCCTCCACAAAGTATTTGAAGCCCACCGGAACTTCCAGCACACGCCGCCCGATGCCTGCGCCCACCCGGTCGATCAGGGCGCTGCTGACCAGTGTCTTGCCGATCGCCGCGTCTGCACTCCATCCCGGCCGGTTCTGGAACAGGTAGTCGATCATGACGGCGAGGTAATGATTGGGATTCATCAGCCCATCCGGGGTCACGATTCCATGACGGTCAGCATCGGGATCATTGCCGACTGCCACGTCGAAATCGTCTTTCAGGCGCAGCAGGCTGGCCATAGCGTAAGGACTCGAGCAGTCCATGCGGATCTTGCCGTCCCTGTCCACGCTCATAAACGCAAACTGAGGGTCGACCTTTTTATTCACGATGGTCAGGTTCAGGTTGTGGCGCGCCGCGATGGCCTGCCACACCGGTAGGCTGCTGCCGCCCAGCGGGTCCACGCCCAGCCGCACGCCGCTGTGGCGGATCGCGTCCAGGTCCACCACCTGCGGCAGAGCCTCCACATACGGGGTCACGAAATCAAAGGGGACCAGGGCGTTCATGGCGTCTTCCAGGCTGAGGCGGTGCACATCCCGCATCTCGTTTTCCAGGATGGCGTTGGCGCGGGCCTGAATAACCTTTGTCACGTCGGTATCGGCGGGGCCTCCGCTGGGGGGGTTGTATTTGAAACCGCCATCCTGGGGTGGGTTGTGGCTGGGCGTGATCACGATGCCGTCGGCCCTGTCCGCCTGGCCGGAGCGGTTGTATTCGAGGATCGCGTGGCTGACCAGCGGCGTGGGCGTAAAAAAACCCGGCTGGACATGGGCACGCACTCCGTTTGCAGCCAGCACCTGCAGCGCACTCATCCAGGCAGGTTCTGAAAGCGCGTGGGTGTCCAGGCCCATGTAAAGAGGGCCCTGAATACCGGCTGAGGCGCGGTACTCACAGACCGCCTGGGTAATGGCCAGGATATGAGCTTCGTTGAACGTTGCGCCCAGGCTGGTGCCGCGGTGCCCGCTGGTGCCAAAACTGACGCGCTGCAGCGGGTCGTGGACGTTGGGACGGGTTTCGTAGTAATGAGACACAAGACGCGGAATATTGGTCAGCAGGGACGAGGGCGCAGGCTGTCCGGCAAGTGGGCTCTGGGTCATGTCTGCAGTTTAAGCAGCCGACCCTGACCTCACGCCCGCCCCACAAGACAGGCCAAAGGTTTTCGGGACACCCTGCCTGAGTCGCCCTGCTACCGTAGACCACATGCGCGAGTTCCTGAACGACTGGTGGCGCCTGGGCAAACTGACCGCTGCAACGCTGGCCATCCCGGTGGTGCTGTGGGGCCTGCTGGTGCTGCTGGGCATATTGCGGTAAGTCTGCATCCTTTGAACCTGCCTCTGGGAATCGGCGCGGGATTTCCTGTGCGCTGATTGCCTGACACCTATTGGAAGCGCTCCCGGAGCGGTCTACCCGCTGAACGCGTGTTAGGTTCAGGACATGATGGTTAAAAGGCAGGACAGCGGAGCACAGGAGCAGAGTTTCGAGCATGCACTGGTGCTCGAAACGGCGCGGGTCACCGAGGGCGCAGCACTGGCGGCCAGCCGCTGGGTCGGCATGGGAGACAAGAATGCCGTGGACGGCGCCGGTACCGAGGCCATGCGCGCGCTGCTGAATACGCTGAACATCCGGGGACGGGTGGTGATCGGTGAGGGCGAGATGGACGAGGCGCCCATGCTGTACATCGGCGAGGAGCTGGGCACCGGACGTTACGAAGTGGACATCGCCGTCGACCCGGTGGAAGGGACCAGCGTGACGGCCAAGGGGCTCCCGAACGGGCTGGCCGTGATTGCCCTCAGTGAGCGTGGCGGCCTGATGCACGCGCCGGACTGCTACATGGAAAAACTGATCGTGCCGCCGCCTGCGGCTGGCCGGGTGCATCTGGAATGGCCGGTTGAGGCCAATCTGGCAGCGTTGGCCCAGTCGCTGGACCGTGACGTGGAAGACCTGCTGGTGACCATCCTCGACCGTGAGCGGCATGCGGAACTGATCCGGCGGGTCCGTGCCACCGGAGCGCGCGTCAAGCTGATCGGCGACGGTGACGTCGTGGCAGGACTGGCCGTGGCCGTGCGCGGCACCGGCGTTCATGCCTTGATGGGCTCGGGCGGAGCTCCTGAAGGCGTATTGAGCGCTGCAGCCTGCAAATGTCTGGGCGCTGAAATCCAGGGCCGCTTTATCCCTGAAGATGACGCGATGCGCGAGCGGTTCCGGACCATGGGCGTTGACGAAAACCGGGTATACCGCACCGATGAACTGGCTCCTGGGCAGCAGATCGTGTTCAGCGCAACGGGCATTACGTACGGTGAATTGTTGAACGGGGTACGGCGCTTCGGTGGAGGGGCGCGCACCCATACCCTGGTGATGGGCTATGCGACGCGGGTCGTCCGGTTCATCGACACTGTCCACCTGGAAGACGACGGCGCCCGCGTCACCATCCGCGTGTGATGTTGTAGCGAGCCAGGACAACTCAGATCTTTGCACTGCCAGGCCTGGGCTTCCACAGCACGGGTCTGGCGCGTTCGGCAGCATTACGGAAAGGAAGGGGCCACACCTAACTCGGTCAATCCAACAGGGCGCTGACTCTGCCTCGCCCAATACTGGTCGGGGAATGGCAACGGAGCGGTCAAAGCCGCTCCGCAAATGTGCTCGTTTGCCGGGCACCTATGTATCTGTGCTATTTGTCTGTGCGCCGCAAACCCTTGAAAATATTTTTCAGCAACGAAGAGCCGGCCCCTTTGTTTTCTGCATCTTTCGAGCCACCTGCTGCAGCAGGCTCTGGCGAGGCAATCCTCTGGGCGGCAGGAGTGGCCTCTGCAGCGGCTGGAGTCGGGTGTTCAGTGTCTGTCTCCACCTCGTCCCACTCCATGATCACGCGGGACGGACGCCCGTATTGCCGGTCACTCATGATCCCATGATGCACCATCCCAGAGAAACTGAAAAATCGGCTCCCTACCGAATCTTAAGACCTGTCCGGGCCTAAGCCGGCAGCCCGCATAAAGCAATCTGGGCTTGCCGTCAGTTCAGGCGCAGCCAGTAATAGTCGTACTTGCCCATGACCAGCGGATAGCGCTCATCCTGAACAGGCGGCAGGTGGCTGCCTCCGGACAAGGTGACCGGTGTGCGCCTGTGATGCGCCGAGAGGTCAAGGGTGCAGGCCTGAGCGTTGGCAGCAAAGTTACTCACGATGAGCAGGGTCTCATCAGGTGTAGTCCGGGTGAACGCCAGGATCGCCGGGTTGTCACTGTCCACAAAGTTCAGTTCTCCGTAGGCAAAAGCCGGATGCTGACGGCGCATCTCAAGCTGACGGGCAGTCCATTTCAGCAGGCTGCTTGGATCTTGCTCCTGGCTCTGAACATTCACACGGTGAAACCCATACACCGGATCCTCAATAGGTGGGTAAAAACAGTGTTCGGGGCTGGCACTCGAGAAACCACCGCTGAGGCTGGAATTCCACTGCATGGGTGTGCGTACACCATTGCGGTCGGCCAGGCTCAGGTCGTCGCCCATGCCGATCTCGTCGCCGTAGTACAGGATCGGGCTGCCTGGAAGCGCCAGCAGGACACTGTTCAGCAGTTCGATGCGCCGTCGGTCATTGTCCAGCAGGGGTGCAAGACGCCGGCGAATGCCCACATTGATCCGCATGCGGGGATCAGGCGCGTACGAGGCGTACATAAAGGCACGTTCGTCGTCGGTGACCATCTCCAGCGTCAGTTCATCGTGGTTGCGCAGAAAGGTCGCCCACTGTCCGAAGCTCGGAATGGCCGGCAGTCGGTCCATGATGTCGCGGATGCTGCTCGTGTCTTCCCGCTTGAGGCTCATGTAGAGGCGCGGCATCACCGGAAAGTTGAAACACATATGGAATTCCGGATCGGTCTCGCTGCCGAAGTATTCCACCACTTCTTCAGGCCACTGGTTGGCCTCAGCCAGCAGCAGGCGCCCAGGGTAGTCCTGGTCGACCAGCTGGCGCATCTTTTTGAGGATGGCGTGGGTTTCTGGCAGATTCTCGCAGTTGGTCCCTTCCCGCTCGATCAGGTAGGGCACAGCGTCCACCCGGAACCCATCCACGCCCAGATCCAGCCAGAAGCGGGCGGCAGCCAGAAGTTCTTCAACCACTGCGGGATTGTCGAAGTTAAGATCCGGCTGGCTGGAAAAGAAGCGGTGCCAGTAGTACTGCCCGGTCTGCTCGTCAAAGGTCCAGTTGCTGGTTTCCGTATCGGTAAAGATGATGCGCGCACCGGGGTATTCCTCGCCGGTGTCACTCCAGACGTAATAGTTGTAGAACTCGTTCGGTGAGCCGTCCGGCAGCGTCGGGCCGCGGCGGGCCGCCTGGAACCAGGGATGGTCGCTGGAAGTGTGGTTGGTGACCAGATCGCCGATGACCCGCAGCCCGCGGGCATGCGCTTCACGCAAAAAAACCTTGAAATCTTCCAGGGTTCCGAGGTCGGGGTGGATATCCACGTAATCGGCCACATCGTAGCCGTCGTCTCTGAGCGGACTGGGATACCAGGGCAGCAGCCACAGGCAGTCCACCCCAAGATTCTTGAGGTAGTCGAGCTTGCTCGTCAGCCCCGGGAAATCGCCCTTGCCATCACCATTTCCATCAGCGAAGGTCCGGACAGACAGCTCATAGAAGACGGCACTCTTGTACCACTCTGGTGGGGTGGTCTGGATCATGCGAGCCAGTGTAATTGACAAGCCCCTGGAAGCGCTGCCCCCACGATGAGAGCCCTCCCCTCGACCGGGCCTATCTCCTTCAAGATTCACCGCAATAGATATTGATATATTATTCTCAGAAGATGCAGGTTCTGCCTGCTGCTCCCTAATTTGTGCTTCAGGAGGCCCAATGAGCCGTGAATGTTATCTCACCGGAAAGAAAAATCTTGTCGTCAACAGCGTGACCCGCCGCGGTAAGGCCCGCGCGCAGGGTGGCGTGGGCCGCAAGACCACTGGCATTACCAGGCGCACCCAGAAGGCCAACCTGCAGAAAAAGACCGTCCGTGAATCCGGGCAGCTCAAGACTGTATGGCTCAGTGCCCACGCCCTGAGGAACCTGACGCGCGGTGTGTACAAGAACGTGGAGCTGGTATGACACGCAGTCTGATGTTCATGCTGATGCTCGCCGGTACTGCCAGCGCTGCGCCGCTGAAGGTCAGCGCGACCACCAGCATCATGGGTGACTTTGTACGGGTCGTTGGCGGCGACCGCGTGCAGGTCAACGTGATTGTGCAGCCAGGCAGCGACAGTCATACCTTCCAGCCATCTACCGGCGTGATCCGCAGCCTGGCCCAGAGCCGCGCCCTGTTCGCCAATGGCGCCGGCCTTGAGCCCTGGTTGCCCAAGCTGCGCGCCGCTGTTCCCAAGGCACAGCTGATCACCCTGACCCAGGGCCTGAAGCTGCACGAGGCTGGGCATGAGGAAGAAACTGCCGGTCACGATGACCATGGCGCTCTGGACCCCCATGCCTGGTGGGACCCGTCACTGGCTGCCGGGTACGTGCGCAACGTCCAGAAAGCCCTGACCGCACTGGATCCAGCCGGCAAGGCCGTGTATGCGAAAAACAGCGCAGCGTACCTCAAGCAGCTTTCCGCCGCCGACGCCTATGCCAAAAAGCAGTTCGCGTCTCTGCCAGCTGCGAAGCGCCGCTTCGTGACCAACCACGAGAGTCTGGGATATCTCGCCGAGCGCTACGGACTGACCGTGGTCGGCACCGTCATGCCGGGCCAGGGTACCGAGCGCGAGCCGAGTGCACAGGAACTTGCCCGACTGGTTCAGACCGTACGCAAGAGCGGAGCCTGGGTGATCTTCACGGAACAGTCGGTCAATACCCGCCTGGCACAGACGCTGGCCCGGGAAACAGGCGCGCGGATTGCCCCTGCCCTGTACACCGACGCGCTCGGAGCCAAAGGCAGCGCAGGGGCAACCTTTCTGGGAGCCCTGCGCTTCAATGTGGACACCATTGCGCGTGTCTTGCGCGCAGCACCCTGATCCAGCATCACATCCGCAGCCACAACTTGCCCAGGTGGGGGCACATCTGGTACCCTTGCCTTTAGTGTCTCGCGCTTGGTAGGGCGCGCGGCGACCGGGAGGCACCCGGACATGCACGGTCCTTATCCCCCACAGGCTGGGGCATGTCGCAGCCAAATCCCCCACGCATACGGAGCTTTACGGTGAAAACCTACATCCCCAAAAACGATGAGCAGAACTGGGTCGTCGTGGACGCAGCCGGCGTGCCCCTGGGCCGCCTCGCCACACTGATCGCCAGCCGCATCCGCGGCAAGCACCGCCCCGACTTCACGCCCAACCTGATTCAGGGCGACTTCGTGGTTGTGCTGAACGCCGAGAAAGTCGCCCTGACCGGCAACAAGCTCGACGGCAAGGTCTACACCCGTTACACCGGCTACCAGGGCGGCCTCAGGACCGAAACCGCCCGCGAAGCACTGGCCAAGCACCCCGAGCGCGTCATTGAGCACGCTGTGTTCGGCATGCTGCCTAAGGGCCGCCAGGGCCGCTCCATGCACAACCGCCTGAAGGTGTATGCCGGCGAGACCCACCCCCACACCGCCCAGAAGCCCCAGACGCTCGAGGTTAGATAATGGCGATTCAGCAACCTGAACAGTTCTACGGCACCGGCCGCCGTAAGTCCGCCGTGGCGCGCGTGTTCCTGCGCCCTGGCGAAGGCAAGATCATCGTCAACGGCAAAGAGTTCCAGACCTACTTCCGTGGTCTGCTGCGCGCCGTGCACGCCCTGCAGGCGTTCCGTGAAACCGGCACTGCTGGCCGGTATGACGCCGTGATCACCGTCAACGGTGGCGGCCCCACCGGACAGGCCGACGCAATCAAGCTGGGCATCGCCCGCGCACTGCTGAAGGTCAACCCTGACTTCCGCGCCCAGATGAAGCCCAAGGGCCTCCTGACCCGCGATCCCCGCGAAGTCGAGCGCAAGAAGTACGGCCTCAAGAAGGCCCGCCGCGCACCTCAGTTCAGCAAGCGCTGAATCCAAAGTTTTCCCAGTGGTCCCTCCCTTGTGGAGGGACTTTTTTTCTGCATCTGGCTTGCAGAACACGCCGCTGCGCTACCCTGCCCAGGCACATGAGTCCTTCCCCTGACGCCATCCCTCCGAATATCCCGGCTCACCAGGCACAGATGACTGTGCCTTCTCCCTCCGACGCCACTCCGCAGGGCGTGACGCTGGTGATCACCGAGAGGGTCCAGCACTCACAGGTGGAAGGGTACGAGGCCTGGGCCCGGGAAGTACATGATCTGCTGGCCGAGCATCCAGGGTTTGTGGGGCTCAACGTGCTGCGGGACCGCAGCGGTCCCTTTCCCGAATACATCACCCTGCTGCGGTTCACCTCGCAGCAGGCGCTGGAAAGCTGGCGACACTCCCCTGCATATCAGGCCGCTCTGCGTGAGCTGCCCCACTTCACAGCGTCCGAGGTTCATTACCGGGAAGCCAGTGGACTGGAAGCGTGGTTTGATCGTCCTGCCAGCACTCCGGCGCCGCCGCTCTGGAAGAACGTGCTGGTCGGGTTTGCAGGTGTCTATCCCCTCATCCTGCTGTTCACGTGGCTGACGGGTTTTTTGACCAGTCACTGGCCCTGGTGGGCAGCCATTGTGCCGTCCGCTTTCCTGGCCACGCTGTTTCTGAACTGGCCGGTGCTGCCGCTACTGTCACGCGCCCTGCGCCGATGGCTTTATCCCCGGACAAGTTAACCGCAGGTCAAAGAGGGCAGCGCCAGCAAGTGTCAGCTGGCGCTTCCCTCGTTATTTCCTTCGCTAGACCCAGGTGCCGTTGATCTCACGGACGTGAAGGGTCGTTCCTTCAGCACTGACGATCAGGACATTGGCGCCCTCGGGAACATCCGGGCCGGTGGCCCGCCAGTCACTGTCACCGACGCGAACCCGGCCAACCCCGTTACGGATAGCTGAAGTGACCACCACAGTGCGGCCCACAAGCCGGCTTGCACCACGGTTCATGCTCTCGCCTTCGTCACCCCCAAGAATCAGACGGTTGACATACCGCCGGCCGATCAGGACCGCCACCACGCTTAGAAGAGCAAACAGGAGCAGTTGCAGGGTCACCGGGAGTGGCAGCACAAACACCAGCAGGCCCAGCATAAAAGCGGCCATGGCCAGCCAGACAAAGAACACACCCGGCGCGAACACTTCCAGAATCAGGAGCAGAGCGCCCAGCACCCACCAGTGCCACGACTGGATGCGCTCAAGAGTGGGAAGCCAGTCCATGTCTCACCTCAGCCTTTGTTCCCGAAAGCTTCCTTGGCGACTTCCGCTATGCCCGCCAGGCTGCCCAGGACACTGGTCGCCTCAATGGGCAGAATCAGGGTCTTCTGGTTCGGTGCGGTCGCAACGTCCTTCAGGGCGTCCACGTAACGCTGGGCGATGAAGTAGTTGATGGCCTGCACATTCCCGGCGGCGATAGCCTCGGACACCATCCGGGTGGCTTCGGCCTCGGCCTGCGCCTGACGCTCGCGGGCTTCGGACTGAAGGAAGGCAGCCTGACGCTGACCCTCGGCGTTGAGGATCTCGGCCTGCTTCTCGCCTTCGGCCTTCAGGATGGCCGCCTGACGGAAGCCTTCGGCGTCCAGAATGTTGGCACGCTTCTCGCGCTCGGCCTTCATCTGGCGGGCCATGCTGGCCACCAGATCGGCGGGCGGCTTGATGTCCTTGACCTCGATGCGGGTGACCTTGACGCCCCACGGCTCCGTGGCCTCGTCCACCACGGCCAGCAGGCGCGCATTGATCTGGTCGCGGTTGGACAGCAGTTCGTCGAGGTCCATGCTGCCCATCACGGTCCGGATGTTGGTCATGGTGAGGTTCAGGACCGCCTGTTGCAGGTTGCCCACCTCATAACTGGCCTTGGCGGCGTCAAGCACCTGATAAAACACGACGCCGTCCACTGTGACCAGCGCGTTGTCCTTGGTGATGACTTCCTGGCTGGGCACGTCCAGCACCTGCTCCATCATGTTGACCCGCCGCCCGATGCGGTCGATGTAGGGAATGATCAGGTTCAACCCCGGCTTGAGGCTGCGCTGGAACTTTCCGAAGCGTTCCTGGGTCCACTCAAACCCCTGCGGCACACTCTTGACCCCGGCCAGCAGCGTGACTATGACCAGCAATACGGCCACAATCACAAATATCGTCAGTCCCATAGATTGATCCTCCTGCAAACCGGTACGCCGGGCTCAGGACAAAGGTTCCCGTAGCTGCAGTGCTGGCCATTCGAGTGTCAGGACATCCAACAAGTTCAGGTGCCTCCAGAGCGGTTTTGGGTCCAGGTCCCCGGCATGGGCCACCAGCAGACTGATCACGGTACCGTGCGCGACGATGGCCACTGAATCCCCTGTCTGCCGGCTCATTACGGCCCCTACGGCGTTGGCAAAACGGCGCCGGGCATCATCAGCACTTTCCTCTCCGAACATCACCTGGGCAGGGTGATCAAAAAACCGGTCCAGGGCGGCTTGAAAGTCCGCAGGTTCCGGATACAGGGGTACGGTATAACGCAGCTGCTCATGCAGCCCAAGCATGCGGCGGTGCGGTACGCCCAGTTCGGTGGCCAGGGCCTGTGCCGTGGAAACCGCCTTGGGTTCCTCGCTGGAGACGACCACCTCCGGACGGGGGCGCAGGCGTGAGATCAGTCCGGGCAGTCCACCCAGCGCGCCTTCGGCCAGCTGCCACTCATGCGCTGGGACGCCAGACAGGATGTGCGGCTGGCCATGCTTGACAAGGTGCAGGGTACGCGACATCTGACAAGGGAAGCACACCTCTGCGCAGCCGCCATGCGCCATATGATTCAGGCTCTAGACTCGGCTGATGCGGCCCTTGGTAGACCTCCATGCAGTGACTGTCCGGGCAGGCGGCGACACCCTGCTGTCTGACGTGACGCTTCAGGTACAGCGGGGGGAAGCGCTGCGTCTGTGGGGACCAAATGGTGGGGGCAAAACGACACTGTTGCGCCTGCTCGCCGGCCAGGTTGCTCCAGTCGAGGGACTCAGAACCTATGGCCTGCGGGGTGGCGTTCAGCACTCGGCCGTGCAGGCGCGTCAGACGCTGGGGGTCGTCGGGCCAGATGCCGAGGCCTTCTATCTGACGCGAGACTGGGCCCAGACGGTTCAGGATGTGCTGCTTTCCGGCTTTGAAGGCGAGTTGCTTAACCTGTGGGACGCGCGGCCAGAAGCGTTGCAGCGGCTGGAAGAAGTGAGTGTGCTGACCGGCCTGACCTCATTGCTGACCCGCGATTTCCGGACCCTGAGTCACGGGCAGCGCCGCCGGGCAATTCTGGCCCGCGCGCTGATGGCGGCGCCGGAACTGCTGCTGCTGGATGAATTTACCGATGGCCTGAGTGAAGGAGCGCGCGCTGGGCTGAGTGAGGTGCTCACAAACGTGCATAAGGCGGGGGTGGCGATCGTCCTGGCCACTCACCGCCCTGAAGAGGCCCCCGAGTTGTCCTGGCGCAGCGTGCATGTCCAAGGGGGGCGGATCGTGGACGAGCCCGCCACCAGCGCTGAGACCAGCCTGGCTCCAACCCTGCCCCGTCCGCCGGGTAGCGCCCCCCTGGTGCAGCTTGACCACGCGGAGGTCTACCGCAACGGTCACCTTGCCCTGGGGCCACTGTCCTGGAGCTGGAACACCGGGCAGCACTGGCTGGTCACTGGCGAGAACGGAAGTGGAAAAAGCACCCTGGCCCGCCTGATTGCCGGCGAGTTCCACGCCGCGCTGGGCGGGCAGGTCACCCGGCCCTTCCTGACGCGCGACCTGCTGACCGAACGCCGACGCAGCGTGGGGCTGGTCAGCGCCGAACTGGGAATGCGCCAGCGTCGTGAGTGGACCGGAAGGGACCTGATCGGGAGCGCCTTTGCAGGCACCGAGGGCTTCAGTGAGCTGCTGAGCCCCGCCCAGGAAGCCCAGGTAGAAGCCCTGGCCGCACAGCTGGGAGTGACCGGGCTGCTCAGCCGCCACACAGAGACGCTCTCGCAGGGGCAGCTCCGGCGCCTGCTGCTGGCGCGCGCTGTGGTGCATGGGCCCAGGCTGCTGATCCTGGACGAGGGTCTGGACTTCCTCGACGCCTCCAGCCGTACCGCCTTCCTGGCCCTGCTGCCAGACCTGGCAGCGAAGGGCACACATGTCATGGTGGTCGCCCACCGTGCGTCCGACGCACCCCCCGGCCTGACCCACCACCTGCACCTGGATCATGGGCAGGCGGTGTACAGCCGGGCTCTTCAGCCAGCCCGCGTGGCTTCCAGCTGACTGGCCAGGTCGTGCAGGTAGGCACCCAGGTCCTCATGCCGCGGGATCTGGACATGAGCGTGACGGGCCAACAGGGGCAGCGTCCCCACCTGCACCGCGTAGCCAGCCACTTCCAGCATGGCCTCGTCGTTGTCGCTGTCACCGAAGGCCACGGTGTGGTTGTGCGGCACCCCCAGCGCGTCGGCAATCAGCGTCAGCGCTGCGCCCTTATGGGCCCCCTCAGGCGTGACGGTCAGAAACTGAGGGTACGGTGGTTGCGCGCCTGTCAGCACCAGATGAGGGTGGCTCTGGCGCAAACGACCGGCCAGGCCAGCGACCTCGGGATGATAGAAGCCGACTTTCAGAATGCCTTCGCGCGGCGCTTCCGAAACCGGCCGGTAGGAACGGGCCACCATCCAGGCTTCTGGCTCTGAGCCTTCCGGCACATCCACGTACAGGCCATCGGCAGTAAACAACACCATCCGCGCGTCCTGAAGCTCATGGGCCAGCACAGCTTCCAGGTCTTCCGGAGTGAAGCGGACCTCGATGTGAAGGGCACCGTCCAATTCGATCCGGCCTCCATTGTTGGTGGCGACCGCATCCGGCTGCACTGCTGAACGTACTGCACCCGGCGGAGTGTCGCGCCCGGTGATGATGGCCAGCCTGACATCCAGAGCGCGCAAACGGGCCAGAGCACTGACGGTGTCGGCCGGAACCTCACGTCCGGCGTCGGGAATCAGAGTACCGTCCAGGTCAAAGGCCAGCAGCAGCGGGCGTCCGGCAGGAAAGGAAACAGGCGTGCGGGCAGTCATGCGCGGCAGGCTACCAGTCTGCCCGCACGGTTGCGAGCAGGGCCAGAGCAGTTGAGGGATTCCCGTATGTGATGCTCCGTCCAGAGCGCCTCGTCTGTCGCCCTGACGACGGTGGAATCCCTGAAGCGCACTGTATGTCTGCAGGATGGCTCAATATGCATCCGGAGCGATAACTTGTGGAGCCTGACCGTCAGCACGCCGGCCTTCCCTCCTGCCCAGGAGCGGTTACCGTGCCAGCCCAGAGACGACCAGCCCGGCCACATCAGGGAATATCAACGAAAAACCGCCTGCCTCTGGGGCAGACGGTCCGGGAGAAGGTAAAACTTATTCGCCCTGGGTTTCGGGAGCAGCGTCGGCAGCGGGCGCATCAGCGGCAGCCTGAGCTGCGGCCTTCTCCTGCTGGGCACGCGCGGCGTCTTTCATCACGCGGCTGCGGTCGTTCTTGATGCGGGCTGCCTTACCGCGCAGGTCGCGCAGGTAGTACAGCTTGGCGCGGCGAACCTTGCCGCGCTCCAGCACGGTGACCTTGGCAATCAGGGGGGTGCTGAAGGGGAACACACGCTCGACGCCTTCACCGAAGGAGATCTTGCGCACGGTGAAGCTCTTGCGGCTGCCGCTGCCGTTGATGGCAATAACGACGCCTTCGAAGGCCTGATTGCGGGTGCGGTTGCCTTCCACGACCTTGGTTTCCACGCGGATGGTGTCTCCGGGGCGGAAGTCAGGTGCGTCGGTCTTGATGTGGGGCTGCTCAACGGCGCGGAGAATGGCGCCACGGTTGACTTTAACGGTGCTCTGCATAGGATCTCCTTTGGTCAGCGGACCGCTCCACGAAACTCCGGTGTCCCCGGAGGGGGGCGTTCTTAACACCTGCATGGGCCCCGGGAACCGGGGAGGCTGCAACCTTGAGAGTATACGTGGGTCTGCCCGGTACGGCAAGCATTCGAATCAGGCACTTCAGGTCACGGTGTCGCAGGTCACCATGCGGCAGCATGATCTGCGTGTCAGAACTGATTGAAAAACGCGACGAGTTGCTGGCTGGCCTGGAGCACAGCAACTCGGTGCAGCGTCGCCGGCTGTCGGAGGTGCGGGCGCGGGAGCACGTCGGCGCTGCCGGCTGGGCCCAGAGCAGTACCCTTGAAGAGATTATCCGCACAGGCCGCGAAGGACTGTCGGCCACCGACGCGCTGCGTCAGGTCGTGAGCCTGACCACCGAGCAGCTTCGCACGCTGCCGCTGAGTGCGCCGCTGGATCAGCGTGACGGGCACCTTCAGGCCCTGCAGGACATTGTGGACCGCAGTGAGGAACAGATCACGGCGGCCCAGGCCCTGGACGAACTGCTGCGTCAGGCACTGGACGACGTGACACACACGCCCGTGCAGGAGCTCAACGTGCAGCGGTTAAAACGGGTACACCAGCGCGTCCGCGAGCAGGTCCAGGCCCTGAACACCATTATTGAGGCGGCGCAGGTCCAGGCCGATACCCTGGAGCAGCTCGGCGCGCTCGAACGCGTCAGCGCCGAACACCAGCAGCGCGTGCAGAGCCTGAAGCAATTCAGTGCCGAGGACGAAGTCCTGGCTCTGGGAGAAGTCGGTGAACAGCTTGTGACGCGCATTACCCAGCTTGATGAAACTCCGCCGGGACAGCTCAACGCCCTGACCCGGATCGGGGAGGCGGTGGTGGACAGTGTGCCGGAAACCGGAGGAGATCCCTGTACGCAGGCTGACGCGCTTGATCGGCTGGCCAGGGCCGCTCAGGACAAGAGCGAGAACCTGCGCGGCGCTCAGAGTGACCGTCAGAGCTGAATCCAGTACCGGTAGATGGGCTTGTCATAAAAATCCAACTGAAACTCGCCTTCCAGCACGCCTCCGTTAGCCTCGATCACTCTGCGCGAGCCGCTGTTGTCCACGTCGCAGGTCACCAGCACGCGGTCCAGGCCCAGCTCACGCGCCCGGTTCAGGGTCAGCCGCAAAATCAGCGTGCCATATCCCTGGCGCCGTGCTGAGGGCCGTATCTCATATCCGATGTGACCACCAAAGGTCCGCAGACGCTCGTTCAGGGTATGGCGCAGGCTGACCCGGCCCAGATAATTTTCGCCGTCAACAAGCCAGAGGGCCTCGGAGTGCACAAACCCTTCCGGCAACCTCTGACCAGGCTCGTACCGCCGCAATTCAGCAAGAAACATGGTGAAATCGGCTTCCAGCCCAGGTGCACTCCGCCCCAGTGTGTCTCCCAGGCCACTGGCCATCATCTGCGCTTCCCTGACAGCTTCGATGAAGCTCTCCTTGTACCGCTGCGAGGGCACAACAAGTTCTGGCATGAGTCAGGGTACCGGCCTGGACCGGCACCGCCATCTGTCATTCAGCCTGTCCATACCAAATGGACGGCGTCTACCAGCGCAGACACGCAGATTCACCACAGCGCGTGGTCAATCAAGCCTCAAACCGCTCTGGCAGCACGGTGAAATGCGCGCCCGGGGGCGTACAATCGCCCACGTGACGCGAGCGGATTTCGACATTCTGGATCTGGGGGTTATGCCCTACCGCGCAGCCTGGGATCTGCAAAAGCAGCACCATGCTCGTGTCGCGGGTGGTGGCCGGCCGACGCTGCTGCTCGTCGAGCATCCGCCAGTGCTGACCTTGGGGCGCAAGGCCCGGGAGGGCGAGAACATCGTGGTGACCCGCGAGTATCTGGCCGCCCAGAGTATTGACGTCTTCGAGGTCGAACGCGGCGGTGACGTAACCTATCACGGCCCCGGCCAGCTGGTCGCCTACGCGATTTTCCCAGTTGGGCGACGCGTTCGTGACTTTCTGAGGCTGCTTGAGCAGAGCGTGGTGGAAGCCCTGGGCACGCTGGGACTCCCCGACGCCCGGCCCAACCCAGGCTACGCGGGTGTGTATCTGCAAGACCGCGAAGTCAATGGGCTGGAGCGTCACCAGAAGATCTGCAGCATTGGAGTGGCGGTCAAACAACACGTCGCACTGCACGGCATTGGCCTGAACGTCACCACCAATCTGGACCACTTCAATCTGATCGTGCCCTGTGGCCTGACCGATACCCAGATGACCAGCGTGCAGCGCGAATATGATCTGCGCGGCCGGAACAGCACCATTGAGATTAAAGATGCCAAGGAAGCGCTCGCGGACGCTTTTGTGCGCACCTTCCAGACGTATGATTGGAGCCTGCCGGCACCCGCCGGGGCGGGGAGTTAAGTTATGACTCAGCAAGAACCGAAGTTCATCAAGAACGGCATCTACCGTAAAGACAGTGTGCCGGTACGCGAAAAGAAGCCCGAGTGGCTCAAGGTCACCATTCCCACGGGGCAGGTATACGGCGAAGTTCGCAAGATCGTCAAGGAACACCGCCTGCACACTGTGTGTGAGGAAGCAATGTGCCCGAATATCGGCGAATGCTGGTCGAGGGGCACCGCCACCTTCATGCTGATGGGCCATATCTGCACCCGCGCCTGCCGCTTCTGCGCAGTGGACACCGGTAACCCCATGGGCAGGCTGGACCTGGACGAGCCGCAGGGTGTGGCCCAGAGCGTTCAGCTGATGGGGCTCAAATACGTCGTACTGACCAGCGTGGACCGCGACGACCTGCCGGACGGCGGCGCGTACCACTTCGCCAAGACCGTACAGGCAATCAAGCGATTGAATCCAGGCACACGGGTCGAGGCACTGACACCCGACTTCGGTGGGAATACCCACTGCGTGGACCTGGTGCTGGACAGCGGTGTGGACACCTACGCCCAGAACCTGGAAACGGTGCGCCGCCTGACCCACCCCGTACGTGACATCCGTGCCAACTACGACCAGACGCTGGCCGTGCTGGCTCACGCCAAGCAGGCACGACCAGACGTGATCACCAAAACCAGCATCATGCTGGGGCTGGGCGAAACCCGCGAGGAAATCAGCGAGGCCATGCGGGACTGCCGCGCAGCAGGCGTGGACGTGCTGACCTTCGGCCAGTACCTGCGCCCGACCATGCATCACCTGCCGGTGGAGCGCTACGTCTCCCCTGCCGAGTTCGACGAGATCCGCGAGGAAGGCATGGGGCTGGGCTTTATGGAAGTGGTTTCCGGTCCCCTGGTACGCAGCAGTTACAAGGCCGAGCAGATCGTGATGGACAACCCCGGCAACCTGCCCGAGCATCTGGCCCACCTGGACGCTGGCAGCGAACTCAGCCTGATCTGAAGAGAGGTTTCATGGCGGCCGGAGCAGATGCTCCGGCCGCTGCGTCTGACCCTGAGGGCACGAAGTCACTGATTGTGGGCGGCACTACCAACTGCAAGGACTCTCCGGGCTTGCTCAGGCAGGAGCAGACAACCTTTCGTGCCCGCGCAACGTCCCCTGTTGTCGCAAGGCACCTGTCTTTGTTGATTTCGCACTCGCAATATCACTTCAAGGCAGGTATGCTTCGCGGGTGCTAGGCGTGCAGAACCTCACCGTCCGCTACGGATCGCACGTCGCCCTGCAGGACGCGACGGTGCGCTTCGAGGCAGGCTCCTTCAGCGCCATCATCGGGCCAAACGGCGCCGGCAAAAGCACGCTGCTCAAAACGCTGGTGGGTCTCCTGCCCGGCACCGAAGGCCGCGTGGCTTTTGACGAAGGCCATTCTGCGCGTCAGTGCATCTCCTATGTCCCGCAGCAGCAGACGCTGGACTGGGGCTTTCCGGTTACCGTATGGGACGTGGCCATGATGGGCCGCACCGGACGGCTGGGCTGGCTCCGCTGGCCGTCGAAGCGGGACCGGCAGCTGGTCGAAGACGCCCTGAAGGAGACCGGAGTCTACGAGCTGCGCGCACGGCATATCGGCGCGCTTTCGGGGGGGCAGCGTCAGCGTGTGCTGCTGGCCCGTATGCTTGCGCGCCAGGGCCATCTGCTGCTGCTGGATGAACCCCTGACCGGGGTTGACAGTGCCACCCAGGAACAGCTGATGGCTCTGCTCAAAACGCAGGCGCAGCGAGGCCGGGCTGTCGTCATGGTGACCCACGACCTGGAGCAGGCGCGCCGCTGGTGTGATCATCTGCTGCTGATCAACCGCCGCATCATTGCCGACGGCACACCCGAGCAGGTCTACACTCCGGCGAACATCGAGGCGACCTTCAGCACCAGTCATCTGGGTCATACCCACGCGGAAGCCTGAACATGGACTGGCTGACCGATCCGTTGCAATTTGATTTCTTCCAGCGTGCGCTGGCAGCCGTGGTGCTGGTCAGTGTGCTGTGTGCATTGGTGGGCGCATGGGTGGTGTTGCGTGGACTGAGTTACATCGGGGATGCCATGAGTCACGCGGTGTTCCCAGGAATCGTGGCCGCCTTTCTGATGAAGGGAAATCTGCTGGTCGGAGCTCTGATTGCCGCCGTACTTACAGCACTGGGGATCGGACTGGTCAGTCAGCGCAGCGGGCTGAAACAGGACAGTGCCATTGGCATCGTGTTTGTCGGAATGTTCGCGCTGGGCATAGTCATGCTCTCACGCGCGCCGAGCTTTACCACCGACCTGAGCAATTTCCTGATCGGCAATCCACTGGGCGTGACGCCAACAGACCTGTGGAGCGCCCTGCTCGTTACGGCGCTGGTGGGCGGGTTGCTGACTGCTATCCAGAAGGAACTGCTGCTTGCCAGTTTCGATCCCACGGAAGCGCGTGCCATCGGCTTGCCGGTACGGCCCCTGGAAAGCCTGCTGCTGATTCTGATTGGACTGGTGGTGGTCCTGACTGTACAACTGGTCGGCACCACCCTCAGCGTAAGCCTGCTGATCACCTCAAGCGCTACCGCGCGCCTGCTGGCCCGGAACCTGAAGAAAATGATCCTGACGGCTGCGCTGCTGGGCGTTGTTGGAGGCATCACCGGCCTTTACCTGAGCTACTTCATGAATACTGCGCCGGGCGCCACGATCGTGCTGGTCAACACCGCCCTGTTTCTGCTCGCACTATTTTTCCGCCGTCGCGAGTAGGCCAAGCCTCAAAGAGCCGGAATAAGCGTTTCCTGAAGAGGACCTGGGCGCCGGTGCGTCTCGCTGGCCTTACAGAGTGGCTGCTCTTCTTTCCTTGCGGCGCCGCGCCGGCATAGCCGCCACTGCAAGTCACAGGAAGACAGGGATGTTGTCCCCCTGCCACCCGCCACGTCGTTTCGGCAGAACAGCCTCATGGTTCTGCTGGAGCCGGGAAACAGGTCACTGTTCTGGACCGCATGATTGGAGCCACTGGAGGTGCGCTCGTCCTTTGTGCGAGGTTTCCGCCGGGCTCATACCGTAAAAAAAAGAGGCAGCGGTGAATTCCGCCTGCCCCTTTCATCTCTGCTCGCTCTCAGTCGTATTCGACGGCAAGAATTTCGAAGCGGGAGGTTCCTTTAGGCAACTGCACATTGACAGTTTCGCCTGCGTGCTTGCCGGCCAGGGCTTTGCCAATAGGGCTGGCATCGCTAATTTTGCCTTTCAGGATGTCAACTTCGTAGGTACCTACCAGCTCAAACTGGTGCTCTTTCCCTTTGTCGTCCTTGACACGGATTCTGGCGCCCAGACCCGCGCCGCCAGCGCTATCTTCCGCAATGATCAGCGCGTGCTCGAGCTGGTACTCGATATCCGCGATACGGGCTTCGTTCTCGCTCTGCTGCATGCGCGCCTCGTCGTAGGCAGCGCTCTCCCGCAGGTCACCGTCGGCGATGGCCTGACCCATATATTCACTGATCTGCTCGCGCCGGGTGGTCTTCAGATGGTCCAGCGTTTCTTTCAGCTTGTCATAGCCGCGTTGTGTCATGGTGGGGCGGGGCTTGGTCATAGACGGTCAAGTATAGTCCCCGCCGGCAGCAATTGCTCTTCATCTGTGTCAGTTTCATCGTGACTGTGGTCAACGCCGCTGGATCAAGTCAGCTATAGCAGAGGCGTTGTGGTCACACAACCACATTAGGCTTGCCAAGCAGGTTCAACGGCTGGCTTTGACTGGTCCAACAAGCCTGCCGGTCCACCTTCTCTATCCGGCCAGTTCCCTATCCAACAGGCGGTTGTCTCAGGCTCCCCCACTGGCGGCACGCGGAGAACCAAAGTGACCGTACCCTTCTGACACCATAGATGTGTCCTGCCTCGAGCTTCGTCTGAGCAGCCAGTTTCCAAGCGTCAAGTGAACTCCCAAACGGGTGAGCTTGTTCGCCGCTGTCCAACAGCCTTGTGGTGTCACCCAGAAGGACCAAACAGCCCTATCTGGCCTTGCCCTACAGGATGTTCTGGCCTTCTTACATACTCAAGTTACTCTATTTTCAGCGGCTGTCGTTCCCGATTCCCAGGTTATCGATAATGGCTTCCTGAGTCTTTTTCTGACTGTCCATGATTTCCACAGCGACCTGCTCACCGCTGTCAAGGTCCATAACAAAGGCGTCGCCCTCCAGACGAACCCGCGACAGAATCTGTTCTTCGCCTGCTGCACGCATGCTGGCCCGCAGTTCAACAAAAGGACGTAACGGTGTACGGATCACCTTCGGTGCCAGAATCTCTTCGACCTGAAAGATCCCACCTGAGTTGTTCATGGTCACGTTGATCAGCACTGGCTTATTCTTCCCACGCTCAATCACGACTTCGTCCACGGCCAAGGCACTGATGCTGTGAATATCGACACTGCCCAGCGAGAAAGCCTTGCGCCCACGGCCCTTGGTGATGTCGGTACCATCGGCCACTGCGGTGATTCCGCCCTCGATAGTCAGCGGCGCGGGGTTCAGGTCGTGGCAATTAATACAGCTCAGGATGAACGAGCGAACTTTGGTACGCCTGAAAGGATCAGGGTAGAGCGGCCCCATGATCCGGTCGATAATCGGCATGGCCAGCCGCACACCATGCTCCTCGTGCGCAACGCGGTGAATCTGATTGCCGATGTCGTGCAGCATCGTGCCCAGAATGACCACCAGATGGACGTCATCAGCGTCACCGATTCCCGAGTCCATCAGATCAGGTTTGACACCACCTTCCAGCAGCAACTCGGTGATCGCCAGGCTGGCGGCGCCGGTGATAAAGGCATGAACGCGGCCGTGGTCGTTGTATCCCAACTTCCGCATGGTGATGTAATTTGCCATGTCCCAGTGCGCAAGGGCCTCGGGGTCATTGTGCAGGGCCTCGAAGGCGGCCATCGCACGCGGATAGGCCCTGAGGTCCGTTCGGATTGCCTGACTGGCTTCCTCAATGAGCTTGGCGCGCGGTGTGGAGTATTCGACCACGCGTTCCCCGTGATCGACTTTAGGAGCTGCTGCGTCGGCCTGTAGGCCAACGTCGCTTACGTTCCCGTCTTCTACGCTGAGCCGGAACTTCTGGCCACCTTCCAGCGGAGTGCGCTCTTCGTCACTCACCTTTGAACTCCGGGCGGCGCTTGCCCAGGAAGGCGGCAGTCCCTTCTTTGAAGTCCTCGGTGGACATCGCCATACCAAACAGGTCGGCCTCTATTTCCAGTCCGCCTTCCAGGCTGGTATCCATACCCCGGCGCACGGCTTCCTTGACCAGAGACAGCGCAATAGGGCCGTGGCGCAACATGGTTTCGGCAATCTCACGGGCTTTGCTCAGCGCATTGTCAGCCACATAGTTGACCAGTCCCAGCTGCAACGCTTCCTCGGCGCTCACCTGACGTGCGGTGAGCATGAGGTCCAGTGCACGCCCAACGCCAATCAGGCGCGAGAGGCGCTGGGTCCCACCGTAGCCTGGGAGGAGGCCCAGGGTGACCTCGGGCAGGCCCAGACGCGCCCCGGAAGACGCCACCCGGATATCGCAGGCCAGAGCCAGTTCCAGCCCGCCGCCGAGCGCGTAGCCGTTGATGGCCGCGATGACAGGAATAGGCAGGCTGCTGAGCTGATGCATAACGTCCTGACCTGCCAGCGAAGCCTCACGCCCAGCGTAAACGCCGTCCAGGGCAGCGAGCTCGGTGATGTCAGCACCTGCCACAAACGCTTTATCCCCTGCTCCGGTCACGATCAGCGCACCGATTTCGGCATTGTCCATGATCAGATCGATGGCTTCGCTGATCTCACCGAACGTTTCGGCACTCAGCGCATTCAGCGCTTTGGGACGGCTGACCGACAGAACTGCCAGGGGCCCATGCTGATCGATCTGGATGGTTTCAAATTCATGTTCGTCGAGGTGTGTCATGGCCTCATCCTGACATGTCCTTTTCGCGCCTCGTAGAAGTCAGCGCGACGCGAGTCATTTCACTTGGCATGAAGGAGCATCCCAGAGGAATTCGGGAGTCCTGCACAGAGGGACCCAGGACCACGGCCTACAGCTTTATGGCTTGCCGCAGAACAGTGTCAGTCAGCAGAAACCAATGTCCTCAAGCGCTAAGCCGGACTTCATGTGCAGGACGTGAACACAGCGTAGAAAATGACCCTGTATCAATTCTGATGCTTATCTGCGGCAACGACGAAGGCCATATTCATGAGTCCTCACTCATGAGGGAGAAGCGTAAAAGCTTCTTGGTTTTTCACATATTGACAACAAAAAAGCCGATCTGACCGCTTTCTATACCTCACACATCACAACACCGTTTCTCATAAATGTCCCATATATGGGTATCTTCAAGCAGGATTGCTAGTCCTCATCTGAAAATAAATACGTCTGGGAGTCACAATTCACAGGACCCTCACCGAGCATGCCTACGTTGACTGTAGGAAAACGGGCAGGTCGTTACAAACCTCTCGTACCGCTTCAAAGGAGAAACCATGCGCAAGTCAATGATGTTCGCTTCCACGGTCGCATTGATTCTGGGTGCCGCCAGTGCCCAGACCACGACCACGACCACCACGGCCACCACCGCCACGCAAGTCACCCTCACCGACGTGCCTGCCGGGCACTGGGCCAAGGATGCAGTTGACCGCATTGTGCAGTGCGGTTTGATCCAGGGGTTCCCGGATGGAACCTTCCGCGGTAACGAGAACCTGACCCGTTACCAGGCCGCTCTGATCTTCTACCGCCTCCTTCAGACCGGAACGCTCAGCAACTGTGGACTGTCGCAGACCGACATGACGGTTGTCGCTCGTGGTATGGCAGAAGTCAGCACCGAGCTGGCAGCGATTGCCAACCGCGTGACCGATCTCGAGCGTCTGAACGCTGAGCAGCAGGCCCGTATCACGGCCCTGGAAGAACGTATCAACGCCATGGGTACCGGCACTGCCGGCGCAGACGTAACCGCTCTGAATGCACGCATTGATGCTCTGGAAGCGGCTATTCGCAACATTCCTGCTGGCCCTGCCGGTCCTGCTGGCCCTGCCGGTCCTGCTGGCCCCGCCGGTCCTGCCGGCCCCGCTGGTCCTGCCGGCGCGAGCGCTACTGTTGTGACGCCTGCACCACCTGCTCCAACCACGGTAGTCATTGGTGAACCTGTGGTCGACGCGCCTGTACGCAGCAACCTGTACGCTGGTGTTAGCGTGGGCGCCGCAGCGACGAGCAGTGATATTCCCTGCTTCCAGGGCAACAGCAATTCGGGTCGTCAGACCAGCTACTGTGTAGCCGCCGGCGCCATGATCGGTAGCAAGAACATCCTGGGCCCTGTCGGTGCTCGCGTCGCCGCCGAATACGCTCCTGGCAAGAACGGTTTTAACGCTGACGTAACTGCCACCTACCACCTGGAAACAGGCAGCGCAATCACTCCGTACGTGGGTGCTGGTCTGGGCCTCAGCAGCAGCACGGGCCGTACGCGGGACGCCAACGGCAACGTGACCGGCTTTGCCGGCAACGCCACCGACACCTACGTCAATGTGCTGGCTGGGGTGGACTTCAACATCACCGATAGCATTGCCGCGTACGTCGAGGGCAACGGTCGCTACTACATGACCAACAACGGCACCGGCACTGGCCTTGGCAACAGCGCCCGCAACGGCTTTAATGTTGCTGGTAAAGCCGGCCTGAAGTTCTTCTTCTAACCCTTTCCGGAGAGAAGAGCCCCGTTAAGGGGCTCTTCTTCGTTTTTTTGCTCTGCACGAAAGCGTAGACTGGGCCGATGCGGCTCCTATCCTTTGTCCAGGTACTGCTGCTGCTGGGCCTGACGGCCTACGTTCTTCTGGTGTCGTTGGAAAATCCGGCCCTGGTTCGGCTGCCCCTCCCGGGGGGCCGTGGTGACTTGTCGCTGAGCCAGGGGGCAGCGGTGGGTGGTTTTCTGCTGCTAGGCGGGCTATACACCGCATTTCTTGTGCTACCCATCTGGTGGCGGGAGCGCCAGCGCCGACAGCAAGAAAGGCGCCTCCGTCAGGACCTTGAAAGGCGCCTCGCCGCCACACTCCAGGCGCGGCTGGGCGCCGTGAGCCAACCCCCGTCACTGTCTCCTGGGGCACTGGCTTCTGAAAACGAGGAAAAATAATCATGAGCCGCATCCTTCCCATAGAGGCAGAGTGGCTGCTTGCGCCTCCGGCAAGCCGGGAGGCATTGCTGGAAACCATGCATACCTGGCGCGTGTCCCCGCCACTGGCACAGGTGCTGTACGGGCGCGGCCTGACGCCTGCTCTGCTTGATCCGCCGCTGGTCCTGACACCCAATCCAGCCTTACGTGAAGCCGCCCACCGTCTGGTACAGGCCATCAAGGCAAACAAGCGGATCCGTATTCATGGTGACTATGACGCCGACGGAGTCACCGCGACAGCAGTTCTTGTTCTGGGTCTCAGGGCGCTTGGGGCAGATGTCCACGGCTTTATTCCGCATCGTCTGAATGAGGGCTATGGCCTGCATCCCGACAAGATTGAGGAACATGCCGCAGGCTGCGACGTGATGGTGACCGTCGACTGCGGTGTCACCAACCTTGATGAGGTGCGCGGTCTCGTGGCCATGGGAGTCGAGGTCATGGTCACAGATCACCATGCCCCTGGCCCGGACTTTCCGGATGCCCTGGTGGTCCATCCGCACCTGACAGACCATTACCAACCAGACCTGCACAACCTGACGGGTGCTGGTGTGGCGTACCACCTGCTGTGGGCTGTGCATCAGGTGCTTGGGCTGAGTGCTCCACAGGAACTGGCGGCCCTGGCGACCCTGGGCACGGTGGCTGACGTTGCTCCTCTGATCGGGGAAAACAGGGCGCTGGTCCGGGCTGGACTGCAGGCAATGACCAGCACGGACCTGCCCGGCCTACGAGCACTGCTGGACTCCGGACGGGTCGCTCGTCCCACTGCACGCGACGTGGCTTTTATCCTGGCGCCCCGCATCAACGCGGCAGGGCGAATGGGTGAGGCGGACGTGGCCCTGGAGTTGCTGACCACCAGCAGTGCGCATGACGCCCGGCGGCTGGCCGAGTACCTGGAGATCCGCAATCAGGAACGGCGCAAATTGCAGGATGTGATGTTTGACCAGGCACTGGCCATCGCGGACCCGTCCCATCCGGCGTTGGTCGTCACCCACCCGGAATGGCATGCCGGCGTGATGGGTATTGTGGCCAGCAAGCTGCTGGAGACCTACCACAAACCGGTCTTTATCATTGCCCAGGGCAAGGGATCTGTGCGCAGTACTCCCGGAATCAGTGCGGTGGACGGCCTGCGTTACAGTGCAGACCTTCTCAAAAGGTTTGGTGGCCATCCTGGAGCGGCAGGATTCGCCATTCAGGAAGACCGTATCACCGCGTTTCAGGACCGTATTCATGCCTTTGCACGGCAATTTCCGCCGCCTTGTCCACAGGTGAGGCTTGACGCACCGCTCCCTACTCTGGGTGCGACACTTGACCTTCTGACGGAAGCCGCAGCGTTTGAGCCTTTCGGCCAGGGGCACGCGCCGCCGCTGTGGCATGTCCGTGATGTCCTCACCGAAACCCGGCTGGTCGGCAAACGCAGCGACAGCCTGCAGTTCAAGGTGGGTCCGTTGCGAGGCATCAAGTACGGCGAACGGGACGCCACCCCCGGAGAGCGTGACCTGGCCACACACCTGACGGCCAACGAGTGGCGAGGGCAGACGCGACTGGAATATCAAGGACAGGCTCTACGTACTCCCCAAAGTCTGCGCCTGGAAGGCGTAACTGCCGCGGGTCCACATCTGGCACGCCTGAACCCGAAGGCAGCGATGGAACATCTGCGTGCCGGAGCCAGTGCCTTTGCAGACGGCGCAGTAGCAGCCTACCTGCGTGACAACGTGCCTGGGCTGACCCTGGTACAGCCTGGGGAGGCCCACCCAGGCGGAGAGCTGATTCTGTATGCCCTGCCGCCTGAGGCAGACCTCCGGCTGTGGCTGAGTTCAGGCAAGGTGGCCTTTGCCTTCGGTCCCAAAACCCTGGCGGAACTGGAGGGCAGCCTGACGCGTCACCACCTGTCACCCCCGCAGGTGACGCCCCTGACAGGCGTTGATTCTGCCCAGATGGAGTGGGCCGCCGATGCCTACCGCAACTGGCAGTGGGCCCACCACCACCGCACGCTCGATGATGCCAGCTGGACCGCCAGCGTCTATGCCATGCTCGGCCTGCCGGTCCCGGAAGCTCAGCCACCGGGCCTGGAAGATTCAACTGAGCCGGCGCAAACTGTTTTTGCCTGAGGCTGGGAGCCTGAGCAGGAGGAAACCCCGCACCAGTTCAGGCAGCTGGGCCAAACTCCGACAAACGCCAATTGCTCGCAGAAAACCTGCTCCTGGCGGGACGCTCCACCCGTGACCATGGGCACCGTCTGCATACGGCACGTAAGGCCGCTGTGACGCTCTGTGATCATCCCCAGCATGGTTCCGGCAACACTGCCAGGAGAGAAATCTTCTGGCAGTGTTTTTCTTTGCGGTTATACCCTGATTCCACCAGATCTGGCCCTCAGACAGCTGACCTCGCACCACATTCAGCGGTCGTCAGAGTCATCCTCATCGTCGCCAGGGTCGTAGTCTTCTTCCACGTCCCCCTCCTCATCGTCATCCCGCCAGCCACCGATCACATCGGTGCGGCGCAGATCGTCCCGGCCCGCATTGAAGTTCAGGCGGTCGGCGTCCTCGCCGCTCAGGACCGCCTGGGCCAGACCCAGGACCGCGGGGTCTGCAGCGTCGGTGCTGTAGCGCTCAGCCAGGTAGGCGGCGACCCAGGCTCCGAAATACCACAGGGTCAGCTGCGCAGCGTACCCACTGGCTTCTCCGCCCGGATAAGGCACATGAATCACTTCGTCGATGCGGCTTTCCAGAATCTCGCGGGTCAGGTGCAGGGCAGGATCCGGGTCGCCCAGCAGCACTGCCACCTTCGCGTCGCCCTTTTCATGCTGAGCTTCGAACGCGCTGCTCACCACGGGCAGGGGGTCGCCGACGACCGGAACGGCCAGGGTCTTGCCCATGCGGGCCAGCAGCGCCTGCCAGGCGTGGGGAAGCGCGTCGGCATCGGGCGCTGCAAGCAGCAGTGGCATTCGCCCCCACAGGCTCCAGGCAAGGTCACGGGCGGGGTTGTCCTCTTCGACATGAGGAGCGCAGCGGGCGGCCAGATCGGTCATCAGGCGGTCAGCCGCCTGCGCCTGATCGCTGTGGCCAGTGGCATACGCGACGAACTGCGCAAAATGGTAGGTGGCGAGCGGACCACCGGGGACAAGGACATCAATCTCGCCCGGGGCGCCGCCGGTGCTGACGCGGCGGGTGCTTGCGCCAGCCACCTCGGCCAGATCACCGTAATCAGTAGCCGCTGCCTGTGCATCGGGGCTGCTCAGCACCAGCTGCGTTCCGCTGCGGGCCAGGACCTGCGGTGCAAAGCCCTGTGCGAGGTGGGCGGCCAGCGTGCCCTCGCCCACACCAACTACGGCATGGGGAGCCTCTTCCGGGCGGGTGGGGCCGGCATAGCTGCCAGGCAGAGCCAGCAGCAGGGACATCAGGGGGGACGCAGTACTCATGCGCCCAGGGTAACGCCCAGGCCACAAATCTGGGCTCAGACAACAGAGGAATTGCGGCCCAGTGGTCATTTTTGCTTCACGCTGCTTTAACCTGACATGCTAGACTTCTGCGCGTGCGCTTCCGGACAGCCCCCCCACGCGCGGGACAACAGCAAAACACCACCCCGGGGGGTGGCGTCTGTGTGTGGTGTGGTGCACTCGACTGGACTCGAACCAGTGGCCTTTGGCTCCGGAGGCCAACGCTCTATCCACCTGAGCTACGAGTGCAAAGCTCCGGTAACCTAGCATTTCGCCCCAAGGAGATCAAGTGAATAGAAAGAAGGTCGTGAACGGTCTGCTGATCGTTCTGGCATTACTGCTCGTGGTGGGGATGGCCTACCAGTTTACCCCTTCGCTGGGATCGCTGTTCAGCTCGCCGAATAAGGGCACTCCTGCCCTGGTTGTGAACGGCAAGACAGTCACTGCCGAGGAGCTTGACGGTGTGCGCCGCAGCAACCCGGTGCTGTCCAGCACCGACACCGGCATCCTGGGCGATGACTTCAAAACCTTTACCGTGGCCCAGAAAGTCCGGCAGGTCCTGGTGGCACAGGCCGCCAGTGACATCAAGGTCAGCCGCGACGATGTGAATGCAGAAGTCAAGAAGATCCGCGAAGCCAACAGCCTCACCGACAGCAAGGCCTGGACCGATGCGCTGCAGGGCGTTGGCCTGACTGACGCCACCTACCGCGCCCAGCTGCGCGAACAGCTCGCAGTCAACCGCAAGGTTGAAGAGCTGCGTAAGGCAGTGCCGGCGGCTACTGAAGCCGAAGCCAAGCTGTACTACGATCTCAACCCCGAGAAATTTCAGAGTGAAGCGCGCATCATCGGCCGTCAGATTGTGGTCGCCAAGGAGGCCAAGGCCAAGGAACTGCTTGCCCAGGTCCGTGGTGGAGCCGACTTTGCAGCCGTCGCCAAAGCCAACAGCACTGAGTTTGCTGACCGTGGCGGCGCACTTGGGCCTGTCGAGAACGGTAAACCGCGCCCGGTGGCCCAGGTGGCCCTCCCCGCCGAGGTAGGCGCAGCGGCTTTCGCGCTGACCAAGGGTGGAATCACCGACGTGGTGGCCAGCGGCGACAAGTTCTACATCGTTAAGGTCGAGCAGTACCTTGCGCCGGCCACCAAACCCTTTGCTGAGGCCAAGGCCGACGCCATCACGGCCGTCACCGAGCAGAAGAAGAATGCAGCGCTTGAAGAGTGGGTCGAGGGTCTGGAGAAAGACGTCAAGATCGAGGTCAAGGACCCGAACTGGCGCACCGAGAACCCCGTGGTCGCCACCGTGGGTGGTCAGAACGTCCGTCACTCTGACGTGATCAGCCAGGTCGTGGGCAACGAGCAGTTCGGCCAACTGCTGCAGCAGGTCCCCGGCGATCAGGCAGCACAGCTGGTCAACGGCATGCTCAAGCCTCAGGTCACCCAGCAGCTGATCTCCAGCTACGCAGCTCCTCAGATCGCCCGCTCACTGAAGCTTCCTGTGACCGGCACGCGCCAGGAAATGGCTGCCGCCATTGCCGCTTACGGCTCGCGCAACGTCAAGGTCACGGACGCCGATGTGCAGGCCTTCTACACCCAGAACAAGGCGCAGTTCCAGAGCCCGGCCACCGCTACGGTGGATGAGGCCAGCTTCAAGGACCGCAGCAAGGCACTGGCTTTCCGCAACACCTGGAACGGTCAGGGCAGCTTTGCCACTGCAGCCAGCAAGCAGGGCGGCACCGTCAGCGAACGCGGCAGTGTGACTGCTGGCGACGGCAAGCTGGGGCAGGAGCTGAACGCCGCCGTGTTCAGCGCCCGCACGCTCAAGAGTGCCGGTGAAGGCAGCCTGAGCGACGTGGTCAAGGTCGGCGAGCGCTACAGCGTGGCGTACGTGACGGACCTGAAACCAGCAACGACGCAGCCCCTGAGTGCTGTGCGTAGTCAGATTGAGTCCCAGGTGCTGGCCACCAAGCGCAACGAGGCTGGACAGGCATTCCTGGCCAAGCAGGTAGCAGCCCTGAATCCGACCGACAAACTCAAGGAAGTGCTGGCTGCCCAGGAAAAGCGCGTAGCTGCCGCCGCTCCTAAAGCGGCTCCGAAGACCGACAGCAGTAAGCCCAGCACCGGTGCGACTCCGGAAACAAAGTCAGACAGCGCCGCACCTCCAGCTGAAAAGTAAACGTTCCTGTTCCCCAGGCGGTCTCCCTTACCGGAGGCCGCTTTTGTGTGGGCCCGGGCCGCTAGAATCCTGGGGTTATGCCACGCGTGTTTTCAGGAATCCAGCCGACCGGCGAGCCCCACATCGGCAACTACTTCGGGGCCATGCAGAACTATGTCAAGCTCGGCAACCTGTACGGCAAGAACAGCATCTACTGCGTGGTGGACCTGCACGCCCTGACCAGCCCCACGTCCTTTGACCGTGAGCTGCTGGCCCAGCGGACCTTTGACATGGCGCTGGCCAACTTCGCGATAGGGCTCGATCCCCAGAAGGTCACGTTTTTCGTGCAGTCACACGTGCCTGAGCACCAGGAACTCAGCTGGATCTTTACCAACATCACGCCAGTCGGGGACCTGGAGCGCATGACCCAGTACAAGGACAAGACCGAGAAGCTCGAGAGCATCCCGGCTGGACTTTTGATGTACCCAGTGCTGATGGCTGCCGACATCCTGCTGTACAAGGCCGACACGGTGCCCGTCGGCGAGGATCAGACCCAGCACATCGAACTGACCCGTGAGATTGCCAGGAAGTTCAACCATGCGTTCGGTGAGACCTTCCCCGAACCGAAGGCAGAGTACAACCGGCAGGCCCTGCGGATCCCGGGGGTAGACGGGAACGGCAAAATGGGCAAAAGCAAGGGCGAGAGCAGCACCATTGGTCTGCTGGAGCCGCTGGACAGCATCTGGCAGAAGCTGCGGGTCGCGCCCACTGATCCGGCACGTGTGCGGCGCACGGACCCTGGTGATCCCGACAAGTGCCTGATCGGGGACTACCACAAGCTGTTTTCCGACCTGCCCACCATTGAGCTGGTCTACCAGGGCTGCCGCACCGCCGGGATCGGCTGCGTGGATTGCAAGAAGCTGCTGCTGCAGAGCATGACCGAACACCTGACGCCCATTCAGGAGCGTGCCCAGGAGCTGCGCGGCGATCCCGACTTTGTGCGTGACGCGCTGTCCCAGGGAGCACGTGAAGCGCGGGCCATCGCCGCACCCATCATGGAAGAAGTGCGCACGAAGGTTGGCTTCCTGAAGCTCTGATGCCGGTCCTGCTGACGGCGCGGCCGGCTGCGCAGACTGCGGCTTCTGGATTTACGGTTCGGCTGGGCGCTTTCGAGGGGAGCCTGACAGAGCTGGCCAGTGCCCTGCGTATGGGGGGGCTCATTCCTTCCGAGGTTCCATTGCTGCGGCTGACCCGTGAGGTGCTGGCCTGGGTTCAGGAGGTCACCGGGCAGAACCCCGCCTCATTTGCAGAAACCCATCCGGACCTGCTGCCGACCCTGGCAAATGTGATTGCCCTCAAAGCGCGGCTGCTGCTGCCGCAGCCCGAGGCGGATCCGGCGGATGACCCTTTTGGGGACACGCTGGACGATCCACTGGATGACCTGCTGCAGGGCGTAGAAGCATTGGCGCAACTTGACGCTCTGGTCGGCTTTCTGGCTGCGAGGCGCCGCGAGCGCGAAGGCATCATGCCGGCCCGTCCCGCGCCACTGGACCTTCCTCGCCGTGAACGCAGACGCAACCCACAGGGCAGCCTTGCCAGGCTGGTCAAAGCGGCCCAGAACGCGGTCCGGCAGGTGGATGTGCCGCTGCTGGCCCGTGACCGCCTGACCCTGGCAGACGCGCTGGATGCCCTGAAGGCCTTTGGAGGGCGGCTGCGCACTTTCACCTTCCGTGGCATTCCAGCTCAGGGCTGGGGCGAGCAGACCACCTATTTTGCCGCGCTGCTTGAAGGGGTCAAGGAAGGCAGCTTCACTGTGCAGCAGGATGAATGCTATGGAGACATTCAGGTGGTGTCTGAGCTGCCTCAGGAGTAACAGTAAACCGGGCGGCAGGCACGCGCCACCCCGCCCGGTTGCCCCGTACAGGCAGCAGGTTCAGGCGTCGGGCAGGCCCAGCATCAGGTTGAGGTTCTGCACGGCCGCGCCACCGGCCCCTTTCCCCAGGTTGTCCAGCCGGGCAGCCAGCACAGCGCGTTCGCCGTCCTGGCTGGCGTACACGAACAGGTCCAGATCGTTGGTGCCGTTGAGTGTCTGTGGATCGAGAATCTCCGGGTTGCTCTCCATTGCAGCAACGCGCACATACTTCTGCCCGGCATAGTGTGCGGTCAGTGCGCCGTGGAGCGCCTGGGCCGAAACACCGAGATCACTCAGGTGCAACGGAATGGTTACCGTCATGCCCTGTGCCCAGGCGCCGACATTCGGCGTGAAGATGGGCGTCCGGCTCAGCCCCCCATAACGCATGGTCTCCGGGATGTGCTTGTGGCCCAGCCCCAGCGCGTAACTCAGGAACGGGCCACGCATGGGGTGAGCTTCTCCCTTCTCGTGTGCATCCACCAGGGCCCGACCACCGCCGGTGTAGCCGCTGTAGCCCTGAATGCTGACCGGGAAGTCGGCACTCAGCAGGCCGGCAGCAGTCAGCGGGGCAAGCAGCGCAATAGCGCCGGTGGAATAGCAGCCGGGGTTCGCGACATAACGTGCGGCGCGAATACGGTCTGGCTGTTGAGCGCTGAGTTCGGGAAATCCGAAGACCCACTCGGGGTGGACGCGGTGGGCCGTGCTGGCGTCCAGAAGGCGGGCCTCGGGATTGGTGGTCAGGGCCACCGCTTCACGAGCCGCATCATCGTGCAGACACAGGATGCTGACGTTGGCAGCGTTCAGCAGTTCGGCACGCGCCTGGGGGTCCTTGCGGCGGGCGGGGTCAATGCTCAGCAGCTCAAGATCGGTGCGGCCTGAGAGCCGGGCGCGGATCTGCAAGCCGGTGGTGCCGGCCTCACCGTCGATAAATACGCGGGGTCTGGTCATGTCAGTTGGTCTCCGTAGCACAGGCGCACCAGCTCAGCCAGGTCACCTTTGGCGGGGTCTCCGGCCTCGATGCGCCGCAGTAACTCGCAGGGGGTAAGCCACCAAGCTTCGCTGAAATCATCCCGGTTATAGTCGGGCGCTTGGTCCGTATGAATTTCATAGACGCGCATGAAGGCACTGAGCGCCGTTTCAAACGGTGAGAAGGCGGCTCTTTCTCTCCAGCTGATCATATCAAGGTCAATATGAAGTTCTTCCTGCGTTTCCCTACGGAACGCCTCCACATAGTCCTCGCCACTGTCGACATGGCCGCCGACACTCATGTCGAGGCAGCCAGGAAACATACGTTTGTGCATGGTGCGTCGGGGAATCCATAACTGGCCATGGCTGTTGACCAGAAACGCATTGATAACACGGACCGGCAAGCTCCGTGCCCAGGCCTCATCCCGGGTGACTCGGCCAATCACTTCGTCGCGCTTGTTCACCCGGTCCAGCCATTCCACGCCTGCGGTCATGGCTCCGATTGTCCTCCGCTGGCCAGCACTCACCAGCGGGGCTTCAGGTGACCCATCAGGTGGTACATCAGGGCCTTCTGTGCATGCAGGCGGTTCTCGGCCTGATCGAACACCCGGCTCTTGGGGTGCTCGGTGGCTTCCGGTACGGTTTCCTCACCGTAGTGCGCAGGCAGACAGTGCAGGAAAATGCCGTCCGTGGCAATGGTGTCGAGCATGGCCGGGGTGACCTGGTATCCACGGAAGGCGCGGCGGCGGATATCTGCCTCGGCCTCCATGCCCATGCTGATCCACACGTCGGTGTACAGCACGTGGGCTCCCTCGATAGCGCCCAGGTCATTGGTCAGCGTGACGTTCGCGCCGCGCCTGACTGCGTCCATCAGCACCGCACCGTTGGGCTCGTAGCCCACAGGAGTCACGATGGTCACTTCAGTACCGGTGAGGATGCCCATGTGGATGTGGCTGTTGGCCAGGTTGTTGCCGTCTCCGATGTACACGACCCGGCGGCCCCGCAGGTCCGTGCCGAATTCTTCCTCGATGGTCTGGTAGTCGGCCAGCAGTTGTGCCGGGTGCAGCATGTCCGACAGCCCGTTGATCACCGGAATGCTGGCGTGGTCAGCCAGTTCGTTCAAGGTCTGTTGCAGGTAGACCCGGCCCATCACGCCGTCTACCCAGCGCTCCAGGTTGTGCGCAACGTCGCTGACGCGCTCTCGCGTGCCCAGACCGATCTCGGCATTGGACAGGGTGATGGCGTGGCCGCCCAGCTGGTACATGCCGACGTCAAAGGTGGTGCGGGTGCGCAGGCTGGCCTTTTCAAACACCAGCGCCAGGCTGAGGCCGGCAAGCGGCTTGACCTCACGCCATTCGCCGCGTTTCATGGAGTGGGCCGTATCCATCACCACCCGCAGCTCAGCCGCCGACATGTCGAGGTTGCTGAGAAAGTCGCGGCCCGCAAGCACAGGACTGGGAAGCTCGGCAGCGGTCAGGAGTGTGTTTTTATTCTCCACGCGTCGGTCGCCCTTTAGTGCCTTTTGTGCAGTCTTGGCGGGCTTTTTTTCAGTTTTAGCAGAGCGGGCGACTTTCGTCATAGAGCGAAAGTATACGCTACTCGTGTGTAAGTATGCATCAGTGTTCCTGCGTGTCCAGCAGTGACGCACGTTTTCGGGGAGTGCACCCTGGCCCGCAGTACACTCCCCGCAATGACTGCCGCGCCCATGACCATACGAAGCCTGGGCCTGGCCCTCCTGATCACCTTTATCTGGGGGGTCAATTTTGTGGTCATCCGCTGGTCGGTCGACGACGCCCCGCCTCTGCTGGTGGCCGCGCTTCGTTTTCTGGTAGCGGCAATTCCAGCTGTATTTTTCGTACCGCGGCCAGCAGTATCAGGGCGCATTCTGTGGGGTTATGGGCTGGCGGTAGGTGTGGTTCAGTTCGGGCTGCTGTACCTGGCCATTTCGCTGGGCATGAGTGCCGGCATGGGCAGCTTGCTGATGCAGACCCAGGCGTTTTTCACGGCGCTGCTGGCCGCGCGCCTTCTGGGCGAGAAGATCGCGCCCTGGCAGGCCGCTGGAATGTCTCTGGCCTTTATCGGCATGGCCGTGATCGGAGCCATGGCCGGTGGCGATGTGCCTCTGTTTCCGCTGCTGCTGACCCTGACAGCCGCACTGGGATGGTCGGCCAGCAACCTGTTGGTCCGGGCATCGGGGCAGGCCAACGTGTTCTCGCTGGTGATCTGGAGCAGCCTCATTCCACCGATCCCGCTGGCGCTGCTGGCAGGACTGACCAGTGGATGGGACACCGTAGTCCAGGCCCTGACCAACGGCGGGGCCATGTTCTGGGGAGCGGTACTGTTCATGGGGCTGGGCAATACAGTGCTGGGGTTCGGCATCTGGGCCGCGCTGATACAGCGGCACGGGGCTTCCCGGGTTGCGCCTCTGTCGCTGCTGGTGCCGGTGTTCGGGATGCTGGCCAGCGCACTCGTGCTGCAGGAGGCCTTTCCTCCGGGCAAGATTGCCGGCGCGCTGCTGGTGCTCGTGGGTCTGCTGCTGCATGTCTTTGGTGCGCGATTCTTTACCCGCCCGGCGCTGGCCGGGACGCAAGGGTAGCCTGTGAGGCATGACCTCTACCCTGTTTGACTCGCACATGCACACGCCGCTGTGCGGCCATGCGGCGGGCACGCCACGTGAATACGCCAAGGCCGCACTGGACGCGGGACTGACCGGCCTGTGCTTTACCGACCACATGCCTATGCCTGCGTGGTATGACGCTCCCTGGCGCATGCGTCTGGACCAGCTGGAGCAGTACATCGAGGAGGTGCGCAGTGTCCAGGCCGATTTTGCCGGTGAGCTCGACGTGCGTCTGGGCCTGGAGGCAGACTTTCACCCCGGCACCGAACGCTTTGTCGAACGCGTCCTGACAGCACACAACTGGGATTACGTGATCGGCAGCGTGCATTACCTGGGTGCCTGGGGATTTGACAACCCAGAGTTTGTCGCCGAGTACGAGGCGCGTGACCTGACAGAGCTGTACGCCAGTTACTACGCGCTGGTCGAAGACGCCGCACGGACCGGGCTGTTCGACGCCATCGGCCATCTGGACCTGCCCAAGAAATTCGGGCACCTGGATACCGATGGGCACGCCGCCCTGCATGCTCTGGACGTCATTGCCGAACGCGGCCTGAGCCTGGATTTCAACACCGCCGGCTGGCGCAAGCCGGTGGCCGAAGCCTATCCGGCGCCGGACCTGACCCGGGCAGCGGCGACCCGAGGCATTCCTTTCGTGCTGGGCAGCGACGCCCACCGTCCCGACGAGGTGGGCCACCGTTTCGCCGACGCCCTGAAACAGATTCATGACGTGGGAGGCCGCACAGTCACCTACCTTGCCCGGGTGCGTCATGGCTGAGGTGACCCGCAAGGCACTGGTGGGCGTCCTGAAAACCACCGCCGACCTGCTGGACCTGCTGCATCTGGAGGCTTTCCGGGCGCAGGCCTACCGCAGCGCTGCCCGGAGCCTGGAAGCCACCGAGACGGACGTGGACGCGCTGCTGGATTCGGGCTTTGCTGGAGTCCCGAAGGTAGGCCGGGGCATCGCGTCAGAACTGCAGGCGTATGCGGCGTCCGGAGCGTTCGGGCCGCTGGAAGACGCGGCCAGCCAGGTGCCGCCGGGCGTGCTGGGGCTGTTCCGGGTGCGTGGGCTGGGCCCAAAGAAGATCCGCACACTGTGGGACACCGGCATCGATTCACTGGAGACACTGCGCGAAGCTTGCCGCGACGGCCGGGTGGCGGCCATCAAGGGATTCGGGGCCAGAAGTGCCGCGGGGATTCTGGATGCGGTGGAATTCGCGCTGGCCGCACAGGAGCGTCAGCACCTCAGCACCGCGCTGGACGTCAGCGAGATGCTGACTGCGCAGCTGGAAGGCCTGGACCCCCGCATTTCGGGTGAGGTCGGTCGGGGGCTGGAGACCGCCCGGGCTGCCCTGGTCACCGTCACGGCGACAGCCGCCGAGCTGCAGGGCAGGCTGGCTGGTCTGGTTGAGGACCTGCAAACAGAAGCGGACCAGCCCTTGCTTTCAGGGCACATTGACGGGGTGCCGGTGGAGGTGGCCTACGCGCCTGCTGAGGCGCGCGGCGCCCTGGACCTGCTGATGGGCGGCGCCGCAACTTACCGCGATGAAGTCGAGGGCCGCGCCCAGGCGCAAAAACTGACGCTGAGCAGGGAGGGCCTGCACCGCGGAGCCACATTGTTGCCTACCCCGACGGAGGCCGACGTTTTGCGAGCACTCGAACTGCCGTACCGTCCGGCAGAATACCGGGAGCCGGAGCACGACAGTATCTGGGAAAGCCTGCCCACACCTGAGAAGCTGGTCACGGTGGCCGATCTGCGGGGCATGCTGCATACCCACTCGGTCTGGTCCGACGGCGCAGCAACGATTGCTCACATGGCCGAAGAAGCGCTGCGGCTGGGCCACGAGTTTCTGGGGACCGGAGATCATTCACGTGCCGCGCATTACGCCAACGGACTCAGTATCGAACGTCTGCGCGCGCAACTGCGCGAGGTCCGTGAGCTGCAGGCTGCGGGTCTGCCCGTGGTGGCCGGTGCCGAGGTGGATATCCTGGAAGACGGCTCGCTGGACTACCCGGACGACATACTGGCTGAGCTGGACTACGTGGTGGCCAGCGTGCACAGCCACTTCACGCTGGACGCTGCCCGTCAGACCGACCGGCTGGTCCGCGCCGCCTCACATCCGCTGATCACCATTCTTGGGCATCCCACGGGCCGGCTGCTGCTGCGCCGCCCAGGCTACGCGATGGACCTGGACGCCGTTCTGGAAGCCTGCGAAGTGGCTGGCACGGTGGTCGAAATCAACGCCAACGCCTACCGCCTGGACCTGGACTGGCGCGACGTCCTGCGCTGGCGCGGGCGCCTGACCTTTGCCGTCAATACGGACGCCCACGTGCCTGCTGGTCTGGCAGACACCCGATATGGGGTAGCGGTGGCCCGCAAGGCTGGCCTGACCCCTGCGCAGGTGGTCAATACGCTGAGCAGGACAGAGTTCCTGACGTTTGTGCAGCGGCAACGGGCGGGCCGGACTACCGCTTAGGCCACGTATTGCCCGGTAGCGAGTAAACGCGTTCCAGACAGCCCTGAGCGTTTCTGTTGACTTCCCCGCAGACCGCCCCCATAGTGAACGACACCAGACAGTTCAAAAGGGCGTCCGTTCGCGGTGCCGTGTGGAGGCATGCATGAAACCAGTAGGTTATGTCGGAGCACTTATTACAGCGGCGCTTGTCGCGTCGGCCAGTGCACAAAAGGTCGAACTTCCCATCAAGATCGGCGTGGCCCTGGCGCAGACCAGCAACACCGCCCTGCTGGGGCAGGAGCAGGTGATCGGCGCACGCTTTGCCGAGAAATACCTGAATGCCCGGGGCGGCATCAACGGTACGCCTTTCAAGCTGGTGTTCCAGGACGCAGCAGGCGACGAGAACAGCGCCATCAACGCCTTCCAGAACCTGATCAACAAGGAAAAGGTCGTGGGCATCGTGGGTCCGACGCTCTCACAGCAGGCCTTTGCTGCTGACCCCATTGCCGAGCGTGCCCGGGTGCCCGTCCTGGGGCCGAGTAACACCGCCAAGGGCATTCCGCAGATCGGAGACTACATTGCGCGCGTCTCCGCACCCGTGGCCGTGGTGGCCCCCAATGCCATCAGGCAGGCGCTCAAGCTTGACCCCAAGATCAAAAAGGCAGCGGTGCTGTACGCCCAGAACGACGCCTTCTCGGTATCGGAAACTGGCACTTTCCAGGAAACAGCCAAGGCCCAGGGGCTGACCCTGGCCACCGTGCAGAAATTTCAGACCACAGACACTGATTTCACCACCCAGGTGACCGCTGTCCTGAATTCTGACGTGGACCTGGTAATCATCTCGGGCCTGGCAGCCGACGGGGGCAACCTGGTCAAACAGCTGCGCCAGTTGGGCTACAAGGGGCTGATTATCGGGGGCAACGGCCTGAACACCAGCAACGTGTTTCCGGTCTGCCAGAAATTCTGTGACGGTGTGATCATCGCTCAGGCCTACAGCCCCGCCCAGCCCAGCGCGGCCAACCAGGTGTTCGTCAAGGACTACCGCGCCCAGTACAAGAAAGACCCGCCCCAGTTTGCTGCCCAGGCCTACGCCGGGGTGCAGGTCATGGTCGAGGCACTCAAGGCGATTGACCGCAAGAAGAAGCTCAGCACCTGGGATCTCGATGACCTGCGGGTTGCCCTGAACAAGCAGATTCTGGTCGGCAAGTACAACACGCCACTGGGGCCCATCAGCTTTGACAAGGAAGGCGAGGTTAACCAGCGCGATTTTTACGTTGCGCAGATTCGCATGAAAGACGCCAAAACTGGCTCGTTCGTGTACCTGAAGTAAAGCGGTATCCAGGGCGGGCCGCCAGCCTTCGCGCATGAAGCTGGCGGCCTCGCTTTGAATACAAACGGCGTTTTGGGCATCCTGCCGGAGGTTGCATGGAATTCAGTCAACTCGTTCAGAACACCATGAACGGCCTGGCCATAGGAAGCGTGTACGCGATTTTCGCGCTGGGATACACGCTGGTATTTTCGATTCTGGGCATCATCAATTTTGCTCATGGCGCTGTCTTCACGCTGGGTGCCTATTTCACCTACACCCTGGTGGTGGGCCAGTTCGAGAACAACGGCCTGCTCAAGGGCATCAACCTGTTTCCAGACGGCTCTCCTTTTTCCGGAAGCGCGCTCAGCTTTGGCCTGGCCACCCTGATCGGCGCAGTGCTGGCCGGTCTGGTGGCGGTGCTGATCGAACGGCTGGCCTTCCGGCCCATGCGGGCCCGCGGCGCCGATCCGCTGCTGGCCCTGGTCAGCAGCCTGGGGGTAGCGCTGGTGCTCGTCAACCTGATCCAGCTGCTGGTGGGCGCAGAAATTTACAACTTCCCCTCCAACGCTTATGGGGAAGTCAAACCTGCCCTGGCCTTCCAGATCGGGGACAAGACGGTCGTGATCCGCACAGTGCAGATCATCATCTTCCTGGTAAGTCTGGTCATGCTGGCCATCCTGGGGTACGTTATCGGGCGCACCAAGATCGGCAAAGCGCTGCGGGCCGTGGCCGAAAACCCAGGAACAGCCAGCCTGCTGGGCATCAGCGTAGACCGCTTCATCCTGATCACCTTTTTCCTCTCGGGATTTCTCGGCGGACTCGCGGGAACATTGGTAGGTACAGCCTTTGGTGTGGCAGGCCCCTACTTCGGCGTGACCTACGGGCTTAAAGGGCTGGCAGTCATCGTCCTGGGCGGTCTGGGCAGTATTCCAGGCGCAGTGCTTGGTGGGCTGGTCATCGGTCTGGCTGAAGCGTTCGTTCCGGCCGACTACAGCGCGTACAAGGACGCTGTGGCCTTCGCGCTGCTGTTTGTGATTCTGCTGGTACGCCCCCAGGGTCTGCTGGGCAAGGCCGTCATTCAGAAAGTCTGACCGCCGCGGCCTTCCCCCCTTTGACCCGGCCCAGTTTCCAGAGGTGAAATGAACGACTTTGTCTCCACGTACGGATTTCTGATCGTCACGCTGCTGCAGGCTGGCCTGCTGGGCCTGAGCCTGTATTTTCCACTCCAGGCCGGCCAGCTCAGTCTGGCCAGCCCTGGCTTCTACGCCCTGGGCGGCTATGTGGCGGCGATCATGCTGACCCATCCCACCTTTGCGGGGATACGCGACGCTCTGGGCCACGGCGTCTTCCCATTGACCTGGCTGGTTGCCGCATTACTGTCTGGTGTCCTGGGCCTGGTGGTCGGCATACCGGCGCTGCGGCTCCGCGGCATCTATCTGGCGCTGGCCACCATCGCCTTCGTGGAAATTCTGCGCGTGCTGTCGCTGAACCTTCAGATCACTGGCGGCGCCATCGGTATTTTCGGTATTCCCCAGGCGTTCGGTTTTCAGGACCGCTGGCAATACGTATTTCTGTTCGGGCCGCTGCTGGTGCTGACCCTGCTGTTCGCCTACCAGCTGGAGCGCTCCCGTGTCGGCCGCGCCCTGCGCGCCATCCGGGAAGATGAACTGGCCGCCGACGCCATGGGCGTTCCGCCGACCCGCTACAAGGTGCTGGCTTTCGTTATCGGAGCTGTGCTGGCCGGCATCGTCGGCTCCATGAGTGCGCCGTTCCTGAACACGTGGAATGCCAAGCAGGGGACCTTCGACGCCTCGATTGCCATTCTGGCTTTTGTGCTGATCGGGGGCTCACGCAATATCTGGGGCCCGGTGGTGGGCGGAGCCCTGCTGACGGCTGTGCCGGAGGTACTGCGCTTTCTCAGTGACTGGCGCCTGATCATCAACGGGCTGGTGCTGGTGGTGGCCAGCCTGTACCTGCCTCAGGGCATCGTGGGCGCGCTGGAGCGCCTGCGCCGGCCCCGACCTCCCGAGCGCCCTGCCGCCCTGCCCCCCGCCGAGGTACGCCCATGAGTGCCCGCGACGTGGTGCTTGAGGCGCGCAATATGACCCGGCGCTTCGGCGGGCTGGTGGCTGTCAACAACGTCAGCTTTGATGTCACCGAGGGAGAGATCTTCGGTCTGATCGGACCCAACGGTGCAGGCAAGACCACCCTCTTCAACCTCATGACCGGCCTCACCCCGCCCAGTACCGGCACCCTGACCTACCGTGGTCAGACCGTCACTGGTCTGGCGCCCCACCGGATCGCGCAGGCGGGCCTCAGCCGAACCTTCCAGAACATTCGTCTGTTCCGTGGCCTGAGCGCCCTGGAAAACGTGAAAATCGCGCAGCATACGCGCACGCACGCCGGAATATGGCGCGGCGTGTTTGGCCAGGCCCGCGCCGAGGAATTGCAGGTTGAACGCCGCGCCTGGGAACTGCTGGATCTGGTGGGCCTCAGCGACCGGGCCGGTGAAAGTGCCGGGAACTTCAGCTACGGAGATCAGCGCCGCCTCGAAATTGCACGCGCCCTGGCCACCGAACCGCGCGTGCTGCTGCTCGATGAACCGGCCGCCGGAATGAACACCGCCGAGAAGGGAGCGCTCACGGCCTTTATCCGCGAGGTCCGCGACCAGTTTGACCTGACCGTGCTGGTTATCGAACACCATGTGCCGCTGGTCATGGGTCTGTGTGACCGCGTGGCCGTGCTGAATTTCGGTGAGCTGATTGCGATCGGGGACCCGGTCAGCGTGCAGCGCGACCCCAAAGTGATCGAAGCGTACCTGGGAGGCGAGTAATATGGCCCTGCTGGAAATTGAACGGCTCAGCGTGAATTACGGCGCCATCCAGGCAATTCGGGACATCAGCCTGAGTGTGGAGGAAGGCGAGGTGGTCACCCTGATCGGGGCCAACGGCGCCGGAAAGACCACCACCCTGCGGGCCGTCTCGCGCATGATGCGGCCTGTGAGCGGCCGCATCATGTTCGCCGGGCGCGACATTACCCGTATTCCAGCCGATGAGGCGGTCAGGATCGGGATTGCCCAGAGTCCTGAGGGCCGGCAGGTGCTCGCGCGCCAGAGCGTGCAGGACAATCTGGAGCTGGGCGCGTATACCCGCCGGGACGCGGCCGAGGTCAAGGGTGACATTTCCCGGATGTACGAACGCTTCCCACGTCTGGGCGAGCGCCGCCATCAGCTGGCCGGTACGCTCTCGGGTGGGGAACAGCAGATGCTGGCCATCGCGCGCGCCATGATGAGCCGCCCTCGTCTGCTGCTGCTCGACGAGCCCAGTCTGGGTCTGGCGCCCATCATCGTGCGGGAAATCTTCTCGATTATCCGCGAGCTCAACGAGCAGGGCACTACCATTCTGCTGGTCGAGCAGAACGCCAAGCTGGCCATGAACAGTTCCAACCGCACCTACGTGCTGGAAGCCGGGCAGATGACCTTCACGGGTCAGAGCGCGCAGCTGGTCAACGACGAACGCGTCCTGCACGCCTACCTGGGCGGGTAAACAACCGCTCTCATATCACTTCAGATGGACCGGGCGGACTCCCCTCACAGAGCCGCCCGGTCCACATTTCCCTGCGCTGATGGTCGCGCCCTGCCCGACCTCCGGGAACCTGTGGTCCGGTCCCCCCGCCTTCTGCGGGCGAAGCCGCTCAAGGCGACTTCAGAAGCGCCAGGAAGCCACTGCCTGAAGTCCCTCCACATTAAGTGATTTTCTCTGACACAGACCTGTCCGGCATGACCTTCACCAGGACAGCTGGCTATACATCAAAAACAGCCGGCCCAACTTGAGGCCGGCTGTGCAGGTGTACAAGGAACACGATCAGCGGAGGCGGTTGAGGCCCTCCTGGGCCAGCCGGTGTCCGGGGTCCAGACGCAGGGCCTGCTCGTAGTTGGCCCGGGCCTTCAGACGGTCCGGAGCCAGCCCTGTGGCGCTGCGCTCGTAGGACAACCCCAGGTAATAGGCATACTCCGCCGTGTTGCTGCCGAGCGCAGCAGCGCGCGTCAGGTTGTCACGGGCTGCGCGCAGTTCCCCGCTGTCCAGGCCCAGCCGGCCGAGATAGTAGTAGAACTCCGGGTAACGCAGGGCGTCGAGTTTCACGGCCTGCGTCAGCTGAGCGCGCGCTGTTGCAGGGTCCTTGGCCAGATAGCTGACCACTCCGTACTGGCCCA